>CAZHSB010000055.1:7146-9376 GCA_964534945.1 uncultured Bdellovibrionales bacterium | reverse complement strand
TGTTGTTAAAAAGAAATGCAACTGTAACGATTGCACATTCAAAAACAAAAAATTTACAAGAATTAGTAAAGGATAAAGATATTATTATTTCTTGTGTAGGAAAGAAAAATTTAATTACAAGTCAAGGCGTAAAGGATAATGCGATTTTAATTGATGTTGGAATTAACAGGTTAGAAGATAAGAGTATAGTAGGGGATTTTGATTTTAATTCTTTTAAAGAAAAAGAAGTTTTCATAACTCCTGTCCCCAAAGGTGTCGGCCCCATGACAATAGCAATGCTCTTTAAGAATGTGGTTAAGTTGTGTGAGATGGAGGAGGCGTAGTAGGGGGCGGATGATTATATACAAATGCGGTAACTTTTAATAAGATTTTAAAAATTATCGCATTTGTTTTCTAAAAAAATTATTCACTTTCTGAAACTGCAAGATTAAAAGATTCTTCCGTGTTTTTGCCACTTAGAAGGCTATTGAAAAATTTTTTATGTAATTTAGATCTCGAGAGTGAATCTATTTGACCTTCTATCGTTTGATCTTTATCTAATCTCAGTTTTTTTAAAGCAAGTTTCTTTTCTGCTTCGTTATTATAAGTATCATTAAAGGTTTTTAAAAAAATCTCTGTGACTAAAGAATCCATTGGAGTGTCTTTTGTTATTTCTTCAAATTGACTTTTAAACTCATCTTTTGATTTTATCTTTGTATATTCCGCTATAATGTTAAGTCTTCCTCTATCTATTCCATATTCCTTCTCGGCAGCTTCTAAGGCTTCTTGTTTTCCATCAGTTAAATTTCCTAACTCTTTTAATTTGTTATAAAATTCATCAATATTAGATGAATTGATATCAATTTTTCTAAAAGTTGATTTTGAACCAAAAGGTGTGTTTTCTGTAATGTTTCTAAATAAAACATCAGTAGTAACCTTTTGAGCCTTTTCAAAAGTAAAATATTCTGTAGAATCTTCTTTGATTTCACATATATATCCATATTTATCTGAATTAGATCTTTTTGCAATCATTACTCTTTTTCCTGTGTCTCTATCAATAAACATAGAAAATTCTGCATTATCTGGTAAACGCTTACCTGCCTTTTTACGTATTAAATCTTTTGCAGGATTGAATTTTGGATCAATATCGTCTCCAATCAACTCTCCTAATGTATCATTATCTTTTAACCTTTTTAAAAGATCATCAATTGATAAAGCAGTTCCTGGGTCCTCAACTTTATGAGAAAATTTCTTCAAGAATTTATGTACTTGTTTATTAAAGTCTTCATTAAACTTTTTTCCCCAGTCTTTAAATTCTTGAGTTTGTGAAAAACTTTTGAGAGCATTTTTAAATTTTTCGCTTGATTCTATTACAACGTTATTTTGTGATAGTGCAGTCTTTAATTCTTCAAAATTGTCATATTCAGATAATTTTTGATTTCCAATTCTTATTTGCTCTGCTAACTCACGGTTATTCTTTAGCATGGTAAACATTTTTTTATCAATTTGTCCATTTACGATTAATGCTTCAAATGTGTCTTTTAATTGATCTTCGGAAAGATGAAATTTTGTTTTTTCATCATAAACAACACCATCGAGTGCTTTTAAATCGTTTATTATTTCTTTCTTTTTGCCAAAAGCAAGAAAGTTAGGAACATATTTTGATAGAAAAAATGAATTGTTATAACGAAATACACAAGTAGATAATATTGCTATGGTTCTTCCACCAATCAATTCTCCTCCCGAAATATCGACATAATGCAAAGTGTGGATATTTTCTAACGTTGCATTTTTAGCTGAAAAATATTCTGCAGGAGTTCCTGCCTTACTATCTGCTTCTTTTCCACATATCTTTAAATTAACACCATCTGCTATTATGTGTGCACCTTCTACGCACCCTCCATTCCATGTAATGGTTGCCTTTCCTGATACATCTTTACTCTTTGTTACAGTTAATGTATGAAATGGAGTTTGTTTAGTTCCCTTCATTTCACATGATGATGAAATAAATTCTAGAGTTGCATCTTCATTAAATCCAACATTTGCTTGGTTAGCTAAGCTATCAACTTGAACAATAATTTTACCATCAGGGCCTTTTCTTGTTTTTTTTGCTTTTTTTGCTGCCCCCGTTCCTGTAGGTATTTCTTCAGTTGCGGTACGTTCTTCTTCCGTTGCCCCCATTCCTGTAGGCGTTTCAGTAGTTTTGCTATTTTTTTCTGCAGATTTGCTTTCGAGTTCTTTTGCTTCTTTA
>CAZHSB010000055.1:0-7046 GCA_964534945.1 uncultured Bdellovibrionales bacterium | reverse complement strand
AGTAGTTTTGCTATTTTTTTCTGCAGATTTGCTTTCGAGTTCTTTTGCTTCTTTATTAATATCAACACTAAACGTTACATCAGAGAGATTGAATTGATATTGTTCACTTGATGATTGCTTTACGGTAAAAGTTGGATTGCTTTCTGTGATTTTCACTGTTGGACTTACTTTAGGTGTTGTTGTAGTTGCTGGTGCCATATTTTCCTCTTTTTTAAAATTTACATACTGCTTACTTTACCATTATACATCGTTTAATCAAAGAAAAAATGTTAGTATTTTTGGGGGAAGATGTAGAATTCTAGGCGTTTTTATAAAAATTTTTGCTTAACACAAAAATGCCTGCTATAACTTTTCTCTTATGAAATACGTAACTTTTTGTCTTTGCCAAATGCTTTTTTTTGTTTCCCTATCTTTTGGATATGAGGCAAGAATATCTTTAAATATTTTACCTAAAATTAACCTTCAATCAGTAAATAATACTGATATCAGCCTTACAGGAAACACAGATACAAAATTTAGCTACATTGTCTATGATGGAAATTTTAATAAAAGATGTGAACAAAAGAAAATATCGGATGTCAAAAACTGTTTGGATCTAAAAAAGAACAAAATTCAGTATATTATCTTAAATCCAATAACTTATTAAAAAAGATAATAAAACCTAAAATGCTACGATCTATCAGAAGCTAGATAAATTTTAATGCCATTTATATAATCTCTTAGAAGTTTGTCAAACTCTTTTTCTTGTGGCGTTAAAACCTCTTCTTTTGATAAATCAGCCTCATCATATTTTTTTGCTAAATTTTCATCTTTACAACAAAGCATTTATCCCATCCTAAAACATAAAAAAACATCTGCACATATATCTAAAAATGTTAGCAAAATGCTTCATATCATTTTTGCAAAATATATTTTTAAAATAGTCGTAAAAAATATGAAATAGAAAAAGAAAGATGCAAAAATACAATAAGAGATGATGCAAAAATGCAACAATGGTAAAAAATTAAAAATAAATTTTCTTTGATTTTAGTATGTTATAAATATAAAAAAGTGGCATGAATGTTGCCAATACAAAAAGTATGAAAAATAATAATATAATAACATTCGATAAAGTTACCTTGTTTCACATTTCAAAATTAATCCTAGATGGACGTCCTGTAACAGGAATTCTTATGGCAAATGAATATCTAAAAGATAATGAAGCTGTTAGGAATGGACTCATTGAAATTGCAAAAGAGAAAATAGAAGATTTAGATTACATAGTCCCCGAAGCATTTTTAGAAAAATTACTATATAAAGGGCTTACATTTTCAAAACTTACTATGCGTGAAAAAGAATTTGTTATCGCATTAAGAGAAAAATCATATGAAGACATGGGAAATATGACAATTCCTAAGGTAAGATCTTTAGAAATAAATAAAAAAAGAGCAAAAGAGGGCGTTGAATTACTAAAAACAATTTATTTAGGAAAATCTAGGTTTAAACATTCTAGGCGTTTTTCACTTCCTAGTTCTTGGAATATGAGAACTGTTGTTGGAAACGATTCATAAAAATCTTTTTAATTTCAATAAAAAAGGCGCTAACAGGCTTATACATGAGGTTTGCTAAACGTATTGTTGTTAAATAAAATTATTGTTACAATATATTAATAAATTTTATTTAAAAATTATTGATATCTATAAATTTTTCAACATTAAAATACGTTATGAATCAAAATAAATATAAATTAAAATATGATAAAAATTATATTGATAATGCCATCTTAAATATGGCAAATGATATAAATAATTTTGTTAAAAAAGAAAAAATAGAAAAAGAAGATATTTTAATTTTGCCAATACTAAAAGGAGCAGTGTGCTTTGCTTCAGATCTATTAAGAAGATTAACTTTTGAGCTTGAGATAGATTTTTTAAAAGCATCTTCTTATCACGATAACGAACAAACTTCCCAAGTGCTTGTGGATATTCAGGGTGTCTCTGTAAAAGATAAGATTGTAATTTTATTAGATGATGTTTGCGATTCTGGAAAAACATTAAAGAAACTAGAGCAAATAATTTTAGAAAATGGTGCAAAAAAAGTATACACAGCTGTCTTGATAAAAAGAGATGTCGAATCTGTTTATACTCCAACTTGGATAGGAATTCATGATAGTAGTGCTGATTGGTTTGTAGGTTTTGGAATGGACGATTGCCAAAAATGGAGACAACTTCCTGAAATTTACATAATTGAACATTAATAAGGTTATTAAAAATGCTTTTTAAAGATGATCGTCAAAATACAAAAATAGATTATTCATTAGATATCTATAATCTGACAAAAAATTTTAGTAAAAAGACTCTGAAAAAAGGTGGATATACAACATTAAAATCACTTTTGTTAAATCCTTTTAAACATGAACAAAAATCTCAAAAAGAATTGATATGCGCAATAAAGGATTTAACAATTCGTATTCCTAAAGGAAAATCTGTCGGAATAATAGGAAGAAACGGCGCAGGAAAATCAACACTTTTAAAACTAATTTCTGGAATTTATAAGCCAACAAAAGGATCCATAAAGGTAAATGGAAGGATTGCCGCGTTGATAGAACTTGGAGCGGGATTCCATCCAGATTTTACAGGTAGAGAGAACATTTACCTTGGCGGTGCAATGCATGGGCTTACAAGAAAAGAAATCGATAAAGTTTTTAATGATATTGTGGAATTTTCAGAGCTTGAAGATTTTATAGATGCACCAATTAGGACTTATTCAAGTGGAATGTTTATGAGACTTGGATTTAGTTTGGCAATTCATACAGACCCAGAAATTTTGATAGTAGACGAAGTTTTGGCAGTAGGAGATGCCTCGTTTAACGCAAAATGTAGAGATAAATTATTTGAAATAAGGAAAGAGGGGAAGACATTATTACTAGTAAGTCATGATCTTAATGCTGTAAAAGAATGGTGCGATGAAGTTATTTGGATTGAAAAAGGAGAAGTAAAAGAAAGAGGTGAGCCGCAAAGAGTAATTAATGCCTATACAAGTTTTATAAACGATAAAGATAGTCAAAGAATAAAGGATAAAACAGAAGAAAAATATCAAGAACAAAATCAAGCGAGAAATACACAACAGGAAATTGAAGAAATAACTGATGAGGAAAAAAATAAAAATTCACGTTGGGGAAGTAGAGAAATTGAAATCACAGAAGTTAAACTTTTAACGAGTGAAGATAAAGAATCATATGTTTATAATACAAATGATTATTTTAACATAGAAATACAATATACGATGAATGAAAAAGTAAAAGATCCAATATTCGGAATTTCTATAAATAGATCTGATGGACTCGTGATAAATGGAACAAACACAGATATCGAAAATATAAAAATATCATTAAAAGAGAAAGGAAAAGTAATTTATACAATTAAAAAATTGCCACTTCTTCCTGCAAAATATTTTGTGGATGTGGCTGTGCACGCAAAAGATGGATATTCGTATGATTATCAAAAAAATATATTAAGTTTTCTTGTTCGCACAGATACGAAACAAGCAGGGATTATTTTGCCAGAACATGAATGGAAATTTTTGTAAAATTATTAATGGAGTAAAAGTATAAATGAGTTTGGCTCAAAATTTACAAGATTTTAAAAAATATAAAACGTTAATTAATGCTTTGACATTAAGATTTTTAGCTTCAAGATACAGAGGTTCGGTGCTTGGATTCTTTTGGACGTTGTTAAATCCTCTTTGCCTTATGCTTGTTTATACAATCGTATTTAAATTTTATATTAGGTTTAATGATGTAAATAATTATACTATTTTTCTTTTTGTTGGGCTTTTACAATGGATTTGGACGACTTCTGCTTTGACAGAAAATTCAGTGTCGATAGTAAATAGTGCATACTTAATTACAAAATCGATGTTTCCTCCACATATTTTAGTAGCTGTTTCTTCTCTTACAACATTTATAAATTTTTTATTATCACTTCCGCTTCTTTTTATTTTTATGATCTGCTTTGGAGAGCATTTTTATTTAACGTTGCTTTATTTGCCAATTTTAATTGCTATTCAATTTGTATTTTTATATTCACTTGGACTTATCTTGGCAGTTTCAAATGTTTATTTAAGAGATACACAACATCTTTTAGGAAATATTTTAAATTTTTTATTTTTTTTGTCACCTATACTTTATCCAATGACAACCATTCCAGAAAAATTTAGATGGACAGCTTATTGCAATCCGTTTGCTGTTTTTACAATTGCATATCATAATTTAATTTTAGACGGGAAAATCCCAAGCTTAAATATTATTTATATAATACTTGCTGTAACATTTGGTGCGTTATTTTTAGCTATAAAAATTTATGATAAGCGAAAAGAAAGTCTTACGGAGTTATTATAAGTTTATATGGAATAAGTAATGATAGGGAAATTTTAGGATATTTTTATGACACAAATACATCAATTAGTTCATACATTAAGTTATGGAGATGCAATATCAAGTGAAGTTCTTACAGTGCAAAGAATTTTAAAAGAAAAGGGATTTGATAGTGAAATTTTTGCAATTAATACTCACACAAGATATAAAGGACTTACGAAAAACTATAAATTACTTGATGAAAATACAAACGCGAAAGTAATTTTACATTATTCTATTGGTTCTGATTTAAATAAGGTTTATTTAAATCTTAAAAATGCAGAAAAATTTTTAATTTATCATAATATTACACCAAAGAAATTTTTTGATGGTATAAATTTTCGTGTTGCACAAAACATCGAAGATGGATTAAAAGAACTTCCGTTTCTTTGTAAAAATTCTGATATGGTAATTTCAGATTCCCCATTTAATGCGATGGATTTATTTTCTATGGGAATAAAATCTAAAGTATTGCCACTTCCTTTTGATGATAGAAAATGGGATATTCAAGAAAATGAGGGAATTAGATATATATTAAGAAAAGGAAATCCTATAAATATTTTACATGTAGGGCGACTTGCAAAAAATAAATGTGTGGAAGATATAATAAAAAGTTTTTTTTATTTACACTCAAAAATAGAAAAAAATTCAAAACTGTATCTTGTTGGAATAGACACTGATACAGAAATTTATTCTTTCATGTTAAAAGACTTAATAAGTCAGCTTAATCTTGAAGATTCTATTTACTTTTGTGGTTCAGTTGCTGACACAGAATTAAAGGCTTTTTATAAAAATTCTTCAACTTATATTTGCTTAAGTGAACATGAGGGCTTTTGCGTTCCAATTTTAGAAGCCATGAATTTTTCACTTCCAGTTGTATCTTTTGATGCTACTGCGTTAAAAGATACGGTTGGAGACGGGGGAATCTTAATAAATGAAAAAGATCATGTAAAAATTGCAGAACTTTTATATAAAGTTTCAACTGATAAGAAAATAAAAAATGAAATGATAGTTGCTGGCAAAAAAAGAGTTGAAGAATTTTCTATTAAAAACTTTTCTAAAAAATTTTTAGAAATTTTTTGTTCTTAAATCAAAGGCAAAATGATGAAAGTAGCATTAGACATTAGTGCATTAAATCCAACTTTTAAGGAACATTCAATTCGCGGGATTGGGCGTTATGTAAGAGAAATTTACTCATATTTATCAAAAAATTCTAATCTTAATCTAGAAACTTTTGATCAAACAACGCTTCTTAATGACTACGAAAAGAAAATGATAAATCTTCTCCCTATGGGAAAGCAAAGTATTAGTCAGCAAATTTTTATTCCATCAAAATTAAGAAGAAATTTTAAAGAGAAAGTGGATTTTTTTCATTTTCCATCTCATACAGATTGTCCATTGTTTTCTCCAAGACCGTACATAATAACGGTGCTTGATTTAATTTATTTAATTTTTAAAGATCTTTATGATCAAGGAAATTATAGGGCAAAGCTTGCAAGATGGCTTGAAATTAAATCTATAAAAAATGCAGATTTTTTGATTGCAATTAGTGAATGTACCGCAAAAGATATTCATAAAATTTTAGGTATTCCTTATGAAAAAATAAGAGTAACTCATCTAGGTGTTGATGAATCTTTTTTTGATTTTAAATATAACAATGATTTTGAAAGCGAATTTAGGGCAAAATATAATTTAAAAGAAGATGAAAAAATAATTTTATATGTTGGAGGAATCGATCAAAGGAAAAATTATCAAACAATTTTAAGAACAGTAAAAATCCTAAAAGATACATATAAAGAAAAAAAAGATTTTTGTTTTAAATTGGTTATGGTAGGAAAAATAAACCAAGATAAGCAATATGAAAATTATAAAAAGTTAATAAAAGAAAATGAGATAGAAGATCTTGTCATAGAGACAGGCTTTTTGGATGATACATCTTTAAAATCTTTGTATGGAATTGCGACATTGCTTTTTTTCCCATCTTTGTATGAGGGATTTGGGTTAACTCCTTTAGAGGCTATGGCAAGAGGACTTCCTGTTGTTTGCTCAAATACGCATGCTGTAAAAGAAGTCGTAAAGGATTATGCGTTAACAGGTGAAGCAACAGATGCTAAAAATTTTGCAAAACTCATAGATGAAATTTTCTTTAACGAAAATCTATGTAAAAAATTATCACAGGAAGGAATCCTGCGCGCAAAAAATTTCACTTGGGAAAAAACAGGTGAAAAAACTTTAGAAGTTTATGAAGAATTAATAAAAAAAATAAAATTTAATAAAGCTTAATTATGGAAAGAAAAGAGAAAATATTTTTTATATTAATATTATTAGTAGCGTTTGCTTTAAGATTAGATTTTTTAGTTGCAAATGATTTTACTGTAGATTCTGATGAAGCCATTGTTGGGCTTATGGCAAAACATATAAATGAGGGAAAAGTATCCCCGATATTTTATTATGGTCAAGATTATCTTGGAAGCCTAGAAGCTTATTGTGTTGCGGGTTTGTTTAAAATCTTTGGAGTCTCGGCAATTGCATTAAAGGCGGTACCATTAATTTTTTCGTTAATTTTTATTATCCTTACATTTTTTCTTACAAAGGAAATATCAAATAAAAAAGCTGGATTTTTTGCAATGATTTTTGCTTCTGTCGCTCCATC
>CAZHSB010000054.1:0-9438 GCA_964534945.1 uncultured Bdellovibrionales bacterium | reverse complement strand
CCTGCAAAATATTTTAATCCCAACTGATTTTCTATCGCAATTATTAACGTTCCATTATCAGAAAGCATATCCATACAATGTTTAAGACAAGTATTAACAGGATCCTCAGAATCTATAAACATTGGTGAATATTCTAATACTCCTATAAGAGAAATGACATCAAACTTTTCTTCTGACTTAAAATCCATTAAATTTGAAACATACACATTGACATTTGAAAGATCTTCACATCTAGCAGAAGCAACCTTGGCTCTAGCAAAACTTCCATCAACCCCGATAACTTCTTTTGTGCCACTTTCTCCAAAAAATCTTAAAATTGCACCACAACCACAACCAAGATCTAAAATACGGTTGCATTTTGAAAAATCAAACGGACGTAAAAGATTTTGTCTAACGGAGCTTAAATGATATTCGGTCGGCCAATCTTTAATGTGACTATTTAATTCTTGAGAATGAGAAGATTTATCTTTTGAAGAAGAGACAACATCATAAAGATACTTTTCAACTTCTTCTCCATCAGAGTAAGCAAAGTTTTCAAGATTTGACCTATGCCATACCCTAAATTGCTTATCATAAATAAAATCGTTCATAACTTCTTGCCTTTGTTTATTACAACACAGAAATCTGTACTCCCAAATCCACATGTCCATAATAAGTAATGTTGTCCATAACATTTATATGTATAGAATCATAACGCCTATCTAACGGAACGTCTGTTCCCGAACCCAAATCAGCTAGCCCAATTGATAAAAAATAATCATTAGGGGCTAAATTAAAATTCCATTTAAAAGAAACAAACACAGGTTCTCCAACTTTTATCCGATCTAAATCAACAGACTGCAATTCAGAGTTTGTGTTATAAATAGTAAGACCATCTTTTGTTTTAACAGCAAAACCAAAAACGGGGCGAATTGCTTTTTTGTAAAATATACATTTTAATAACAACTCAAAATTTCCCTTACTCTTGTAAGAATTTGGATATTCCACGCCATTAAAACTAACAGAATAATCTAAAATAGCAGCACTACGATCTCCCCAGCGATATTCGTACTTATTGTAGCCAAAACGTGTTGAGAAAAGATCTTCTGTAGATAAATTATTTCTAAAAGAATTAAAATTATTTTCTAAAGTCATAATGTCTTTAAAATTACTGTCAGATTTTTTATCATCACCATTAGAAACTATTTTTTCTTGATCTTTATTATTTTTCTTCCCAAACAACAAATCTAAATAAATATTCACAACATCTTTAGGCCTTCCTTCCGCTATTAACGATCCTGCGTTAAGCAAAATAGCTTTCGTGCAATGTTGAATAACTTGCTCTGGTGAATGAGTAACAAGGATAATTGTTGTTCCGCTAGCCTTTAACTCAGCTAAACGTGTGAAACAACGTGCTTGAAATTTTGCATCTCCTACAGCTAAGATTTCATCAACGATTAAAATATCAGGAGAAATAGAACTAGCCACGGCAAAAGCCAATCTTGCAAACATACCGCTAGAATACGTTTTAACAGGCTGATCAATAAATGTTCCAATATCTGCGAACTCTAAAATACTTGGATAACGCTCCTTCATCTCAGATTCACTAATTCCAAGTATTGTTCCACAAAGAATCACATTCTCTGCTCCAGTAAACTCAGGATTAAACCCTGCCCCAAGTTCTAGCAAAGCTGCAATACGACCAAAAGTTTTTACATTACCAGCCGTCGCCCTAAGTGTTCCAGCAATAATTTGAAGAAGAGTTGATTTTCCAGAACCGTTGCGTCCTAAGATACCTAATGTTTCACCTTTATGAACTGTTAAAGAAATATCTCGTAATGCCCAGAAAGTTTCATAATACGTTCGACGTTTCCTCCAGATCATTTGTTTTAAACGATCTTGTGGCTTTTTAAAGATTGGATAAATCTTGCTTATATTCTCAACTTGTATTGTTATATCAGAAAAATTAGATGACATCGGCAAAACCTTTTTCTGTTTTTTTAAACCATAAGAAACCAAGATACAAAATAATTATAGAAACTAGAAAATAAACAACAAGTGGTAATAAATTTGGAATAATTCCTTTAAACATTAATCCTCTAGCAGATTCTATAATAATTGTAACAGGACTTAAATTAATAATGTTTCGATAAAACTCTGGAATCGCCGATAGTGGATAAAAAATAGGACTTAAAAACATTAGAACCATTATAATCACACCGACAATCTGTCCTAAATCTCTAATATAGACACCCAAAGAAGCAAGAAAATATGTAAAACCAAGCGTTAAAAAACAAAAAGGAATCAAAAGAAATGGAACCAATAACACATAGATACTAGGAATCCCCTCTATAAAAAGAAAACCTATCATTAAAACAATATAACTTAAAATAAAATTAAATATTGCACTAATCATTGCTACTATTGGTAAAATTTCTAATGGAAAAAGAACTTTTTTCACATACACAGAATTAGAAAGAATCAACGTTGGTGCTCTTCCTATACATTCAGAAAAAAGATTAAAAAAAACTAAACCACAAAATAGTATTAATGCAAAACTTCCCTTTCCGCCTTGTGCTTCTCCCCACCTTGCATTAAACACAACTGAAAAAACAAATGTATAAACAAGAAGTAATAGTACTGGAATAAAAATTGCCCAAAGAATTCCTAAAAATGTTCCACGGTATTTTGATTCAATATCACGTTTTGACAAACGTAAAATCAACGCAAAATTTTCTCTAAATGATGATATTAAACTGAACATTATAAACACTAACCTAGTAAACATTATTCTAATAAAAAAATTTAAATTTTGTACTAATCTTTTTCACTCACTTTACAAAAAATATAAAAAAATGTAACTTACATATGCAGAAAAAACATGTTTTTAGTTTAACAAACTTTCAAAAAAAAACAATCCTACAATTTTATTTGAAAGAATTTAAATCATTTATTTTTTAGGAAAAAAATGTTTAGAAATTTTTTTAGAATTTTCACTATTCCAAATTTTAAAAAAACCATTCAATATCTTCAATTAAATGGTTTTCATGTTACATGTAAAAAAATTATTTCAACTATAAAAAAATACCTTAATCCATCTTTAGCACAAAATTTTCAAGAGGAATATCGAAAATGGATAAAGCAAAATACTCCCACCGAAGAAGAATTAAAGATACAAGAAAATACAACATTTAAGGATGCTCTTAAAATTAGTATTGTTGTTCCAATGTACAACACAGACATTCAATTTTTTAAGGAATTAATTTTTTCTGTAGTTAATCAAACATATAAAAATTGGGAGTTGTGCTTAGCAGATGGTAGCCAACAAGAAAATAACGAATTCAAAAAAATTGTCAAACAAGATAAACGCATAAAATACCATTTTATAGGAGAAAATAAGGGAATATCAGGAAATACAAATGAAGCGATAAAAATGGCAACGGGAGACTTTATTGGACTTTTAGATCACGACGACACGCTTCCTCCATTCTCTCTTTTTGAAGTCGTAAAATGTATAAACGAGAATCCGAATGCTGAATTAATTTATTCTGATGAAGACAAAATTGATTTGTGTGGAAAACATCGTTTTGGAGTTCATTTTAAACCTGATTTTTCGCCAGATTTTTTAAGATCCAATAACTATATTTGTCATTTTTCAATTTTTAAAAATAGCTTAATGAAAGAGCTAGAAGGGGAAAGAAGTAAATATGATGGCGCTCAAGATTTTGATTTAGTTCTTCGCGCAAGTGAAAAGACAAAAAATATTGTTCATATTTCAAAAGTATTGTATCACTGGAGAGCACATCCAAACTCAACTGCACAATCTACAAATCCTGTGAAATCTTATGCTTATGAAGCAGGAATATTAGTTATTGAAGACCACCTAAAAAGACAAGGAATAAGCGCAACGGTTTCTCATGGAAATAGCCTTGGGACATATAGAACAAAATATGATATAATAGGCACTCCAAAGGTATCTATTATTATTCCTACCAAAGATGGCATTTCATATCTAAAAAAATGTTTAAACTCCATTTTAAACAAAACAACATATAAAAATTATGAAATAGTTCTTGTTGAAAATAATAGTACTCAAAAAGAAACTTTTGATTTTTATGAGTCTTTAAAAGAAAATAAAAAAATAAAAATTTTATACTACAAGGAAAAGGGATTTAATTATTCTAAAATTATAAATTATGGAGTAAAGAACTCTTCTGGAGATTTTATACTACAATTAAATAATGACATTACAATTATTACTCCAGACTGGCTTGAAGAGATGATAGGTTTTGCACAAAGAGATGATGTTGGGGCCGTTGGCGTAAAAGCTTATTATCCAGATAAATCCATACAACACGCAGGAGTTGTTATTGGCATGCATAAAGTAGCAGGTCATATTTTTAAAAACCTACCAGCAAATGTTAGTATATATTTTGGAAGAGATGGCACAATTCAAAATTTTAGCGCCGTTACTGGAGCCTGTATGATGTCAAAAAAATCTATTTACGAAGAAGTAGGCTTTATGGATGAAAGCTTTCCTGTAGCATTTAACGATATTGATTTTTGTCTAAAAATTAGAAAAACAGGAAAGCTTATAGTTTACGATCCGTTCGTTGAAATAATTCATGATGAGTCAAAGACTCGAGGATATGAGGATATGTCAGAAGAAAAGCAATTACGGTTTCAACAAGATATCGATTGCTTCTTAAATAAATGGCGTGAGTTCTATGAAAAGGGAGATCCCTATTATAATAAAAATTTTAGTCTTGAATCGCAGTTTTGTAATTTGAATATAAAAAAACAAAAATAGGCTTTAATAATATGAAAATTATTAAGGATATACTTTCTTCACCTCAAAACTTATTTTTATTTTTAGCGACAATTTTTGGTTTATCTATAATATTTTTTACTCCACCAATGTCAGTTCCAGATGAGCCTGCACACTTTTATAAAACCTATGACATATCTAAGGGAGTTTTTTTACCTGACTTAAACACTATTATTCCCTCACAAATACAAGAGATTGCTCTGAAATGTCGAAAAAATGCCGTAGAAAAAAATCACAAAAATTGTGTTACAAAAAATGCATTTATAAACTTTAGTAACACAACTACAACCAATTCTCCTGCAGGTTTATATTCTCCGACATCATATATAATTCAAGGCATGACATTGTATATTGCCCATTTTTTTTCTGATAATTTTTTTACTTATTATTTTTCTGGAAAAATAATAATGTTTATCTTTTGGATAATATGTTCTTATATCACTATATTATATATGCCTTTTGGAAAATGGTTTACATTGCTTTATATCCTCTTACCAATGAATGTTTTTGAAGCAATTTCTTATTCAAGTGATTCCATTTTAAACATTACTGTTTTTTTGAGTGTAGCCTTAATCTTACATTTAAGGTTTGGTGTCAATGAACAAACTTTTAAGCGAGAAAAAGAAAAATATCTTTCCCTAAAATTTAAAACTTTTCTTTTTATAATTATAAATACATTATTTTTAATTTTTTGCCTAGCAAAGGGAGTTTATGCTCCTTTTATACTACTTATATTTCTTATTCCAGCTAAAATTTTTAAAAATAAAAAAAAGTATTTACTTTTTTGCTTTGGATCAATAGCACTTAATTTATTTTTAATATTATTTTGGGCATACCTTATAAAAGATTATCAGGCTCTACGCATTAAAGATATTTCTCCCCACCAACAATTATTGTTTATTCTAAATAATAAAATTCTTTATTTGAAAATCTTAATAAAAACAATTTATGAACTAAGAGCTGTTTACTTGATGTCATTCGTTGGTAACCTAGGTTGGCTGAATATCAATCTAAGTTTTTATACATATTTTTCATATATTTTTGTACTTTTTATATCTTCATTTTTGTCCCCTGTAAAAACAAATATTTCTACTAGGCTAGTATATTTTATTATCTCGTGCTCATCTATCTTCGGCGTTTTTTTACTTTTATACATGACGTGGACAATACCAAGAAACCTTCTTATTCTCGGAGTTCAAGGGCGTTACCTTTTGCCATCAATGTTCATATTTTTCATCGGATGCTTCGGGCTCATAAAATTTCCGACAAAAAGCATCAGGCCAGCGCTTATTGGATGCTCTGTTTCTGCATATTTATGCACTGTTTACTATGATGTTGCAAAAAGCTGCTGGGAAGGATTTAGGTGGACTCTTTTTTAAGATATCTTTAAATTTTAGAATACAGAAATATTATTCTTGCCGACATTACAACCTCACTCCTCCCCCATCTCTAACTTCTTCTCTTTTTCCATCTTTACAAACAATAACATCTCCAAGTGCGGTAATGGTATTTCCATCGCAAATGATTCCAGATTCTTCTTTTAGAAGAATTAATTTAGGATTGTTTTTTAGCCATTCTTTTATTAAAGGTTCTTCCAATACATTGTAATGGCACCAAAGATCATATCCCAAAAGTTTATTGAGTCCTAATGTTGGAAAAACATTATTCTCGTTTGGATCGTGGGGTAAACAAACATTTATATCTTTACTTAATAAGGCCGCCCCTGCACTTCCTCCAAAATAAACACCACCTAAATTTAAGTAAGAATTTATACTTGAAAACATTTTTGATTTTGATAATTTTTCTAATAAATTAAAAGTATTTCCTCCACCAACATATATTCCATCAAAATCTTTACAATCTATTTTTTCATTAATATCTGTCCACATTTTTATATTTGTAATTCCAAAAGAAGAAAAAACTTTTGATATCCACTTAAAAGAAGCTTCATATGGAAAGGCATCACCAGGAATATATAATAAATTCCTTTGCGATTTTAAATTATCTGCAAATAATTTATGTATTTTAAAAGACTGAAATTCGTCCCCACCGCCTGATAGTATAAACATATTTTCGACCTTTGTTGTCTTTATCACTTATTTTACCATACGATAAACTATATAGCATTGCCCTAAAAAACAATACAAAGTAATATGTTTTATAAGCGAAAAGCATTTTGTTTTATAAACGATGCTTCGTATATACATATTTTTATCAACAAACGCCACGAGGATTTATGAAAAAAATTATTTTATTCATCGCAATAATTTGCGGATTATTTGTATTTGCTTGCACAGATAGTTCTAGCAGTAGTTCATCTTCCGAGTCATCATCAACAAATACGTCAGAATCAAAATGTAAAATTCCTGCAAATAGAGAGCTTGTAAGCAATCCACCAGATAGTCTTCTCATAAAATCAAATCTTGAAAAAGTAATTTCGGCAGAATTATATATCTTTTCTCCATTTGAAGGCGGAGATAACTTTTTAGTAAAACTTCCTGGGGTCGCAGACAACGGAACTACAAGCGCACAATTAAATTACATCGAGGATCTTATAGAAGATAGTGGCACATTTGTAAAAATTTATAAAACAGAAACCGATTGCGTTGTCACTGTCGATGGCGGCGGAAAAGCCTATATTGCAAGTATAGTTTTAAATGATGATACTGTTTTAGCAGAAAAATTATTATCAATTAATTATCTAAAAGCAGATGTGGCAACATGTGTTAATGAAAGTTTAATTTCTTGTTATTCTGCATTAGCGGGAACAGGAGTCGGTACAGAAACTAGCGATGAGGTTGTCAGTAATTTTTTATGGAAACCAAAGGCAGATAAAGATGGAAAACTTGTTGTTTTATTAAATCCATCAAACGTTACAATTTACGTTGATAGTGAAAAGTTAACGAATACTGGCGCTAGCAACGGAAGAGGTACAACGGCAAGAGGCAAAAAAGAAGGTTGTAATTATGGAAAGCCAACTATAAAAGTTATTGACGCTACAGGAAAAGCAGTTAAATTTCCAGATGGAAAAACTTCTTACGTCATTTCTGATGGATGTAAAAGAATTGAATTTTAATAAATAAAAATTCTTTAAAAATAAAAAAAGGTTTTTATGCTCAAAAAATTTTTTACTTTTGGATTTATTGCTGCTTTAGTATTACCAGTTGTTTTTCTTTTTATAACTTATGGAGCATTTCAATTTCATGCACCTGAATATAGGAGCGATGCTTTTGATTCTCTTGGAAGAAATATTTTAGAGCTTGAGGCAGATGTCGATCCAGAAACAATTACTTGGGAGGGATTTGATATAAATGGCAAAAAATATATGTATTTTGGACCATTTCCTGCCTTTTTAAGAATTATTTTGAATAAAATTTCTCCTGAATTCTATGGACAACAAGCAAGGGTTTCTTGTTTTATTGCTATTATTTTAATTTTAATAACCTCGTTTTTTACTTTTAATTTTGCATTAAAACAAAATAATTCAATAAAACGCGGAAAAAATTTATTGTTATTATTAGCAACAACATCTCTAATTTTAGGAACACCAATCTTTTTCTTAATCTGCTGTTGTAGAATCTTTCATGAATCTATGTTATGGGGAGTTGCTTGGTCGGTTGTTGGCATCTCAGCTTATTTTTTAATTATTCAAAAAAAGCTTAATTCTTTTACACTATTTCTTTTGGGAATTTCTGCATCTTTTGCTTGTCTTTCACGAACAACATTTGCACTTCCTCTTTATTTTTTATCAGGTGTCGTTTTTATACGATTATTTTTTGAAAAACGGAATTTACTTTTAAACATTTTCTCTTTGTCTTTTAGCGCAAGCATCGGGGCTATCATTCAAATGTGGTACAACTATAAAAGATTTGGTGGGATTTTTAACTTATTTGATTCATCTTTATTTTACGCGCAAGTTGGAAAAGATACTGGAATGTTTAATTTAAAAAGATTATTAGAGGGATTATACTTTTACTTAATTCCAAATTTCGATAACTTTACCACAAGTTTTCCTTTTATATTGGCACGATATCCAGATCTTAAACATGCAGAATTATTTATTGAATGGAAAGAGCCATTTATAGCTGTCACGCTTTCTTCTTCTTTTTTAATTATTTTATTTTTATTTTTTATATTCACCTTAAAAAATAGTAAAAAGAATGAAATAAAAAAAATAGATAAAATTTTTTATTTAAATTGGCTTCCATTAATTATTATTTGCACTGTTCAAGTTATAATAATTTCGATGTATTTTTTCTTAACACAAAGATATATTGCTGAATTTGTACCTCTTATTTTTTGCTTAACTTTATATTTATTTTTATACGTAAAAAATAAAAAAATGCTATTTTGTTATGCATTACTTACTATCATTTCTATACCAATTACTATATTAGGATCTATTTCAAACTTTGCGCCTTATATTTCAGATTTAACTACATCGTGGAGAAATAATTTTTTTAAGATTACAGCACCAAATATACCTCGTTTGCAAGAAGAAGGTATGGCTAGAAAATTTTTAATTGATCAAACACCTATAACAGAGAAATATTCTTCTAATAAAATGAGATTTGAAATTGACCCTACAGGTGTTTTAAAAGAAACAATGGTTACCAATGCCAAACATTTTC
>CAZHSB010000053.1:0-9622 GCA_964534945.1 uncultured Bdellovibrionales bacterium | reverse complement strand
ATAGGCAAGATTGCCAACGTAAATATTCATCTTTTTATCCTTATAAAGTCAATCTTAAAATACACAAATGATATGTCTAAACAATCTAAAAAACTAATCAAAAGATACCACTCATAGACTAGAGGTGTTAGATACTTTCTACATAACACAGAAACTCTTTGAAAAAAATATTATTTTAATATCTCCTTCAAAGTAACGTGCAAGATACTATCACTTATTTTAGGGTTAAGCTAGCAGTATTTACAAAAATAACTTAAAAAAAGCTCTTTATCTTTTTTAGATACTATATGATAATATACCTACTTCGCTAGGGAATTGACTTTTTATGTGGTGAACCAACAGATTTCTTATAAAATAAAAATAAAGGAGCAGAGCGGTATATGAAAAAGTATCAATGTAATGTTTGTGGGTACATATATGATGAATCTAAGGGAGATCCCGATAACGGCATAGAGCCTGGGACATTATTTGAAGATCTTCCCGATAGTTGGGTTTGCCCAGAGTGTGGCGTTGGAAAAGATGAGTTTTTATTGATTAGCTAATTAGGAAAGGTGCTAATTATCGTTTAATTATAATAATATTATATTTTATTGTTTTTTTATAAGGAGTTAATTATGAAAAAAGTAGTTTTTTGTTTATTAATTTTAAGTTTAATGGCTTGTTCAGAATCAAGACCAAAGTTTTATCCAAATGCTAAATTGAATAAAGTTGGAATGGGACAGGCAGAACAAGATACAAATGAGTGTATGTCTTTAGCTGATACATATGTTCCTAAAAAGAGTATGGCAGGGGAAGCTGCTAAAAGAGGTTTGATCGGTGGTGCAGTTGGCGCAGGTACAGGCGCAGTTGGCGGAACAATCATGAAAGCAAAAGTAGGGCGTGCAACAGGTGCTGGAGCTGCAATCGGGACTATGTTAGGAGTTGGTTCTGGAATCTATGAGACATCTGGCCATAGTCAAGACTATAAAAGCTTTGTAGAGAGATGTTTACAAAAAAAAGGATACGAAACGATCGGTTGGGATTAATTTTTTTGTATATCTAAAAAACAAAAAGCATTCTTAAAAATTTTTAGGAGTGCTTTTTATACTAAAATAAGGGGTTTTTTATGATTGGAAATATTATTATTGTTCTTTTTTTGTTAGGTGCGGTAATTGCCTATTTTTATAATAATCTTGTAAAATTAAGAACATCATCAGAGGAGGCATTAAGCGGTATTGATGTTCAATTAAAAAGAAGATATGACTTAATTCCCAATCTTATAGAAACTGTGAAAGGATATGCAAAGCATGAGGAACTAACTCTAGAAAAAGTTGTTGAAGCAAGAAGTTTAGCTATGGGAGTTGCCTCTAATGATGTTATGGCAAAGGCACAAGCAGAAAATGGATTAACCGCCACATTAAAATCATTGTTCGCATTAGCCGAAGCTTATCCAGATCTAAAAGCAAATCAAAATTTTTTAGAGTTGCAAAATTCTTTAAGTGAAATAGAAGATGCAATTCAAAATTCAAGAAGATATTATAATGCGGTTGTGAAAGATTATAATGTTCAGTGCGAAGTTTTTCCTTCAGTATTTGTGGCAAAGTTTTTTAAATTTAACAAGAAAGATTTCTTTAACATTGACGATCAAGAAAGAGAAAATGTTAAAGTTGATTTTGGTACAATGAATTAAAAATTCTAAAATTTATGGCAAATATTTTAATACTCGGAGTTAAGATACCTTTTATAGGTGGTGGGCAAGAGGCGTTAGTTAAAAGTTTATATGAAGAGTTAAAGAAAAGAGGGCATAGAGTAGATGTAATTGATATGCCATATTCTCCATTAAAAAAAGAAGAACTATTTAAATATGCTTCAATGTGGCGATCATTGGATTTTTCAAAATTTTGCGTTTATGACGTTGATTTAGTTATAGCTACAAAGTTTCCAACATTTTATGCTAAACATCCTAAAAAAAGTTTATGGCTCGTACATCAACAACGTTCTTGTTACGATCTTTATAATACGAGGTATTCTGACGTTTCAGATAGCAAAGAAGATGAAGAATATAGAAAGTTAGTTGTAGAGTCCGAAACGCAAGCAATCAAAGAGAGTGTATATATTTCTGGAATTTCTAAAAATGTAATTGATAGATTAAAAAGATTTAATGGAATTTTAGGAGATGTTCTCTATCCTCCGCTTACACTAGGAAATAGATATTATAAAAAGGACGCACAAGATTATATTCTTTCTGTTGGTAGAATTTGTTCAATAAAAAGAGTTGATATGCTAATTAAGGCGCTACCTTTTATAAAATCTGATATAAGATTAAAAATTGCTGGGATGTATGATGAGGTAGCGACAAAAGAATATATTGAAAATATAATATTGGTTCATAATTTATCATCTAGAATAGAATTTTTAGGACGTGTTTCAGATGAAGAATTATTAGAAAACTTTGCAAACGCACTTGCTGTTTATTATGCTCCGCTTGATGAAGATTATGGATATGTTACATTAGAGGCATTTGCATCATCAAAGCCTGTAATTACCGCGCGAGATAGTGGTGGTTCTTTAGAGTTTGTGAAAGATAGAGAAAATGGCCTTATTACAGAGCCTACTCCAGAGGGAATAGCAGGTGCTGTGGAATATATTGCAAATAATAAAGATGAAGCGCAAAAAATGGGAGAAAATGGCAGAAAGTTAGTAGAAAATTTAGGGCTTTTAGATTTTAGTTGGGATAATGTAATAAATTCTTTGCTAAGTCCATTAAATAAATAAATGATTAAAGGTGGAAACGATATGTGTAAAAAATTTAAAATAGCTTTTTTTACACCGATAAAAGAAGGATCAAAATCTTATTATTTTTCATCCTGCGTTTTACCTGAATTAAAAAAAATATGCGACATAGATATTTTTTCTGATGATAAAGAAGCAAAAGAAGCATTTAATCTTCCTCACTTTCACTATTTATCCGCATTTTTGCATGATAAAGAAAAACATTATGATTTATTTTTTTATCAAGTAGAAAATAGGGAAGAACTCGCTTTTTCAAGGGTACACCTTGCATTAAAACAAGGTGTGGTTTTATTTCACGACATCTGCTTTTCTTATGATCCTCCACAAGCAATAATTCAGACGACGCATCCAAACAATTATTATTTAGCAAGAAGAGAATTCGGGAAATCATTGTTTTCTATTATGACAAATTTAGATGATATAAAAGTTGCTTCTTGTTATACAAGGAACAATATAAAGAGTTCGTATGAAAATAATATAACATTTATGAATTATCCTGCAAAAGTTAATGAAAATTTTGTAAAAGAAAAAAATAAAATTACACAAATTGTTTTTAAGGGAGATCAAAGTATATCTACAAGATCCCATAAAATGTTAGAAGCTCTTAAGGGGATAGAAAATTTTCATCTTACATGGCTTACTAACAAATCAAACTTCGAAACTGTTGGGACTTTGTGTCGGCACAATAATATACAATCTTTTTCTATTCTAGAAGATAGTATTTCTAATGAAGATGATGCATTGTCCAAAAGTGATATTGCAATTTCTTTGTGTCAAAATTATCTTTCCGATAGAAGTTATCATGTGTGGCATCATAGTGTATTATTTATTTTTAAAGCACTTTTAAATAATGTATTTGTGATATCAAATAATAATGAAGATTTAGATATTTTTCCTGCTTCTTATATTGCAAAAGTTGATGCAGGAGAAAATGAAGCTTTTAAAATTAAGTTTTTTATAGAAGCTTTTAAGGACAGGAAAATTAATCTTGATTATAAAAGATTAAAAGAAGAATTTTTCCAAGAATTAAGCCCTAAAATAATTAGTAATGAGCTTTTATTTCTTTTTGAAAATTTAAAAGATGAGATTAAAAATTTTTATATCTTACGAGAAAATGAAGAATATCTTGCAAAGAAAAAAATGTTGAAAAAAGCCTTTAACGAAGATGATGAATATCTTTTAGAAAGTCGAAAAGAATTAGGATTTGTGTAATATAAAAAAAATAAAGAGAGATGATATGTCTAATAAATTTGCATTTGTAGTTCCAAGATATGGAGAAAAAATAGCAGGCGGGTGTGAGACCTTAATAAGAGAGTTCGCAGAAAGACTTGTGAAAAACGGTGACGAAGTAGATGTTTTGACAACTTGTGCGATAGATAATAGAACTTGGGAGAACTCTTTGCAGGAAGGAGAAAATAAAGAAAATGGAGTGAACGTTAAAAAATTTTTAGTTGATAAAAGAGACCTTGAAAAATGGATTCCATATCAAATATCTCTTAGTAAAAACAAAATGATTTCTCTTGATGAGCAATTTTTATGGATGAAAAATAGTGTAAATTCAAAAAAAATGTATGAGTATGTAAAAGAAAATTCTAAAAAATATAGAGCGATATTTTTTGCTCCGTATCTTTTCGGAACTACTTTTTGGGGATCTTTGGTTTGTCCTGAGAGATCAATTTTAATCCCATGTCTTCACGATGAAATTTATGCGTATACAGATGTTATCGCAAGTATGTTTAGACAAATAAGAGGTTGCATATTTAATGCTAAACCAGAAAAAATTTTAGCGCGTTCTTTATATGGGGAAGACATAAAAGGAGATGAGGTTGGTATGGGATTTATTCTTCCAAGTGAAGAATATCAAAAGGAGTTAACTCCATATTTTAAAGATAACTTTGACTATATTGTTTATGTAGGAAGAAAAGAGACAGGGAAAAACGTACAAGTTTTAGTTGATTATTTTGTTTTGTCAAAAGATGAAGGAAAATTTCCAAAAGATTTAAAATTAGTGATTGCAGGAGGAGGATCTTTCGATGATTTAGAGAGAGCGTCGGCAAAAAAAAGAGATGATATTATTGATATCTCATATTTAAGTGAAGTCGATAAACAAAGACTTATAAAGTATTCTCTTGCCTTGTGCCAGCCGTCAGTTAACGAATCGTTTTCGATTGTTATTATGGAAGCGTGGGGGCTAAAAGTTCCTGTACTGGTTAACGCATTTTGCGCTGTTACAAATTATCATGTTGCGACATCAAGAGGAGGACTCTCTTTCGCAAATAAAAACGAGTTTGTTTTGTCAATTAGAACATTTATAAAAGACAAAAAAGATAAAAATCTTTTTAAAGCAAATGCTGGATATGATTATGTTAAAAGAGAGTATAATTGGGAAAGCGTAATGGAACGGTTCTATAAGACGGTTGACAAAATCCTTGAATAGCCTTTAATCAAAAATATTATTGACAGCAAAAACGATTTTTGCTTTAATCTCTCTCATGCTTAGAGCAACTTTAAATAACATCGCAATTATTATTATCATTATTATTATTACATGATGTAGGTGCGGTGTATATTTTTTTAAAAGCCCGCACATTGTTGCGGGCTTTTTTTTTGCTTTTTTTAAGATTTGATTAAAAATTTTTAAAGGAAATTTAAAAGTGAATAAGAAAATAATGCTATATGACACAACGTTAAGAGATGGCGCGCAACAAAGAGGAATAAGCTTTTCTTTAGAAGATAAAATAAAAATTACATCTTTGTTAGATGAAGTAGGCTTTGATTATGTAGAAGGCGGTTGGCCAGGATCGAATCCAAAAGATTGTAAATATTTTCAAATGGCAAAAGATCTTAATCTTAAAAATGCAAAAATTGTAGCCTTTGGGAGCACGAGAAAAGCATCGTCTTTAGTAAAAAATGATGTAAATATACAGGCATTATTACAAGCTGAAACAGAAGTCGTCACATTGGTTGGAAAGTCTTGGGATTTTCATGTAACAGATGTTTTAAAAACTTCTTTAGAAGAAAATTTAAAGATGATAAGTCAAAGTATTAGCTTTATGAAAGAAAATAAAAAAGAAGTTATTTACGATGCCGAACATTTTTTTGACGCTTATACTAAAAGTAAAAAATATGCATTAAAAACAATACTGGAAGCAGACAAGGCAGGTGCAGACACAATAGTTTTGTGCGATACAAATGGAGGATTCCTTCCTTGGCAAATAAAAGAAATTATAGACGATGTTAAGAATAAAGTTTCATGTAATTTAGGAATACATGTTCATAACGATAGTGGGGTGGCGGTTGCTAATTCTTTAATGGCTGTGCAATGTGGTGTAAGGCAAATTCAAGGGACAATAAATGGACTTGGTGAAAGATGTGGCAATGCAAATTTAATAACTTTAATTCCCACACTTTATTTTAAAATGGGTTATCAATGTTTACCGCCTAAAAATATTTCTAAACTAACATTACTTTCAAAAAAAGTTAGTGATATAGCAAATCTTAATCCTGAAAAAAATGCGCCCTATGTCGGTTCTTCCGCATTTGCTCATAAAGGGGGGATTCATGTTTCTGCCGTAGAAAAAAATCCTACAAGTTATGAACACATAGATCCAGAATTAGTCGGGAATAAAAGACAATTTGTGGTCTCTGAACTTGCTGGAAAGGGAAATATTAGAATGCTCGCAAATAAACTAAAACTTTCTTTAAACGGAAAAGAAGGAATAATTTTAGAAAAAATAAAAAAATTAGAAAGTGAGGGAAGCCAATTTGAAAATGCAGAAGGATCTTTTGAATTATTATTAAGAAGAGATTGCACAAAATATATTCCTCCATTTAAACGAATAGAAATGAAAATAATTTCAGAATACCAAGATAAAAAAGGTGCTATTGAGGCTATGGTTAAGCTTTCTTTGAAAAATGAAATTGCGCATATCGTGGCAGAGGGTGATGGCCCTGTGCATGCTCTTGATAATGCAATTAGGAAAGCGTTGGTTCCTTATTATCCTGATATAAATGATGTTCATCTTATAGATTATAAAGTAAGGATCTTAAATCCTGACAAAGCAACAGGTGCGACAACAAGAGTTTCAATAGAGGCAAAAGCAGGTGATTCATCATGGATAACGATAGGGGTTTCGGATAATATTATAAACGCCAGTTATGAAGCATTGCTTGATGCGTATGAATTATTCTTATTAAGAAATGAGGAAAAATTAAAAGTTGCAGTAAGTGAGTAATTAATAGTTTTTAAAATAAATAGATAAACATCATTTTTTTATTGACTATAAAAATCTTATTTGCTATAAAATCTACTGTTAGTTGAGATGGAACTTGTTCTTTAGTTCTTTTTTTTCAGTATTTTTTCATATAGGGGGCGGAAGTATCATGCTACATAACCATAGAGCATTCATATATACTTTCTAGTCTTAAGTTCAAGGCTAGATCGATTTTAGGTGTTGAAACTGTAATGTGTGGTTTCTTGCTTTAGAATTTACCTACGCCAAGTGCTTTCTCTAGAAAGCATTCATTTGTTTAAATTAATAAAATTGATTTGTTTGGTAGAAGTTTTTAGTCATTTGATTAAAAGATAATGTCATAGCTTGTTGCTTTTAAGGCTATTTTAATATTTGCAAAATGAGGTCACATAAGCATTGCTTATTGTGTTCATTTTAAATGGTATTCTCTATATCTTTTGCTACGTCTTATCAATTCCTATGCTTAAAATTTTTCAAACTTTTCAGAAATTTTTTGGAGACTTGGTATTAACCATGAAAATAAAATTCTTTCATAAATAAAAAAGCTATCCCATGAAATTAAATTCTTAATTTTTAAATGGGAATTAAAATTTTTCTAAAAAAAAATCAAGAGGTAAAAATGATGAACAATGATACGAAGTCAAATGAGATTATAAAAACAATAGATTGTGAAAATAAGAAGAAGACTTCTTATGGAATACAAAATGATAGTAATAAATTTAATCAAAAATTTAATACTATCATGCAATTTAATAAAACGAAGCGTTCTGTAAATACACAATTTTGCAGAAAGACTTTCAACAAAAAATAAAAATTTTAGGCCGATGCTTTTTTTAAGCATCGGCTTATTTAAAAAAAATAAAAGTGTGAAAAAATGAAAGAAGATCAAAAAATAATAAAAGTTAAAAATGTTTCTAAATATTTTCTAAAAAATAAAAGCTTTTTTAAAAGAAATGGCGAGCCCTTTGCTGCAGTAGACGATGTTAGTTTTTCTGTAGATAAGGGAGAAATCTATGGAGTTATTGGTATAAATGGAAGCGGAAAAAGCACATTGATAAGAATTTTATCAACATTGCTCATACCTGATAAAGGCGATGTTTTTATTTCTTCCTACAATTTAAAAACTTCAGCTTCTAAAATAAGAGAAGTTATAGCAAGAGTTTCTGTAGATGCTGCATTTTTTAAAAGATTAACACCTAGGGAAAATTTGCTTTTTGCTGGTAGGCTTTATGGAATGGACTCTGAAAGCATTATAAAAAAATCAAGAGTAATTTTAGATGATCTTGGATTGTCTATAAGCTCGTTTGATGAATCTATGGAAAACATGAGTCGCGGAATGCAACAAAAAGTTTCTATTGCAAGAGCTTTTTTAGTATCCCCTAAAGTAATTTTGTTAGATGAACCAACAACAGGGCTAGACCCCAAAAGCAAACTATTAGTTTTGGATTTTATAAAATCTAAAATTCAAGAAGAAGAAATGACAATAATTTTAACAACACATGATATGAAAGAAGCGGAAAATCTTTGTACACGTGTTGCTATGATGCAAAAAGGAAAATTTATCATCGAAGGAACAAAAAATGAAATTGTAAAAGCTATGAATGTAAATTCTTTGGAAGATGCATTCATAGCTTTAAGTGACAATGGAAAACCTTTTAATGTTAATGATAATAACGAGGTGACTTATGCAATATAATCAAATTTTGAAAAAATTAAAACCATCTTTTGCTTTTACCGCAAGAGAATTCGCCCTTTGGAAAAAATATTTTTCTTGGGTACTAGTTGATGTAATTTCTTCTATTACTCAAGGAATGACCGTAATACTTATCGGCGTTACATATAGCGATATGCCTCAAACATTTAATTTATTGCTTGGTGTCGTTATATGGAATTATATAAGCAAACTTTTTTGTGAAATTGCAACTAATGTTGGATTTGAACGATGGGAGGGAACTATCGAATACACATTTATGGCTCCAATTACTTCATTTTCACATTTAATGGGAATTGTTACTTGGGGAACTCTTCGAGGATTACTTCAACTTATTTTAATAGCGTTTTTCATGTTACTAATTGTTGATGTAGATATTTCTCAATGCAATTTTTTTGGCTTTTTCGTAGTTTTGCTAGTAGCAAGTCTTAGTTTTATAGGGCTCGGAATGCTTGCTACAATTTTGCCAATAATAAGTACCGAAAATGGCGTTCAAGGTGTTCATATTTTACAGGGATTTTTACTTTTAATAAGTGGAATTTATTATCCAGTAGAAGTATTGCCTAGTTGGTTAAGAATAATATCTTATTTAAGTCCTGTAACATACACATTAAGCGCTTTAAGAAAAATGCTCGGACTTACCATGGAAAATAATTCTTTTGTATTAAATAAAGGCTTACCCCTTTCTTCTATATACGAAGAATTGGCTATATTAACTTTGTTGGGAATAGTGATGCTTCCTCTTGGTTTGAAAATATTTAATATGGCAGTTATATATGCAAAAGAAAGAGGGCTTCTAAGTAGAACTGGCTAAATTTATTTTTAAGTAGAAAAAAATGACATGCATTTTTTAAGCTAAGAAAAAGTGCATGTCCTTTTTTATTTG
>CAZHSB010000052.1:0-10018 GCA_964534945.1 uncultured Bdellovibrionales bacterium | reverse complement strand
CTATTAATTCTGATAGACACTTCATTTTATGTGGACATTATTTAGGACGTGACAAGTATACAAATTGAAGGTATAGCATATACAGGCGCACTCTATTTAAAAGGTGTCACCAAAAAAGAAAGCGCCAAAGTTGCTTGGAAAAGCTCAAATAAAAGAAAATGTTCTATCTATCGTGCATGGAATGGAAAGGCCAAACGTTATGAAGGATATTTATACGCTGGTCAAGGGAAAGTTGGGACCATAACCATTACAGCCACATATAAAGGAAGACGATATACTACGAAAGTTCGTATAGTTAAGCCAGCTTGGATTGATACATTTTATCAAGAACTAAGTATTAATGATCAGCATACTTTTTGGCTCTTAAATGATGTTGCTAAAAAAGCCACTTGGAAGTCTTCAGATAAAAATGTTTTTGACATTATTGAGACAAATACTGAAAAAGGATTTGTCAGAATCAATGCAAAGAATTTTGGAAAAGCTTTTTTATATACAGATGTAAAAGGCTTAAGAACAAAAGTATACATCGTAGTTGATTAAATATAATTAATTATGAGTCATAATATGCCTAAGACTTATTATGACTCATTTACCGACTCTTCTTTAATCTTAAACTATAAAACAACTATGAAATAGCTACGTTTTATAATAGATATTTTAGATTATTCTCTATATCATTATTATCTTCATAACCTACTGATTTTAATAAAAATATCTGTATCTTCTTTGCTAAAAATTTTTAATAAGTTTTAATGATAAAAACAAAAAGATTATTATTCTTTACAAACTAATCTTCTAACTACATACTCTCCAACAAACATCATACCTATTAAAATATAAGACAAAAAACCATTATAAAAAGTCCAAAATGACATCGAAGAATAAATAGAAACTACTGACATCATTCCATTAAAGATAAAGAAATATACCCAAGCTTTCGTAACTTTTCTTGTATATATTTTTTTAGAAGGATCTAAGACAAGTCCCCTTTTTATTGCAAAACTCTCAGCAATAGGTGTTCCTCTTAATGATGTCAAAAAAACTATCAAGAAAAAAATATTTACAATAACAGGATAAAATTTTAAGAAAATTACTTCATTAAATATAAATGTTAATAAAATTAAAATCGCTAAAGGAAAAATGATTTTTAATTGCTCTTTTTTAAGCAACATTGAAAAAAGAATTATAATAAAAAAAAGAGAAATTATACGAGGAGAAAAATCATTTTTTAAAGCTACAAACATTAAAAATGGATAAAGGATCGTAAAAATATAGAAAAAAATTTTAATTACCATCTGACAAAAGTTTTTCTATTATATTAACAACATCTCCTAGTGTTCTTATTTGCTTAAAACTATTTGGATCTACCTTTTTGCCGATAAACTCTTGCACACGAACTATTAAATCAACAGCATCAATACTATCTAAATCAAGATCTGAAAATAAATTTACATCTTCTGTGAGTCTACTTTCATCACATTCAAAATCACTTATAAGCACATCTTTTATTTTATTTAAAATTTTATCTCTTGAAAAAGAAGTCATAAAAAAGCCCCTATCTTTTAATCAAAAACAATTCCACAATTTTTTGCTATAAATTCAGCTAAAGATTTTACAGAATAAAAATACTCTTTATTTTCTTTTTGCTCAGACTTAAATGTAACATTATATTTTTTCTTTAATGCCATTCCTAGTTCTAAGGCATCTATTGAATCAAGGCCTAACCCCTCACCAAAAAGCGGAGCATCAGAGCTGATATCACCTGCTTTTATATCTTCAAGGTTAAGCGAAGTAACAATTATTTCTTTTATTTCTGATTCTAAATCTAACTTCTTCATAACTCCTTTTTGTATAAACTATCTATTAGTGTTTACACCATCTCCTTCAACAACACTAATGAATCCATTTCCAAGTGGAGTCCAAAACCAACGATCTACCACTTCAACATTTGTAAGACTTTCTGCATCAACAGAATCCATACATTTATTGTATGCCCTCTCAAGTCTTCCATTCATATAAATAGGAATAAGCCCAAATAATTGGAAACCGCCATCTGCATTAGAGCAATGCCCCACAATATCTCTTTGATCTTGAACTTGCGGTGTAGGTAAACTCATCTTTTCCGTTCCACAAGCAACCAAACCAAACATTAAAATAAAACAAATTATTATTTTCTTCATAAATTCAACCTCTTAAAAATATGTGACCACAAAGTCAACTTTAGGAAAATAGCATAAACATCACAAAATATCAAAATAATTCTTCTTTTGTTTTCCTCGTAATTTTTATAGCGGTTTTATGTAAAGATTTATCTAAAAAATCCCTTGGATATATAAAAGATTTTGGCTCAAATTTATACTCACATACCTTAGATCCTGCCAAGAACCATCTTTGATTCTTGCCCAATATTTTAGGATTATTTGTAATTTTTATCGGTAATATCGAGGCATTAGACCTAATTGCCACTTGAGAAAAACCTCGTTGCAATCTTGGAGATTTCTTATAGCTTGTCCTTGTTCCCTCTGGAAAAATCACAATATTAAAACCTTGATTAAGCGCCTTATTTGTATCCTTTAAAAATTCTTCAGCATTTTCGTTATTTGTAATATATAAAGATTTTACAATTTTTCTTATAAAAAAATTATGCCCCAAGTCACCTTTCACAACACACAAAGTTTTTGGAAAAAAAGATATCAAAATAACAATATCTATCAAAGAAGGATGATTTGAAACAATAATAGTCCCCTCAACTTTTTCCGTGTTTTTAATCTGGCTTTTATCAACTTTTATTAACCGCAAACATTCCATTAACCTTACAAAAATTCTCCACGAATAATGGACTATCTTGCAAAAAAATTCTCTATTATCTCCCCTAAATATAAAAGAATACAAAGTGAAAAATATCCCTAGTAAAAAGCCTCCAAGCCCAAAAACAAAAAAACAAAATATTGTTAAAATTGAACGAATAACTATCATAGAGTAATATTTTCTAGTAAATAATTTTTAAATTTAATCTTCCCTCTTTCTTTCCTTAAAAATAAAAACATATCATTCATCAAGTTTTCATTTTCACAAAAATCATCATCCATTTTATTTTTCAGTAATATTTTAAAATCAGATTCTTCTTTAGATATAAAAAATGAAAATCCAAAAGTTTTTAGCTTTGGCGCAACATCCTCAAAAAATTGAGGAGTTTCTTCTTCTGAAAAAACAAATAAGCTTGGCTCATTTATACAAAGAGCCTCAAGTATACCAGATTCTAAGGAATCTTTTCCTCCCGCTATGGAAGTATAACTTCCCTTATTTTTAAAAACCATTGAAAAAAATCCTGCGCTTGCATTGTGGACCGATGTGCTAAAACCTTGTGGAGACAATTCCTTATCTTCAAAAAATTCTTTCATAAGCTTTATTGTTTGGTTCCATTCACCAAATCTAGAAACAAACACAGAATGAAAATCTTGAATTAGATCTTTAGAAGATTCTCTAGCTAAATATAAGGATATTTTTTCTATTTTTGACATCCGCCTTTTTAAAGAACTTGGAATAAAAGAATAATCAATAGCTTGTTTTGACTCATCTTCTATAACACATATCTTATGTAAATAAAAAATTCTATCATTCACTTTAAAAACAACTTAAATTCGTTAAGGTTCTTGCATACAAATTATATTAAAAATATAATGAAAATATGTTTAAATTATATTTTATACTAATTCTATTTTTTGCTAGTTGTTCTCAAAACACTACCGATATAAAAACTAATCTAGCAAACGAAACAATTAATAACACTACTGTTTATCTTACGAATAATGCCCCAATTTTGCTAGCCCCTTTTATTCCATCTCTTATTAAAGATCAAGGATTAATCCTTCATAAAGTACAAGGTTCTTATCAAGGGAAAACATTTTTATTAGATGGCATCTTAAAAATTGATAAAGATTCATTAAAGTTAGTGGCTTTAACACCTATTTCAAGGCTTTTTTCAATTACTCTTAATAAAGATGGGGCTTTTTTCTCCGATTCCCCTCAAAAAGAAATAAAAGAAAATCCTCAATACATTATTATGGATCTATGCCTAATTTATCTTTCAAAAAATGATTTAGAGAAAAATCTTCCTAATCCTTATAAAATTGTAGAAAAAAATAATATTCGAACTATTTTTTTTGAAAAAATGCCAATTATAAATATTTCTTATGATGCAAATAATCACTTAATTTCAAATATAAAATTTAATAATCTTTTAAGAGATTATTCATATAATATGGTAAGGATCCAATGAAATTTTCACTAACTGCATTAGGAATTTTATGTGCTCTTGGAAATAACAAAAAAGAAGTGCTAGATAATGCAGTCATTGGAAATACAAAGGGAATGATAAAAAAAGAAAATGATGTTCCACACCATACAACTTTTTTTGGCGAAGTTAACAAAAAATTACCAAAAATTTCAGGGAACAAATTTGGTATTAGATGCAATCAACTTTTATTAGCTTGCATTGATCAAATAAAAAAAGAAATAAGAGATTTAAAATTTAATTATGATTCAAATAGGATTGGTATCGTTCTTGGTTCGAGCAATACAGGCGTAGAAGAAGCACAACAAAATATAAACAAATGGTTAAAAGATAAAAAGCCTCCAAAAACATTTGATATATCTCATTTTGAGCTTGGACTTCCAAGCGAATTTTTAAAATCCACTCTCGATCTTGGTGGCCCAGCATATACGATATCAACTGCATGCTCATCTAGTGCGAAAGCATTTATTTCTGCTAAGAATTTAATAGAAAATGACATTTGTGATGCCGTAATAGTTGGCGGAGTTGATTCGTATTGCAAGTTTGCTATGAATGGTTTTTTTTCTCTTGAAGCATTAAGTGAATCATTAACAAATCCTTTTAGTAAAAATAGATGTGGAATAAATTTAGGAGAAGGCGTTGCACTTTTTATAATGGAAAAAAACAAAGATGGTATTTGCTTACTTGGGTTTGGAGAAACTTCCGATGCATATCATCTAACAAGCCCTAATCCAGAGGGGATAGGAGCAAAAGAGGCTATGTTAAAATCCCTTAAGCAAGCAAATATTTCTCCTTTTGATGTAGATTATATAAACCTTCATGGTACAGGGACAATACACAACGATTTAATGGAGGGAAAAGCTGTTTATGAAATTTTTAAAGACATCACTCCTTGTTGTTCTTCTAAACCACTAACAGGGCACATATTAGGAGGAAGTGGCGCTATTGAGTTAGCCCTTTGCTATCTTTTAATATCAAATAAAGATAAAAATCCTCTTTTAATTCCTCACATCTTTGATGGAGAGCCTGACACAGCAATTTCCCCAATAAACTTAATAAAACCATTTACTCAGAAAAAAGTTTCCATTGCTCTTAGTAACTCTTTCGCTTTTGGAGGGAGTAATGTTACACTAATTATTGGAGAAAAATAATTTATGATCCAAGAATTAGAGCATAAAAAAATATCAAAAGAAGACTTACTTCCTCAAAATTTATTACCACACGCTATGCCAATGGTATTTATTTCAAATGTCATTAGTTATTCTCTTGAAAAGAAATGTTTAAAATCTAATGTTACAATAAAAGATTCTGATGTTTTTTTTGATTCTAAAATATCTGGAGTTCCAAGCTATGTTGGATTAGAATACATGGCGCAAACTATCGCTTGTTTTTCTGGAGTTTATAATTTGACGTTTTCTCCTAACAAAAAATCAAATATTGGACTTATTCTTGGAACAAGACATTTTAAAACTTTTATAGATGTTTTTTCTCTTAACGAAACATACACAATTGATATCAATGAAAATTTTTTTGATGAAGAGATTGCTTCTTTTGAATGTAAAATTTTTAATAAAGATAATATGTTTTGCCAAGAAGCTGTATTGAATGCATATAGGCCTAAAGATATAAAAAAATTTTTAGATACAATGGAAAATTAAAGATGAAAAAAAGCGTTTTAATAACAGGTGCAAGTAGAGGAATCGGAAAAGAAATAGCCCTTTATTTATCAAAAAATGGCTATGACGTTATACTGCATTATAATAAAAATAAAGATTTTGCATCTAATGTATTAGATGAAATTGAAAGCCAAAATGGAAGCGGGAGATTAATTTCATTTAATATAAAAGATAGAGAAGAAACGAAAAAAAAATTGCTTTCAGATATTGAAAAAAATGGAATTTACTATGGCGTTATTTGTAATGCGGGAATTTGTGAGGACGCGCCTTTCCCTCTTCTTTCAGAAGACGCTTGGGATAATGTTTTAAGAACAAACCTAGATGGCTTTTATAATGTTATTCACCCTATAATTATGCCGATGATTTCGAGTCATAAAGAGGGAAGAATTATTGTGCTTTCTTCTATTTCTGGACTTATTGGAAATAGAGGGCAAGTAAATTATAGCGCATCAAAAGCTGGTATCATAGGAGCATCTAAATCATTAGCATTAGAGCTTGCAAAACATAAAATTACAGTAAACTGTGTTGCACCAGGAGTTATTGAAAGTGATATGACAAAAGATTTACCAATAGAAGAAATAAAAAAAATGATTCCTGTAAGAAGAATTGGAACAGGAAAAGAAGTCGCAAGCCTTGTAAATTATCTTTTATCAGAAGATGCAGGATATATTACAAGACAAGTAATTTCTGTAAATGGTGGAATGATTTAAAAAAGGATTTTTATGCGTCGTGTTGTTGTTACAGGTATGGGATTAGTAAGCGCTTTAGGGAATACTCCAAGTGAAGCATTTGAAAGATTAAAAACTTTAAAAAATCTTATTTCTTATGATGAAGAATTAGAAAAATATCAAGGATTACATTCAAAATTATCTTGCCGTATCAGAAATTTTGATTTACGTTCGCAATTTTCAAGAAAAGAATCACGCACAATGGGACCTGTATCTATAATGGCCACCTACTCTACAAAAAAAGCTTTAGAAGAAGCAAAACTTTTAGGAAATGAAGTAATTACAAATGGCAGAACTGGTATTTCTTATGGTTCATCTTCTGGATCAATTGAAACGATTTTAGATTTTTATTCTATGATAAAAGATCATGAGGTTAAAAATATAACATCCGCTACATATACAAAAATGATGCCACAAACAACGGCTGTAAATATTTCAATGTTCTTTAAAACTACGGGACGTTTAATTCCTTCAGGTACTGCTTGTACTTCAGGAAGTTTATCTATCGGAATTGGATTTGAAAATATCAAATCTGGAATACAAGACGTAATGATTGTCGGGGGAGCCGAAGAATTTAGCGCAACTCAAGTTGCGATATTTGATACTCTTTTTGCTACAAGTATAAAAAACGATGCTTCACAATCAACGCCATCTCCTTTTGATAGAGATAGAGATGGTTTAGTAATTGGAGAAGGCGCAGGAACTTTAATTCTCGAAGAATTAGAACATGCTAAGAAAAGAGGTGCTAATATTTTTGCGGAAGTTGTAGGCTTTGGGACAAACACGGATGGCACACATATAACGCAACCTAACAAAGAGACAATAAAAAATGCTTTAATATTAGCATTAGAAAATGCAAAAATTTCTAGTGATAAAATTGGTTATATAAATGCACATGGAACAGCTACTGCCCAAGGAGATGTTGCAGAAACCAAAGCGACTGAAAATGTTTTTAAACGTTTAGTGCCTATTAGCTCTTTAAAAAGTTATATTGGGCATTCTCTAGGAGCATGCGGAAGCATGGAAGCTATTTTAAGTATTTTAATGATGCGCGATAATTGGTATGCGCCAACATTAAATCTTAATAATGTTGATCCAAACTGTGGAGCATTAGATTATATAAAAGATAGTGGACGTCAAATGGATAATGAATATATAATGAGTAATAATTTTGCATTTGGTGGAATTAATACATCGCTTATTTTTAAAAAATATTATGAATAAAATTTTAATAGCGCCATCTATTTTATCTGCTAATCTTTGTGATTTTAAAAATGATGTCGAGTCTGTAATTTCAAGCGGGGCGGATTGGATTCATGTTGATGTCATGGACGGTTCTTTTGTCCCCCCAATTACTTTTGGAGATAATATCGTAAAAGCCTTAAAAACTTTCACAGATATTTTTTTAGATGTTCATTTAATGATTGAGAATCCTATAAGGCAAATTCAATCTTTTAAAAAATCAGGAGCAAACTTAATAACGATTCATAAAGAAAGTTTTAATAGTGATGATGAAATAATTAAAACTTTAAAATTCATAAAATCTTTAAATTTAAATGTAGGGCTTTCTATAAAACCAGATACTTCTCCTTATGAGATAGAAAAATTTTTACCTTTTATCGATTTAGTATTAGTAATGTCTGTAGAACCTGGATTTGGAGGACAGGCATTTTTAGATAATTCTGTAGAAAAAATTTCTATATTAAAAAATCTTATAGAAAATTTATCTTTAAATTGTTTTATAGAAGTAGACGGTGGAGTCGATAAGCAAACTTCCAAACTTTGCATAAATGCAGGAGCTAATGTTTTAGTTGCAGGAACGTATATTTTTAAAGCTATTAATAGAAAATTAGCAATATCAAATTTAAGAGGAGAGATATAAATGATGGACATTTGTTTAAAATTTTTAATTTTAATTCCTTTTTATTTTCTTGGCGCTTTTCCGACAGGTTTTTTAATTGCCAAAATACATGGTATTGATATTAAAAGTACAGGAAGCGGCAATGTCGGGGCAACAAATGTTGCGAGAACGCTTGGTAAAAAAGCTGGAATTTTTACATTATTAGGTGATGTTGGAAAAGGGGCATTGGCAGTTTTTATTGCGCATCTTATTTTTAATGATTTAACATTTGAAACTTATGTGGCGTTTGTTACAACGTTAGGCCATTGTTTTTCGCTACCGAAATTAAAGGGCGGAAAAGGAGTAGCTACGGCATTTGGAACAATTCTTGTTATAGATTACAAATTAGCATTACTTGCATTAGCTGTTTTTGTTTTAGTTTTTTATTTTTCTCGTATAGTATCAATATCTTCAATAACGGCAGCTTTTTCATTGCCAATATTTTTTAATTTTATTTATCCACTAGAAAATGTAAGCATTTATAATTTAATGGCACTAGCTTTTTTAATCATCTATCGTCATAAAGATAACATTAAACGTCTTGCTCGTGGTGAAGAAAAAAAATTTTCAATGGGGAAAAAATAACATTAACGATACATTGATTTAAATGCTAAATTAACAAAAGGCAATGATTCGTAAATTTTAATAATTTTGGAATAGAAAGGTAAAATAAAGGAGGGAAAAGAGAAGCTAACAGGTTATTAAACCTTTTTTTTAAAAGCCTTTCAATCCCCCATCTTAACTGCAACTACCTTAGCCATAAACTGGTGCGTTGCAATTTGTGATAATATGAACACTCGTGGTCTTGGGCCCAAGCAGACATCTGACGTCCCTTGCCCCGAGCTTCATCACAAATTTTTCAACCTCCTCCTTTTCGGATTCAGTCATGTTTGCACTGCACAATTGTTTAAATAACTTTTCCTGATCTTTGCTCATTTTTTCCCCTTTCGATGGAAAAAAGTGGTAAAAGGTTGGGGAGATACATTGAAACATATCAATGTAAAAGGAACCTTTCTAAAAAAACCTTAAGCTTATTAGCTTCTCTACCCATATTAAATTGATAGTTATTTATCAGACAATTTTGGTTTAGTGATTCTAATTTTTTTGTAAGTCACCTAGGGTTAAGCATTCCCTTCGGGAAAGCCAACCCCAGGCTGGGTTGTATGGCGTTTTCAACGCGGGCGCATTAGTATGTCACATTTCATTGGCTCGCCCCTTTGGGGCATATAAAATCTTTGGTTTTACATAATTTTTTTTTGAGGACACCCATTGATTTTTTTTCTAGGACATCCACATCTTTTTCCTAATTTAGGAACCTTTTAAAGATAAGATTTCGAATAAAGAAAATAGAAGATAGAAAATTTGATTAGTAATAGACTAATTAAATTTTCTATCTTTGCTTTTTTTATTTTCTTTATTT
>CAZHSB010000051.1:0-10251 GCA_964534945.1 uncultured Bdellovibrionales bacterium | reverse complement strand
GAGAGATTAAAGACAAAGCTTCGTCTGTATTTTTTCCAGCTAATTTTTCTTTTAACGTAGCAATTCTTTTTCTTTGTGCTTGAATTTTAGTTTCATCATCTTCAGTTGCATTAAGAATATCATTTGCAAGATCTTCTCCAACTTCTGATTTTAATTTTTCTAAAAGTTCTTTAGCTTGAGTAGTTTTTTTATCGACTGCCAATCTAAAGCCTAAACCAAACTCTGCATTATCTTCAAAAAGTGAATTTGCCCAAGCAGGACCTCTTCCATCTTTATTTTGTGCATAAGGAGTAGTTGGTAAATTTCCACCATAAATTGAAGAACAACCTGTAGCATTTGCAACAAGCATTCTGTCTCCAAAAAGTTGAGTTACAAGTTTAATGTAAGGAGTTTCTCCGCAACCTTGACATGCACCAGAAAATTCAAAAAGTGGTTCTAATAATTGAGAGCCTTTTACAGTTCCATGATTTACCTTGCTTCTATCAGTATAATCGATAGAATTAAAGAAATCCCAATTCTTAACTTCTTGTTCTCTAATTGGTTCAAAAGGTACAAAATTAAGAGCTTTTTTACTCTCAACTTGCTTATTTTTAGCAGGACAATTTTCAGTACAAAGTCCGCAACCTGTACAATCTTCAGAAGAAATTTGAAGCGTAAATTTTGTTCCCTCTGGAAAATCTTTTCCTTTAACATCACAAGATTTAAACCCTTGAGGAGCAGAATCAAGAACTGATTTATCAAATGTTTTCATTCTAATTACTGCATGAGGACAAACGATAGAACATTTTCCACATTGAATACAAGTTTCTGGATCCCACTCTGGAACAGAAAGCGCAATTGCTCTTTTTTCCCATTTTGTTGTGGCACTTGGAAAAGTTCCATCTGCAGGAAGTTCGCTTACTTTTAAGCTTTCTCCCTCACCACCCATAATTGGAGCAAGAACTTTTTTAACAAACTCTGGAGCTTTATCAGAAACAATTTGATGACGACATCTTATGCTTGTTACATGATCTGGATATTGAATTTCATGTAAATGAACAAGACTTTCATCAACAACTTTGTAATTCTTCTGAACGACTTCATCTCCTTTTTTGCCGAATGTCTTTTTGATTGCAGCTTTGATTTTTTCAATTGCTTCATCCTTTGGTAAGATGTTTGCTATAGCAAAGAAACAAGTTTGCATTATTGTATTTGTTCTTGTTCCCATACCATTTTTTAAAGCTACATCATAAGCATTTATCGCATAAAATTTTATCTTTTTATCAATAATTGTTTGTTGAAGTTCTTTTGGAAGTTTATCCCAAACCTCATCTTTTTCATAAGGAGCATTTAAAAGGAACGTTGCACCTTTTGCTGCTTCTTTTAATACATCAAGTTTTTCAACAAAACTAAATTGGTGACAAGCTACAAAGTTTGCATGGTCTATTAAATATATTGATTTAATCTTATTCTTACCAAATCTTAAATGAGATTTTGTAAGTCCACCTGATTTTTTAGAATCATAAACAAAGTAACCTTGAGTGTAATTTTCGGTTTCATTACCAATAATTTTTATCGAATTTTTATTTGCACCAACAGTTCCGTCAGAACCAAGTCCAATAAAAATTCCTCTAAATGTGCTTTCATCTTCAGTTCTAAAATTGATATCATAAGCTAAGCTTGTATGAGTAAGATCATCATCAATACCAACAGTAAAATGGTTTTTAGGATTTTCTTTCTTTAATTCATCAAACACGGCCTTAATCATTGCAGGAGTAAATTCTTTAGAAGAAAGTCCATAACGTCCGCCAATAATTGTAGCTTGACGTTTTGCTTCAGCAAATGCTGTTACAGTATCAAGATAAAGAGGTTCACCAAGAGAGCCTGCTTCTTTTGTTCTATCAAGGACAGCAATGCTTTTTACAGATGCTGGAATAGAATCAATAAAATCTTTAATTGAAAAAGGACGGAAAAGATGAACTTTTAATACAGCAACTTTTTCTCCCATTTTTGAAGTCATATAATCTACGACTTCCTCAGCAGTTTCTGCCCCAGATCCCATAATAATGAGTAATCTTTCAGCATCTTTTGGCCCATAATAATCAAATAGATTATAATTTCTCCCTGTAACTTTTGCTACTTCTTTCATAGCATCTTTTACGATTTCAGGAGTTGCATTATAATAAACATTTGCAGCTTCTCTTGATTGAAAGAATACATCAGCATTTTGTGCAGTACCACGAATAAATGGTTTGTCTGGTTTTAATCCTCTTTCTCTGTGAGCAATGACATCTTTTATATCAATAAGTGATTTGATTTCATCTTGAGTTATCGTATCAATTTTCATGACTTCATGAGATGTCCTAAAACCATCGAAGAAATGTAAAAAAGGAACTCTTGCTTTTAATGTAGCAATATGTGCCACAAGTGCCATATCCATACTTTCTTGAACAGAGCTTGAGGCAAGCATAGCAAAACCAGTTTGCCTACAAGCATAAACATCGCTATGATCTCCAAAGATTGACAAAGCATGTGCTGCAACAGTTCTTGCTGCTACATGAAATACGGTAGAAGTTAATTCTCCTGCGATTTTATACATATTTGGGATCATAAGTAAAAGACCTTGAGATGCTGTAAAAGTAGTACTTAACGCACCTGCTTGCAATGCTCCGTGTACGGCACCTGCGGCGCCTGCTTCACTTTGCATTTCATAAACTCTTGGAACAGTCCCGAAAATATTTTTTTCATTTTTTGCACTCCAACTATCGGAATGTTCTCCCATAGGAGAAGATGGGGTTATTGGATATATTGCAATTACTTCGCTTAGATTAAAACCAACATGAGCAGCAGCTTCATTGGCATCCATGATTGCTTTATTATTAGTCATAATACAATTTCCTTTTTTTAAATATAAAAATTAAAATCTATTTTATGTGAGATGATAAAAGTTCGTTTTAGATTTTTTTATTTAAAGTCTAAAAGTTCTACTTCGAATATCAAAAGTGAATTTGGTTCTATGCCTGGGACTCCGTTTTCACCATAGGCAAGAGTTGGCGGAATGAAAAATCTAAATTTCTCTCCCTTGTTCATTAATTGAAGTCCTTCTGTCCAGCCAGGAATTACGCCTGCTAAAGGAAATTCAATTGGTTCATTTCTTTTATATGAACTATCAAATTCTTTTCCATCGATTGTTGTCCCTCTATAATGAACTTTAACAGTGCTTTTTTCTGTTGGCTTAGGTCCATCTTTCTTTTCTAAAACTTCATATTGAAGTCCAGAAGCCGTTTCTTTTATATTTGCGTTTTTCTTATTTTTAGCTAAGAACTCATTTGCCTTTTTTAAATTATCAGTTTTCATAGTCGTTAATGATTCTTCTTGCTTTTTGTTAAGCTCTTTTCCAATATTTTCTCTAACTCTTTCAATTTCTTCTTCTGAAAGTGCTAATTCTTTTCCATCTAAAGCGTCGCTTAACCCTTTTATTAAGAATTCTTTATTTATTTCCATTGGAATTGTCTTTAATGACGTTGCGGTATTTATACCTACTAAATAGCTAAATTTATCTTGATCCGTTTTCAATTCTAACTCCTTGTTATTTATTTTGTTTAATATTTTGGAAAAATTTCCATCATTAATATATACGAAAGCTCCTGCGCCAATTAAGATAAGCACTAGTAATACACATAATTTTTTCATTTTTTTACTCCTAAAATTTTAAAAACCTCTTAATTTTTATGGTACAATACTTAAGAAAATATAAAAATACCTTAATTTTTAAATGGTTTGTTTTGACATATGGCGAGTATGATATCTTTATTATCATTTGGGGCTATTTTATTTAATTTTCTTTCATGACAAATTGTACATTCATGTAAAATATATTCTTTTCCATTTTTTTTAATATAATCAATAGGTTTCATAAGCCCCATACAAGGATTATCTCTATCCCCTGGGTTTATATCGACATGCTTTGAATAAAGGCAATTTGGGCAGTGATTAGTATAGCCGTTTCCAACGACGAGCGTACCGCAATTTTCACATATAAAATCCTCTTTTTTTTTTGCAAATAATTGTTTTTTCATGATATGATCGCCCTTACTTGAAAAATGTAAAAAAATAAAACGGTTTTTTCTTTTTATATAGTAAAACAAAATTTTTAATAATAAAAGTGAAGCATTACATGTTTTTTTCCGATAGGTTAAGTGAGAGATGGAAACTAGTAGTAATGCTGATAAACTTTGACAAAAGGATAATAAGGCATGGGCATACAAAATAATGCAAATAATACAACGACAGTAAAAGCACAACAACAGCCACAGCAGTTAAATGTTACTGTTAAAGGGAATGTAAATAAAGGGAATGTAAAAAATGAAGAAGCATTGTCTACCTCATCTATTAAAGAAGAAGATCTAAAGAAATTATTCTCCAATGAAAAAGAAGTCGTTAATAATGATTCAAATGTTAATCTTAGCGTAAACAGCGTAGATGCTACTGTAAGCGAAGTAACAGGAAGTGGGCATGTATCAGCTAAAAATGGAGCCGATTTTGCTACAGGTAAAAATAATGATCTTTCGTTAAGCACAATGCCAACGAAGCCTGAAAGAACAGAAATTGCAATGTCAATGATAAGAGTTATGGCGGGGGATTGGATTAAAGAGCATGATCCTAAGGGATTAGCCGTCTCAATAAAAGGGAATGCAGCTTAAAGATTATGGCAATGAACACTCCTTATAACAAAGAAATTTTTGATGTTGAAATAGAAGGATGGTGTTACGGTTTAAGAAATTACCCTGGGGAAGTTTATACGGAATTAGTATCTTGTGTATTAGATGAGGTTTCTCCGTGTTTTAAAGCTGCTTTAGAAGTTGGATACGCTTTTAATGTTTTAGATATTGCAGAAAAATTTGTAGAAGCAGGACATTATATAGTGGATCACTATACAATCACGAAACTTATTTGTCAGAAATTACCAAACCCAAGTAAGATAGAAGATGAAGATGAACTTTATGTCGTTGCGAATATATTAGATAAGATAGAATCTCAATATGTCGGTATTCATGTTGTAATGGAAAATTTCTGGAATGAGCAGACATCTGTAGCTGCAGCTTAAGATAAATCCAAATTACTTGATCTGAAAAAAGAATAGAATACTTATTTCAAAAAAATCATTTTTATTAAAAAATATGAGTCATATTTTTTTTAGAGCTGATGAATCTATACAATAGTTGGTAGGTTTTCCTTTTTATAATTTTAAAGAGATTTGAATAAAAATTATATAAAGATTAAGGTTGAAAAATAAGGTATTTTAAATAAGAATATCTTTTAAATTGTAAGGAGGAAACGATGTCAACAGCAACAGTTGCAATGCCAAAGGGAAATTATCGAGGAAGAAATAATGCTTCAACATTAAAAGCGCCAAATAAATCCCAAACTAATCTTTCAAAAACTAATATTCCAAGATCTTCTTTAAGTTTTAAGAAATTAACAAGACCTTTAATAGAGGCAACAAGGATTGCAGGAAAAGTCGTAGATACGATAGAAAGCGGAGCTGATTATCTAAAGAAAGTACCTTATATCGGAAATGTCGCGGTAAATCTTACAAAAGGTATTACACATACTGCTTCTTTTGGACTTTTTGCTTGGGCATCTGCGGCTAGAGCAAAAATTGAATCAACGCGCGCAAAAGATGGTATAAATTCCTTGACAAAAAACATAAAAGAATTTTCGAAGCTTGAAGGCACAATAAAAGAAAGAGCAGAAAATCTTACAAAAAAAATAGTTAAAAATTATTCATATCCTAAAGATAAAGTGCCTTTATTATCAAAAAAGATTGAAACAATTTTTGCAAAAGTTGCAGATAAAACTTTAGGAGAAAATGAATTTGCGTTAGAGCTTGAAAATTTAAAAGAAGAAGTTGTACAAGGTTATAATGTAAAAGCAAAGACGATTAGAGCGACGATGTATACGACTATGGGTGTGGTAGCAACGGGTGTTGGCTTGTATGTAAATCATTTGATTAATTCTTTTACTGAAGCTGCAAATCAAGTTGTTGCTCCTGGAATAGATATTGTTACTCAAACTGTACCAGATGGTATTGGACCTGCGACAGCGCAAGTCCTAGAAAATGTAACAGATACTGTGCAAGCTGCTGGAAATGTTGTTGCCCCTGCAATTGATACTACAGTTAATGCTTCTGCAGGTATGGGGAGCGCAGTTGTTGAAGCGGCTACTGAAGCGACGTCGTTAGTTCCAGATGTAACGCCAGTTCTTCCAACGTTATGGTAATAAATTAAATATATTTAAAAGGAAAATTCATGGCAAACGAAATTAAAGATAATAAAAAAGAAGATATAATAAAGCTTATAACTCTTTTTGTTAAAAATGATATTCCAAAAGATTTTCAAGACGTCATTTTAAGCCGTATAAAAAATTTAGATGATCTTCAACTTCGTGTCATTATAAATGAATTTGAAAAGGTAGACACTCAAAGATTAAAACATGAAGATACCATAAAAAAATTAGATGATATTTGTAAAAAAATGCTTGATAAAATTAATAACAATCTCGATGAAGCAGAAGCAAAAATTTTAGAAAAGTTTGATAATAAATTTCTTAGAAAATAAATTCATTTATATAAATAACTCCTTGAATTCTTAATATTATATGATTATTCACTCAAAAGGTTTGGTCATTTGTAATTTTTTATAAAAAAAGAACAAAATTACGAAGAATTTTCATCATAATATTAGGAATTTTACGTGGAATATCAAGATTATTATAAAACATTAAATGTCGATAGAAAGGCTACAGGTCAAGAAATTCAAAAAGCTTATAGAGCGTTAGCAAGAAAGTTCCATCCCGACGTTAATAAAGAAAAAGGTGCTGAGGAAAAATTTAAACAAATAAATGAAGCTTATGAAGTTTTAAAAGATCCAGAAAAAAGAAAACTTTATGATTCTCTCGGATCAAATTGGAAAGCAGGTCAGCAATTTAATGGACAAGGTGCAGGTGCTAACTGGCAAGATTTTATGAGAGGGGCTAGGCAAGGAGGAGGTACTACATATAGGACATCTTCTAATTTTAATACGGCTGATTTTAGTGATTTTTTTAGCTCTCTTTTTGGAGGAGGCTTTGGAGGCTCTGGAGGAGCGCAAGATATTTTTTCTAATTTAGGAGGGTTTACGACTTCAAGGGGAAGACGAACAGGGACAAGACCATCATCTTCTGGCTTTTCAAATTTTGAAGAAAACATGGAACCACAAGAACAAATATCTGATATTTCAATTTCTGCAAAAGAAGCGATATCGGGGACTGAAAGAATTCTTATAATATCTTCTGAAGATGGAAGTCAAAAAAAATTAAAAATAAAAATTCCTGCAGGAACTACTGATAAAAAAATAATTCGATTAAGAGATAAAGATGCAGGAGTTATAAAAATTAGGATAAACGTAACTGACGATAAAAATATCTCAATAAATGGTAATGATATTTATATTACTGTGCCAGTGGAAGCGTGGGAAGCAAGTTTAGGAACTGAGCTAGAGTTTAATTCATTCTTTGGAAATATAAAATTAAAACTTCCTGCGGGAACAAGTAGTGGTAAAAAATTAAAGTTAAAAGGAAAAGGTATAGCTTCAAAAGCAGAAACAGGAGATTTATATATAACAATACAAGTAAATATTCCAAAAAATTTAACTAAAGAAGAAAAAGAATTATATGAAAAATTATCAAAAGTTTCTGAGAATAGATCAAAAAGTGAAAGGCAAAAAATATGAACTTAAATAATTATACACAAAAAGCAGGTGAGTGCTTAGAACTTGCTCAAAAAAAATTAGTAAAAATGTCACAACAGGAATTATCTGTTGAACATCTTTTCTGGGCAATGCTTGAACAAGGAGAAGATATTATAAAAGATATCTTCGACGCAAATCATTTAAATATTAATAGTGTAAAAAAGGAAACTGAAGAACTTTTAAAAAAGATTCCAAGTGTTAAGGGATCTTCTACGGAATTAGATAAAATTTATGTGACGCATAATTTACAACATATTTTGTTATCAGCAGAAACAATAAAAGATCAATTTAAAGACGAGTATGTTTCTCTTGAACATTTATTGCTTGCACTTGTAAAATCCGAAAATCCAATAAAAGATTTTTTGAATAAAAAAGGAATTACAGAAGAAAAAGTTTTAATGGCATTGGAAACTCTGAGGGGAAATCAAAAAATTACATCTCAAAATCCAGAAGACACATATAATGCGCTTAAAAAATACGGTAGAGATTTATTACAAGAGGCAAAAGAAAATAGACTTGAACCAATAATTGGAAGAGATGAGGAAATAAGAAGAGCCATTCAAATTCTTTCAAGAAAAACGAAAAATAATCCTGTACTAATTGGTGAGCCTGGAGTGGGGAAAACAGCGATCGTTGAAGGGCTTGCCCAAAGAATTTTAAATAAAGAAGTTCCAGAATCTTTAAAGATGAAAACTATTTTTGCACTTGATATGGGAGCGTTGGTTGCAGGTGCAAAATATAGAGGAGAGTTTGAAGAAAGATTAAAGGCTGTTTTAAATGAAGTAAAAAAATCTAATGGAAATATTATTTTGTTTATTGATGAACTTCATTTAATTGTCGGAGCTGGAAAAACAGATGGTGCAATGGATGCTGGAAATATGCTAAAACCAATTTTAGCAAGAGGAGAACTTCATTGCATAGGTGCTACAACACTTGATGAATATAGGCAGTATATAGAAAAGGACAAAGCATTAGAAAGAAGATTTCAACCAATTATTGTAAAAGAGCCAAGTATTCAAGATGCGATATCGATTTTAAGAGGGATAAAAGAAAGATATGAACTTCATCATGGAGTGGTTATCAAAGATTCGGCACTAATTAGTGCTGTAAAAATGTCTGCAAGATATATAGGTGATAGGTATTTACCAGATAAGGCAATAGATTTAGTTGATGAAGCTTGCGCTAGGGTAAGAACTGATATTGATTCAATGCCTTTTGAGCTTGAAGAAGTAAATAGAAAAATTATGCAACTTCAAATTGAAGAAGCGGGATTAAAGAAAGAATCAGATCAAGATTCTAAAAGAAGGTTAAAAGAGATAAAGCCCGAACTTGAATCCTTGCAAGAAAGTTATTCAAAGTTAAATGGTCAATGGGTTGCTGAAAAGAATTTAATTTTAGAGATAAGAAAAATAAAAGAAGATATAGAAGATGTAAAATTTAAGATAGATGAAGCACAACGAGCTTATGACTTAAACAAAGTAGCAGAATTAAAGCATGGAAAACTTCCACAGTTGCAGGCGCTTTTGCAAGAAAAGCAAGATACGATTGCAAATTCTAGTACTAAACTGTTAAGAGAAACTGTAGGAGAGGAAGAAATAGCAAATGTTGTTTCTAAATGGACAGGAATTCCTCTTGATAGATTAGTAGAAAGCGAAAAGCAAAAACTTTTAAAATTGGAAGAGAGATTACATAAAAGAGTTATTGGGCAAGATGATGCTGTAAGATTAGTTTCTGATGCAATTATAAGGGCAAGATCTGGAATAAGAGATCCACAAAAACCAATAGGAAGTTTTATGTTCTTAGGTTCAACGGGTGTTGGGAAAACAGAGCTTGCAAAAGCATTGGCTGAATGTCTTTTTGATAGTGATAAAAACATTGTTCGAATTGATATGAGTGAATATATGGAATCACATACAGTGTCTAGATTAATTGGTGCGCCTCCAGGATATGTGGGGTTTGATGAAGGAGGTCAACTTACAGAGGCTGTTCGAAGAAATCCATATTGTATAGTACTTTTTGATGAAATAGAGAAAGCACATCATGATGTATTAAATATTTTACTTCAAGTTTTAGATGATGGACGTTTGACAGACTCTACAGGAAAATTAGTAGATTTTACAAACACAATCATTATTATGACATCTAATTTTGGCGCAGAATATTTAACAGATGCAATTAATGGTAAAAATTCTTTAGAGTCTGCAAAAGAGCATTTATTAAGGGAATTAAAAGGAAAATTTAAACCTGAATTTTTAAACAGGATAGATGAAATTTTAATTTTTAATCCTTTAACAAAAAATGAAGTTTTACAAATTGTAGATAAAATTTTAGGAGAAACTCAAAAAAGATTAAATGATCTTTCATTAAATTTAGAAGTTTCAAATGAAGCCAAAGAATTTATTGCAAAGGAATCTTTTGATCCTAACTTCGGTGCAAGACCTATAAAGAGATTTATACAAAATAATTTAGAAACATTAATTGC
>CAZHSB010000050.1:0-12092 GCA_964534945.1 uncultured Bdellovibrionales bacterium | reverse complement strand
CTTTGCAATAATGACATTTTCCACCTCCAGCGTTGTATGAAAAAAAAGATGCATTATATCCTCGTATTTTAGCATCAATCGTACCTGCTAATAATTTTCTAAATTCATCAAAAATACCTAAAAAAGATGCAGGGGTTGATCTTACATTTTTTGCAATTGGTTTTTGATCTACAACTAATACCCTATCAATTTTTTTATCTAGTGTTATTTTATTATCTAAAAATGAAAAATTTTCTTTTCCTTTATTTTTATTTTTTCTAATTCCATCAATTAACGTATTTGCAATAATGTCATTTACTAAGGTACTCTTTCCCGCGCCACTTACACCAATCACACAATTTATAGCATTAAGTAAAAATTTACATTTTATATGATCAATATTATGAAGGACTCCTGTTTCTATATGGATATATTGTTTTCTATCATTTTTTAAATATTCTTTTTGAGTAGAAAACTTGTTTTCTGATGTTAGATAGTCATGGGTAATTGAATGAGAGTTCTTTAAAAAAGATTTTAAACTTGAGTTTTCTATAACTTCACCACCATTTTTTCCGCCTTGTGGGCCAATTTCTATTATATGATCTGCATGTAAGATTGTATCTTTATCATGCTCAATTACTAATAAAGTATTTCCTTGCGATTTTAATTTATCAAAAATTGATAATACTTTTTTGTTGTCCTCTCTGCAAAGCCCAATACTGGGCTCATCAAAAATATACAAAACATCAGTAAGGGAAGCTCCCAAAACAGAACTTAAACGTAATCTTTGATATTCCCCCCTTGAGATATCAAGAGCATTTCTATTTAAGGAAATATCGCCAAGTCCCATTTCAATTAACAATGATAATTTTGAAAGCAATTCTTTTAAAACCATATTGGCAATATTTTTTTTGCTATCATCAAAAGTAGTTTGCTTTAAAAGTTTTAATAAATCACTTGCATTTAATTTTGCAAAATCAAAAATATTTTTATCATTTATTTTTATAAGTAATCTTTTCTTTAGTAGCCGACTTCCATCACATCTTTGGCAAGTATTGCCATGACTATCTACACCTGTTCCTTTACAAGCTGGGCAGACACCTCGTTTTGAGTTAAAAGAAAAATCTTCAGGATCTAATTTTAAAGATGAATATCCACAAATTGGGCATGTCATTTTCTTATTTAAAATTTTTTCATTAGATTTCGAATCCACAATAATTAAATAGCCATCTGTTAATTTTAATGTACTTTCAACAAGGTCTTTTAAAATATCGTCTTGCAAATTTTGAGGTGAAAATTCTCCCATCACAAAATCGATACTATGTGTCTTAAATCTTTCTAATTCATTTAAAAATTTTGATGGTGTTCCCCATAATCCATCTACTCTAATTAAAGAAAGTTCTAAATTTATAGCCTTTTCAATTATTGCATTGTGAGTGCCTTTCTTCTGGTTGATAATTGGTGCTAAAATTTTTATGCGTTCTTTTCCATAGTTTTTAATTTGATTTATAAAATCAGATGTTGAAAAGGAACCAATTTTTTGCTTTGGGTGTTTAGGACAATATTGTTCGCCCACTTTTGCGAAAAGTAATCTTAAAAAATTATAACATTCTGATACAGTTCCAATAGTTGATAGCGATGATGGAATACTTATTTGTTGTCCTAAAAAAATTACAGGTGGAATATTGTCTATAGAATCTACACAAGGTTTTTTTAATCCTTTTATAAAAAATCTTGCATATGGAGAAAGACAATCTATGAAATTTCTTTGTCCTTCCGAAAAAATAATATTTTTTGCGATTGTAGATTTTCCACTTCCAGAAACTCCTACAAGAGAAATCATTTTTTGAAGTGGAATAGTTAGATTTATATTTTTTAAATTATGCTCATACGCATTTTTTATTATGATTTCATTTTTTAATAAAGGAGACCTGTCCTTATCAATAGAATTATTTAATTTTTTGAAACTAAATTTTTCTTTCTTCTTTTTGATTGTTTCTTGTTGGTTGATAAGATATCCGCCTTTTTCTCCGCCTTCTTTTCCAAGTTCAATAATATAATCTGAACTTTGAATAATTTGCTCATTATGCTCTATCAATAAAATTGTATGTCCATTTTTTAAAAGAGAATCAAAAAGTAGGATTAATCTATTTATATCAGTTGGATATAATCCTGTCGTTGGTTCGTCAAAAATAAAAAGAACATTTTTCCCATCATCTTTTGCAAGATAAGGCGCAAGTTTTAATCTTTGAGCTTCGCCCCCAGAAAGTTCGCTTAAAGACTGCCCTAAGCAAAGATGAGAAAGCCCAAGCTTATTTAATACATCAACAATTTTTTTTATTTTTGTATTATCGGTGAAAAAATCTTTAGCTGTTTCTAACGACATATTTAAAATATCATCAATGTTTTTACCTTGATATTCGACGCTTAAGACTTTTTCTTTAAAACGTTTTCCAAGACAAATGGGACATGGAATATAAATATCTTCCAAAAATTGCATATCTTCCTTGGTAAATCCCATTCCTTTGCAAGTTGGACATCTTCCGCCATCAACATTAAAACTAAAATAATTTTTTGGAATGTGATTTTTAATTGCCTCTTCTGTTTTTGAAAATATCGTTCGTATCTCATCAAAAATTTTTGTATAACTTGCAACGTTGGCTCGTGGAGCTTTCATTATCGGAGATTGATCTACAAAAATAACATCTGAAAAATTTTCAAACCCCGTAATTTTTTCGCAATTTGAAAATGTTTTGTCTTTTAAATATGTTTTAAATGACTTAAATAAAACTTCTTCTGCTAAAGTGCTTTTGCCACTTCCAGAAACTCCCATAATTACATTTAATAAATTTATTCCAATATTAACATTGATATTTTTTAAATTTCTTGCAGAGGCACCATAAATTTTTAAAAAGTTTTTTGCTGTTATTTTTTCTCGTACTTTTTCATTTAATGCATCTTCAAATTCTTTAGAATCCCATTTGCTAGGAGATCCATTATAAATTATGTTTCCTCCTAGATCTCCCGCACCTTTTCCAAGCTCTGTCAAATGTTCACAAGATGAAATAATTTTTGGATCATGCTCAAGAACCGTTACTGTATTATTTTTGCTTTTTAAATTATAAATGGTTTTTATTAAGTTTTCGGTGTCTTTTTCATGAAGCCCAACAGATGGCTCATCTAAAATAAAATGAGTATTAGAAAGAGGAGAGCCAATGGCTGTTACTAAATTTACACGTTGTGTTTCTCCGCCTGATAATGTTTTCGCACGCCTGCTTGGAACTAAATAAGAAAGTCCCAAATTTTCAATAATCTCTAATCTTTCATTTAATTGTTTTATAATCTCTCTTTGCTCAAAGGTTAAATTTTGCTGTCTTTTTATAAAATTATTTACAAAATTTTTTAATTTTGAACATTCAAAATCTTGAAGCTCAGAAAAATCTAAATTATCAATCTTATACAATAAACTTTTATGGTTTAGTCTTTTTCCGTTACATTCAGGACAAAGCTCTTCTTTTTGATACCTACTTAAAAGAACACGAACTTGAAGTTTATAAGTTTTTGCCTTTAGATAATTAAAAAAAGCCATTACTCCGCAAAAATCTCTTTTGTCTTCATAATAAATTAAATCTTTTTGCTCTTTAGAAAGTGTCGAAAAAGGAACATTCGTAGGAATGTTTTTTTTCTTACAAAAATTTAATAACATTTTTCTTAATGTTGTTGTTCCATTTGTTTCAAAAATAACGATGGCGCCATCTTCTATCGAACGATTTTTATTGGGAATTACAAGATCTAAATCAATATTTAATGTTTTTCCAAATCCATTGCATGTAGGACAAGCGCCTATAGGACTATTAGAAGAAAATATGCTTGGAGTAGGTTTTGGAATTTTAAAATCTATGCAATTACAGGTTGGGTCTTGAGAATATATCTCTCTTTTTTTTACATTGTTTTTATTAATGAAAATAAGCTCACAAAATCCATCTGATAATTTATAACACTGCGAGATGTCTTCTATTAACCTACTTTCTTTTGCTAAAGAAATATCTTTTAACTTATCAATAACTAAAAAAATTTTATTATCTTTTTCAAAATTTATTTCTTCGTTTTCATTTAAAATAGAATTCGTACTGAAATTAAAAAATCTTGTATATCCCAAAGATCTTAACCTATCGACCTTATTTTCTTTTTCTAATTTTATTATTTTTATTGGAGCTATGATAAGAAAGTAAGATTCTGTAATAGGACTATTTTCTTTAACTGCGATTTTTTGATTTTCTAAAATAATTTTTTTTGCTAATGATGCAGGAGAAAAAAATTCTAGTTTTTTACCACAAACAGGACAATATGGATTTGAAAAATTTGCAAAAAATATTTTTAAATAATCATCTAAATGACAAAGGCTTCCAACGGTTGACCTCGCGTTTCTTATTTTTGTTTTCTGTTGAATAGCAATCGATGGACGGATATTTTCTAAATTTTCTACTTTTCCATTTTGCGCTATGCTAAAAAATTGTCTTGTATACGCTGAAAACGTTTGAATATATTTTGACTGAGATTGGCTATGTATAGTATCAAAAGCCAAAGACGTTTTGCCAGATCCTGATTTTCCAATAATTAAATTAACACTATTGTGCGGAAGCTCTAAGTCTACGTGTTTTAAATTATTGGTATATGCATTGGTGATTTTTAAATTTTTAGGCATAAAAAACATTATATTATAAAGGGTTAAAAAAGCTAGCTAGCCAAAAGCAATTAAAATGAAGCAATATTATAGAATTTTTTGATTTTATTAAATGTTTAGTGATATTTTAGATAGCGTTTTTATATTTAAAGGGTAAATACTTTATGGGAACAACTGTAGATAGGGAAAAGTTATTAAATACTGGTAATAATTCTGCCAAGAAAGAGGAAACTGTAAGGGCACAACGAGCGGGAGAGGGTGAGGATACGGTAAGAGTTAATGAAAATTCAGCTAATAAAGTAAGAACAGAAGGAGCAGATGTTCTAGACAGTACGGTTACAATTATTGGAGCTAATCTTAATGAATTAAAAATCCCCCCAATTATTAAAGAACAAGTTGTTCCACCTTCCATAGAAGAACAACCAATAGAAAACAAAGAAGAAACGGTTGCTCAAGAATCAGTCCCAGAAAAATCACCTAGTTTTAAAAGATCAAAATTACCAAAGCATAAATTTTCTTGTGAAATAGCAGAGCAAACTCTTGAAATAAAACATGAAAAATTAAATATTGAATTAAAATTTAAAAGAGGAGATTTTAATAATTTTACTGAAGAAGAAGTCGTAAAATTACATGAGATACTTTCAAAAGTTGCTGATGAAAAATATTTTATGAGTGAAGATTTTAGAAAATTTGCAAATGAATGTGGTCTTGAAATTTCTGAAATTACTGCACCAACAATGCGTGGTGTGATGAAAAGTCAAGTTTATGGGCTACCATTAGCTGATGATTTAGTTATAAAAAATTGTACCTTTTGTTCAAACAGCGTAGTTAATTTTGTAGGCAAGAATTTAACATTTGAAAATTGCCAATTTGTAAATGATGTTTCCATTGTGGCGCAAGGTGCTCAAAAGATTTCTTTAAATAATTGTGCTTTGCCAGCATTTATAGATCCTAAGCTAAAAGGTGATGATAAAATAAAAGATAGGACAAGATCATTAAAATTTATTGGAAAAACAGAGGGACTTACCCTAAAAAATTCTTACGGGCTTATAGATCAAAGCTTAATAAAAATTAAAAAATTAAAAAATGGAAAATTAGAAAGACAAAAAATTGACTTTCAAAGTAAAGATGGAAAAACCATTCCGCCAAAAGAAATTCTATCAAAATATAGAGGAAGTATTTTAAAAAAAGGAAATATGCCAGACGGAGTATATAATAATTTATTAAATGCTAGGGAAGAAAAAGATCTTAAAAATTTAAACCATTTTGAAATGAATAAAAATATTTGTGAACGAGTATATAAGGAAGAATCATCTATAGTAAAATCTTTGGAAAAAGAACAAGAAACAATGAATGAAAATTGGAAGAAGAAAGGGTTATTTGGACTTCGAAATGTTTGGGGGAAAATAAAATACTTTAAAGATAAATTATTAGGAAAGGGAAAACAAAGCGATATCGATGAGCATAAGCAAATAAAAGAAAATGTAGAGAAAAAATTGATACAATCTGAAAATGGTAGACGCCTTTGGAAAGCATATTACGAAAATACATGCAATGAGAACGAAAATCTTTTTTTTAGAAAGGTTACAGGAGTCTCGCTACAGAATAATGAAATAATTTTTACAGAAAATAATAGAGATGAAATATTACATCCACGAGAGGAGAGAATAAAATTATCTCAAAGAGAAAGATTTGCAAGGTTAGGGATTCAAGTTATGTCATTAGGTAAAATAATATCTGATGTAAAAAAATCAAATAATCAAGATCTTGAAAAAGATAATGTTTTATTAAAAAGCATGAAAGAAGTTGTATGGAAAATAAAAAATGGAGGATTAGATACCTTGGCGGAAATTAAAGACTTTGTGCCCAATAAAGCATACGCATGGATACTAAAGAAAGTACTTCCAAATAATAATTAGTTGTTATTAAGATAAAAAAATTAATTCTCTTTATAAGATATCTTGTAAAAAACTTTAAAACAATCTAATTTTATTTATGTTTTTTTATTTTATTACCGATAGTTAGAGACACTATGAAGGACACAACGTTATACCAAAAAATCAAAAAATTAATCGAAGTTTCTGATCCTGCAAAATTTCGTTCTTACGACGAGCAACTAAACGAGGGAAGAACTTACCCTAAGCCAAGAAAGGCTTGGGAGGTCGTATATACAGTAAAAATAGATGATGGAAATTTAACATTTAGGGAGTCAACTCCCTTGGCATCAATTTACATTGCCGGTGGTTACCAATTAAGAATAGCCGATGAACCTCGATATACGATTGAATTAAGGCCAGAGGGGTGGGACGCTATAGAACTCGTAGATCCATTTAGAGTAAAAACAGAACACGCAAACACTGAATATGAAATTTTAGTTGAGGGAAATTTAGCTGTAGATCTTGTAAGACAAGTAGAAGATAAACTTTATACATATAATAAAAAGACAAAAGGGGAATTCGCAGAAGTTGTAAAAGAGAGACTCGAATACTTAAAAAAACATATGCAAGAAACAGACGGTAAGTGGAAAAAAAGAGAAGACGCACAAGCCATGGTATATTCTGCAGAATTATTTGATATTACTATAAATGTGTGTAAAGAAAAATCTGGTTACGCTGATAACTATTTCGTATACGCAAAAAGAGGTCATGTTTCTGTAAAAATAGATGATAATGCACTCGTTAGAGAACTTTATGAATTGATAGATAAACTTGCAGAAGTGACAGGACTTATAAATCTTGAAAAGGCCCTAGAGGATCTAAGGCCTAAATCCGATGACGATGACTGGTCTTTTTAGGTGGCAATTTTGGCGATAATTGAAAAAAAATGGGAGGAATTCGCCTCCTCAATATACTAGAGTATTATTTCGTCGGCTCACCTCCCATTGTTTTTCCAATTCTCATCCAAAATTGCCACCTAAAAAAGGACAGAAAGAATAAGAATAAAAACCGTCGTCAGCCACTCTATCATTTTCTTCAATTTCTCATCGAAAATCACGACCTAAAAATGGAGAGGTAGTGTCATTGCGGTAATTGAAAACAATGGGAGGAATTCGCCTTCTCAATTTTCTTCAACCCTATTAAAAAAACGAAACCAACTCGCCACGCATAACGTTAGACGTTTTATTGGAGTTCGCTTCTTTAATCCATCAATAATAAACAGAGGAATAAATTTTACATTTTATTTGAACCATCTAAACAAATTCTAAGAGCATGATCTTTTTTTTGAATTTATTTTAGACGCTCTAATACTGGACAAATATGCTCAAGCCTGTTAGCAATGTGTTCTTTTAATTTTTTAATGAAATCTTCTGGATTTTCTCCTTTTTTATGATTGGTAAGCGCTCTTTTTATTTTTCTAATGTTTATATTTTTATTTTTTGATTTCTTATCATTAAGAATTATTTTTGAATAATTTTTAGAAGAATTAATTTTTTTTGCTCCAAGTTTTTTTAGTTCTTCTTTAGTTTTGTTTGGGACAAAGGGGGTGTCGTATAGAACATAAATACTATTTGCATATTGATTACAAACTAAAATATTAATGTCTTTTCCTTGATGTTTAAAAGAAATTAAATAATAAGGTTCCTTGCTAGAGCGAATAACGGCCACTTCCCTAGCAATATATAAATGATTCTTGTCTATACCAAAAAATTCCTCTAAACATTCGATCGTTGGTTTTACTCTTTCTTCAATGTCTTTTCTTTTTTTGGGTTTAGCATTTTTTTGCGTATTTGCTTTTCCCAGCTCTGTACTACTTAATTCTCTAGTAGAGTCCTTGATTAAAGTGTTCCGTGTATGATGAATAATAATTCCCATTTTCGCATAAGCTTCATCTGAAATTGTGGGTATGGCTTCGTTTGTATCTAATAAATTTCTTATTTTTAATTCTAACTTTAATTTTTCTTCTTGATTTATATATTTTTGTAGTATTTCTATTTTTTTAACAAATTGGTCTCCGAGTTCAAAAGTTTCGTATGCATCATTTTCTAAATGTTTTAACACTACCCCTAATCGAGCCAAGTCCTCCTTTATAACTTTTTCTTCTCTTATAAAATTTGATCCACCGAGTTTCTTAAATTCTTTTAAGGCACGATCTAACTCTTCATGAAGATCGCCTTGAAAAGGTTTAGAAAGCTCTGTGTCAAGAGAAGCTGAACCACGTTTTTTTGGAGAAGTATTGATTTCATCACCGAATAAATTTTTAACCACTGTTGTTCCTTAAAATTAAAAATATAACACTGTTTATGGTCACTTTTTTAGTAAAAAGTTTAAACATGTAAAAAATACTACAATTTATAGATTAATCAAAAAACTTTTCTATATTGAAGTTTATAAATAGTTCTGTATAATTTGAACATTGTTTAGTGTCGTAAACTTTGATGATGAGTACGATTGCTAGAATTTATAACTTTAATTTATAAGGAATTTTCTATGAAAAAATACATAATCGCATCGTTGCTTGCCATTCTTATGGTTAGTAATGCGAATGCAATGCTTGTGGAAAACACAGTTTCTCCGATTTTTGAGAATAGCTACTATACACAACTATATTTTTATACGCATGCAGTATCCGCTAATAAATTATATTTAAATGTGTCTTATAGCCCTGACCAAAAGGCCGTTAATCCAATATTTTTTGGTGCAGATAATGCTGGAAAAACAATTTCTGGAGATTTTGACGGTGATGGATATACAGATTATGCATTCGTAAAAGTTGAGGACAAAAAAATAAGGTGGAGAAGTAAAACACTAGACAAGACTGTTGATTTTGGTGGAAAAGCAGCAAAAATTTTAACAAATTGTGATTTTAATGGTGATGGAAAAACAGAGCTCGTTTATGTAAAAGATAAAATAGCTTACTATAGAACGATGGACGACGACACAACGTCACAGATTGCGCTACCTAAAAAGAATTATGCACATATGATTTGTGCTGATGTCTTTGGCGCTGGATACACTCAGATTGTTGCTAAGAAACAATTGTCAAAAAAAGTAAAGAAGCAAATTGTAAAATATTGGGTTACTGATATTATCACAAGAGATGGCGCTAATGATGGTAATACAATGAAAAATATAAAGTTTGGTGGAACGACTCAAGGGAATCTTTTTGCGTTAGATATTAATAATGATCAAGTGAAAGAAATAGGATTTGCAAAAAAAGGTGGTTCTAATAAGACTATAGTTGTATTTTTAAACAATCTTTTTTCAGTCGCTGATGGCGCGGATCCCGAAGTAACACGATATACAATTCCAAGATTAGCGATGAAATCAGGTGATGCTTTTGAAATTACTCCTGCAGCTCTTACTGATGGTCTAGGATTTTACTTAAAAAACAAAAATGGATTTTTTAGCTATAGTATTACTGCTAATGATGTTACAAAAATTGGTAAATTATCAGAGCTTGTAAGCTCTACTGCAGTAGACGGTGCTGATGGTTTGTCGGCAGGCATGGCAAAATTATTTCTTGTAAAAGATTCTGATTTTATTTCTTTAGCTGGCGAAGATGCAGGTAGTGATGTGCAATGCGATGTATGGCGCGGAAAAGGAAATGGCTTTTTGTGGAAAGGAAAAGGCGAGGCTTATGGTGGAGTAGCTGCAGGAATTTTGCCAATCTATACAAAAGCAACTGTTTGTCAAATAGTTTCAAGTGCTGGAAAATCTGAATCTATGTGGTGCTCTGCTCAAGGTGCTAACCCTTTTGGTGGAGTAAAAAGACAACACTGGAGATCAAGACAAACTTGTGGTCATTATACAAAGCCTTCAACTCTTCGTTGTAACGTAAAAGGAAAATGGCAATGCTGGAAGCTTGCTAATCCTTGCGATCGTATCGAATAATTTTTAGGTCGTGCTTTTGGCGATAAATCGCCAAAAGCACGACCTAAAAATAAGCTCCTACGATATTGTCATTAATCGAAAGAAACGAAAAAGTGGATGTCCCAAAATTTTTCAAATTTTTTAGTGATAAATAGATACTACAAAATCATATTTGTACCTTGATTTCCACATTGAAAATTCCTACAATCAAATTATTGGTCTAAAAAGACTTTCAAAAATCAAAAATTCTAGTTTGTAAGATATCACTTATTAAAATTAGCATAATTAAATAGGATTTTTATGAAGGAAAAATTAAATAACCTGTTAAAAGATGGGCAAAAAAAAATACAAGAAGCAAAAGATGAGGCTGAGCTACAAAAAATCAGAACTGAACTTTTTGGAAGACAAAGTTTACTAACTGAATTTTCAAAGGGATTAGCAAGTGTAGATAAATCTGAACGTCCTAAAATGGGACAGATGATAAACGAAGTCAGAAACGAACTTACTAAACTAATAGAAGAAAAAAAAGAAGATATCATAGCGAAAGAATCACAAATGCCATCTGATTTTGACTGCGATATTCCTGGGATCGCTCCTTCAAGTGGCGGACTCCATCCAATTACACAAATGTGCTACGACTTAAATGATGCTTTTCGTTCAATGGGATTTGAAATTTTCCAAGAAGATGATATTACAAGCGAGCTTTATGGCTTTGATAAATTAAATTTTCCCCCTAATCATCCCGCAAGAGAAATGATGGATACATATTGGTTAGAAGGACACGATACAGGAGCACCAGAAAAAAAACTTTGTCTTCGTCCACATTTAACAGGGGCAAGCGTACGTTATTTGCAAACACATAAACCTCCATATCGTTTTGTGTATCCTGGGAGAGTTTATCGTAATGAAACAACAGATTCTCACCATGAACGTGCATTTTTTCAATATGAGGCATTGATAGTTGATCACGATATTCAGTTTGCATCTGGAAAAATTTTAATTCAAAGCATTTTATCAAAAGTTTTTGGTAGAGATGTAAAAGTTAGAATGCGTGCAGGATTCTTTCCATTTGTTGAGCCTGGATTTGAAATCGATATGGAATGTTTAGTCTGTGGTGGTAAGGGATGTAGCGTATGTAAACATGTTGGCTGGATAGAAATTATGCCTGGAGGAACACCACATCCAAATGTCCTAAAAGCTGCTGGACTTGATCCCGATGAATATACAGGCTTTTATGTAAATATTGGTTTGGATAGACTAGTTATGATGCGCTATGGTGTAGACAATATCCGTTTGTTTCATAGCGCAGATCTAAGATTTTTAAAGCAATTTCATTAGAAAAATTTTTAAGTTAGTGGAGAAAAATAATACCTTTTAATTTCTGGAGTAAAAAAATATGAAGCTATCATTAGAGTGGATAAAAGATTTCGTGAAAATACCAGATGATTTTGATCTGTCACAATTAGCATACGACTTAACAATGTCTACTGTAGAAGTCGAAGATGTAATAAAACTTGAAAAACAATTTAATAAAATGGTTGTTGGAATTATTACAGAAGTTTTACCACATCCAAACGCAGATAAACTTAAAATTTGTAAAACAGATATAGGAAATAAAA
>CAZHSB010000049.1:3503-12297 GCA_964534945.1 uncultured Bdellovibrionales bacterium | reverse complement strand
TACAAAAAAATACCACAAACCGCAGGCTGAAAGTCTGCAACGTAAATTCAGAAATAGGAGGTGACCACCCAAAAACTTATTAAAGTTCACGTCCTCTAATAAACCAAAATGTGGTTTTATAAATATTCTTAATCTCAGGATCTTCTTCGGCCTCATATTTTTCTAGAATAAGATTTGAGACAAACACATCATCAACTTCAGAATCCTTTAGCCCTTGAATTGCTAGTTTTTTTATTTCCTTATCATCAAAAGAAAGGAAGTTAACTAACGTACCAACTCCCAACGTTTCATAAAAATTCTTAAAGATTATCTTTTTAATTGGTAATGATGATTTTTCTAAAAGCATAATTAAAATTTTTCTTTTTTGTGATTCATCTAACTTTATTATAGAATTTTTTAACACTTCCATAATCTCTTTTTCATTGAATATTTCAGAATTATTTAAATATGGAATAAGTAAAGCAAGATCTCCTCGATTATCCCATTCATTTTCATTTATATATTTTATAAAATCTTTGGTCGTTTTATTCTCTATTGCAATAGACAGCATTGAATCAAAAATATCTCTTCTTAAAGATTTATCATCTTTGGAGACTAAAAGCATTGAATTAAAGATCCTTTCTCTAGCGGGATTCATCCATTTTAAAATTATACCAACATCTTCAGAAGAAATTTTTGATGCACTTGCGTTAAACAAGACAGCCTTTATTGCCGTTGGAGGTTGTAATTCTTCTATAAGTTTTAAAAAAGTTGTTTGGGATTTATCTAATAAATTTTTATCCGTTATAACTTTCAATAATTCTCCTAAATGTTCATCACCTCTTTTTACAAAAATAGGAAGTAGCCAAACTAAATCTTCATCATCTAATTTATAAAATTCCTTATTCATCATTTCAGCATCATATTTCCAAGAAATTGGTTCCGCTATTGCTAAGGCAAAAAAACTTCTTCTTTCAATCTCAAGTTGAAAATCTTTTTCAATCAATTCTTTAAAAATTGATTTGTAATTCTCAAAATCATTTGTATCAAAGCTTAAAGCTAACGATAAAGTTACGATTAAAGTTTTATTTTTCTTTAATAAACTTTTAAACAATGTAATTCTTTTTTCTATAGGATAATTATTTTCTAATGTAAGCAACAAATCCTCATAATAAGACGGAATCTCATTATTGAAAATTTCCGAAAACATTTGAGATAAAACTTTTGCTACTCTTTCATATTTTAAATTTAAGAAACGATTTATTAAATATTTTTCTACTAATTTTCGTTCTTCAGGATACACTGATTGACTTGCCATTCTTATTATCGTCGCATAAATAACAGGATCTTCGGAATCGTAAATTTTATTTAATTTAATTTCCTGTTCAACCATTCTTTTTCTTACATCACTTGGATTGTTGCTAGGTAAATTTACACTACGCGTTTTTTCTTCTTTTCCAGAGCATACAAAAAGAAAAGCGAGCAAGAAAAAAACTATAATAAAAATAAAAATGATGTTTTTGTTTTTCTTCCCATCGTTTTCTTTTCTTATCGCAAGATCATTTGAGGACCTAACTTTGCTTAATTCTTCATTAGAAGGAGACATGGCATTACTGGTGACTGCCAACATATTGTTTTGACCATCTCTTATAAATTTATAAAGAATACCTGCATTTAAAAATCTATCATCTGGGTTTTTCGATAAAGAGTTCTTTAGCGCAGTATCTATATAATCTGGAATTTTTTCATCCTTTCTTGATAATGGAATATATTCACCATTTGTATCAAAAGGAATAACATCTTCATCTTTAGAGAATATTTTATAACTTAATATCGCAAATCGATAAACATCACTTGTGAAAGAAGTTTCTTCATCTTCATTCGGCAAACGATAATGATTCCCCTCATCTGTTATTTTGAATTTTTTAGGATATTCACCAAGACAGGCAATTGGTCTAATATTGCCCTCTTTATCCATACCAAAGGAATCATTTGATATATCACCAAAAATAACCCCATCTGAATGCATTTTAACTAGAAATTTTAATATAAAAACAAATCTTCTATATGCTTCTTTATAATCTAAATTTCCAGTAAACATTGAAGAAATTGATGATATACCCAAAACACCATATCCCTTGCCATCCTTATCTACTGCAAAATTAGTTAAATTAGAAAAAGCTTCTGAATAAGATTTTATTTTTTCAAGTCGAAGTAAAAATTCTGAAATTTCTTTAGCATCCGATATTAAATTAAATTTTTCTTTTAACAAACAAAGAAAAAACACTTTTCCATTTTCTACTTGTGTAACCTTAAACACTTCCGAACTGTTTGAAGCAAACATTTTTGTATCAATTCTGAAAAAATCAGTTATTTTCCCAAGAGGTGCAAGATCTTTAGTCGTCATACTATTTTCTCCAAACTCCTATATGCTCAATTTTTAAATTGGGGGTTAACTCTTCAAAACTAATAACATTGATATTTATTTTTAGTTTTCTAAGAACATCAATGACAACAGGCACTATCTCCTTTGAACACACGATAGAGAACAAAGCAACCCCCCTTTCCGAAAAAGGTTTCATTGTACTTAAAATATTATCCCTTATTTTATCAATGTCATTTATATCCAAACTAACACTTCCCTCATACAATTGAGGAACCATATTTTCAAAAACACTTTGAAGCTCTTCCGATAGACTACATAATTTTATTCTATTATTATCACAAATTAAATTAGATGCGATATGAATTTTTCTACTTTGTCTTATAAAAGAAACAATGTTATAAACGTCAAAATCGCTATCTGCAGTTATATTATATCCGTTGAAATACGATACAAGACTTTCAAGGATATATTTATGTGATACGTAAAAGATCCTTTCCTTAATTAGTTCAAGATATACCTCAAAAATTTTTGCTGTACTTACTTGTGGAATTTTAAACAAATCCCTTATTAATTCTGAATAATCTTTTTCAATATTTTTTAAAAGATCAGTGACGTCAGAAATCCCAATAAATTCATTTGGATTATTGATACAAAAAGAGGTTAAGTTTAACAATATCCAATCAATTTTATCATACGCTTGAACATCTGTTTCTTTACATAACAATTCTGTATACTGGTTTCTCTTAATGCACTGTAATTTATTTCCAAATATTGGATGAATATTTTCTTCTATTGAAACGAGACCTAGTGCAGGAAGCATTGATTTTTCTATATTTACAAATAATTGTTCATTTGAAAAAGAAGATTCTAAAATAGTCGCATTTTCTTTGTAAATTCCAAAAGAATCTTTCTCTATTTCTTTTTTCACAATGAATTTAAATTTTGGAAAATTAAATCCCGTCATCTTTAAAAAATCTTCTTTATATAAATCACTTTTCTTTAAAATTCTTAACGCATTTTCGTTTATATAATCTCCAAAATCCTGCTCAATATAAATTTGAAATAAATAATCAGCATTTTTACTTGTATCATCATCTAGCAATTCTTTATTTGCCTTTAAAATAGAAACTGGCAAAAACTCAACATTAGAATTTTTCTTTTCTTTCTTTCGCTTTATATAAAAGCTTAATACCATGCAAAAAAGCCCGACAGTTAAGAAAGGAATTACAGGAAGTCCCGGTAAGATCGAAAAGAAGATTAACACTGTGCCTGTCAATGCAATAATACTTGGACTTTTAAAAAGCTGTAAAGAAAGCTCTCTTCCAAGTGTTGTATTTTCTCCTGAACTTACACGAGTTACAACAATACCTGCACAAATGGAAATTAAAAGTGATGGAATTTGGCTCACCAAGCCATCACCAACAGTCAAAATACTATAAGTTTCTACAGCTTCACTAATTGACATTCCTGATTTTATACCAAGATACATTCCACCTACGATATTTGTTATAATGATAAAGAATCCTGCTATAGCGTCTCCTTGAATGAAACGCATTGCGCCATCCATCGCACCATAAAGTTGAGACTCTTTTCTTAAATCATCTCGTCTTTTTCTTGCTTCAAGTGCATCGATTAATCCAGATCTTAAGTCAGAATCGATTGCCATTTGTTTTCCTGGTAGAGAATCAAGTGCAAACCTTGCTGCAACCTCTGAAACCCTACTTGAACCTCTAGCAATAACAATAAAATTAACAATCGTTATAATTAAAAAGATAATTATTCCGATTGCAATTTCACCTCTTACTAAAAATGTTCCGAAAGCTTCAATAACATGGCCTGCATTTCCTTGGCTTAAAATCAATCTTGTAGAAGCGACATTTAATCCTAATCTAAAAAGTGTTGTAAGAAGCAATAATGATGGAAAAGATAATAATGCCAAAGCATTTGGCATATAAAGTCCAGCAAGTAAAAGTAACAATGAAAAAGAAATATTTATAACTAATAAAAAATCAAGTAGACCTGTAGGAAGTGGCATAACTAACATTGCCGTAATAGAAAGCACAAAAAATGCCAAAGCAAAATCCTGTCCTTGAATTGCTAAACTTTTCTTCATACTCTTATTATCGAATGTTTTTTATTTTTTATTTAGCGTTTATTTCAGCTTAATTTAGAAATCAAATTCTTCAAATGCGTGTTATAGATATTCCTTACATACTTGATAACCCAGACATCAGTTGCATAAAGATACAACACATTAGAACCCCCATATTAGCCAAAAATACAAAAAAAACAGGCCCCATCGATTTTAACTCTAACTTATTAATAATTGCTGTTATTTTTACTTCTCTTTGCCTAGTTATAGTGTCCGCTAAATCTATAAGCTGTTTTGCAACTTCTCCACCATGCTTATAAACTTGCCCCAAATGTAAGAAGGCATGTTTAATTGCAGGATTCATCGATGAAATTGCTACATCATGCAAAGCCGTGTCAAGGGAAGAACCACTTTTTACAAGATTTTGCACATTTTTAAAAAGCTTTATTACTGAATTTGTGGTTCCTCTAGCTTCTGCCATGTTTACTACATAATCTATGCTCGGCCCTATATCCAATCCACTAGTAATCCCAACAATAAGTTGTTCAATAGCTATTGGTAAAAAATATAGAATATCATCATCTATTGCTTTAACTTTTTTATCTAAAACAAATACTGGAAACTTATATCCAAAATATAAGAATAAAAATAAAACAAATAATGGACGAATATTAGAATTAATCGGAACTCCTGTTTCCCATAATAAGCAACAACCTATAATTCCAATCAATGAACATATAAAAAAACTTCTTCTTCTTAATATAAAAAACCATTCTCTATCGTCTTGAGAAATCATTAAGGCCTTTGAAAAAGATTTTTCAAGTTGTTTATCAACTACTTTTTTCTTTTTTTGATTTCTATTTAAGCTTTCATTACTTTTTCTATTATTTATCAGAAAATTCTTCTCTTTTGGCCTTAATAAAAATGCAGTAACCACAAAAAGTGAAAAAACAATGATGATAATTCCAATAATTAAAAAATTCATTTTATACTTTAATTTTTACTATTTTCCCCATTAAATAAATTGCAAATAAATTTAGAAAAATAGCAGCTTCTAAAATTATTTTTCCAGTATCAGTCTTTAAATGATCTGTCATTTGAGGTGCTTTTATTGACAAGAATGCCAATACTCCTACCAATATTATCATTATTATCCATAATGATCCTTTTGATTGACCTACAGCAGCAACTGCAGATTCCCTAAAATATTGTTTTTTCCTACATTGTTCAGAGATTCTATCAAGTGTTTGGGTTAAACTTCCACCTAATTTATTTCCTAAGATAACAGCTTGAACAAAAAGTTCAACTTCAGGATAATCTATCGTGTTTGCGAATCTTCCTATTGCCTCATCTTCTCCAACTCCAGATTTTAATCTTGAAGATAATGACTCTACCTCTTTTTTTACAGTTGATCCTTCCTCTAAATTTCCTCCTCCCTCTTCCATTGCAGTAGTAACATTCATTCCTGCCTTTAATAAACTTACTATAGATTGCAAATATGAAGCAAAATCTTTATCAAAGGCATTTGACCTTTTTTCCATAGCTTTGTTTAAGATTGTTGTAACAATAACAAACCCCACTACCGCCATGATTGTTGACAAAAATAAAGAAAAAAATTGTTTTGTTATCAAGAAAAATATTACTGAAACAATTCCTCTTATCGTATTAAAAATTATTGGAGATATATGCCAACCTGCATATATTATTTTTTGTTTTAATGTTAAGTTTCCATTTTTATTTCTTTCAATAACAATAAAATCATTGTCTTCATACATATTTCTTTTTATAGGATTATTAATATTTCTTGATTGCATCATGAAACTTTTATTACTTCTTATTCCACTATTTTTTATAAAGAAAATAATACTAGCCCCTATTCCAACAATAAAAAGTATAATTCCAATAATTACTTCTGTAGACATTTCTTAAAACTCAAAATAAAAACTTTTAATCTCTTAACCCTATTTCAGGAGGTGCATCTCCTAAGAATATTCCATATTCAGAAAGTTGCTCATCAAAAAAACTTGCCCAAGAATCAACTTTCCAAACAGGCTCTTCTCCTGTTTTTAATATTGAAAACATTGGTCTTGTCTGAGTTATTCCCTCAACACATTTTCCAACTTCTACAACTTCTCCTATACGAGGTCGTCCAGTTTCTTTTTCACGAAATAACCAAATAACAACATCCACTGCTAGTGCCACCTGTTGCCTTAGTATTTCGGAAGAAACCGATTTTTGTGCCCTTCCCAACAATCCTTCAAGCCTTGCTAATGTTTCTCTTGCATTTCTAGCGTGAATTGTACTCATTCCAACGTGACCCGTTTGTATTCCTTCTAAAAACGCTTCTGCCGCAAGTGGAGTTCTCATTTCTCCAAGTAGCACTCTTGTTGGCGTCATACGCAATGTCGTTTTTATATGCTCTTGTAAAGTTACTTCTCCTTTTCCCTCACTATTTGCAGGACGAGAAACTAAAGATCTAAAATATTCATGTTGTAAATTTAATTCAGGTGTATCTTCCACGGCAACAATTGATTCATGCGGACCAAATTGAGTTGCCAAGCACTTCATCAATGTTGTTTTTCCAGTTCCTGTTTCTCCTGATATCATAAATGTGCAAATTCCAGATTTTACAAGTCCCGCTAAATATTTAACAATTAATGGAGGAGCCATTTTATATGAAATTATACTTTCCAAAGAAACATTACTAATTCTTGGAATACGAATACTTAAAAGAGGTCCCCTAGAACCACAAACACTTTCATGAATTGCACAAATTCTTATACCATTTGGAAGAGAAGCATCGACTGTGTGTTGTTGCGTTGATAAAGATTTTCCAAGCCTTAAAAGCAATCTATCAATGAATGCAATATATGATTGTTTAGAATTCCATTGATACGTTGTACTTTCACTAATTTTCCCTCTTTGCACAACTACAGTATGATAATCATAGACATGGATATCTGTAATTTCAGAATTATCCATTAGCGGTTGTAAAATTCCCCATCCTAATAAATCTTTCTGCAAATAAATAATAATCGTAGCTTTTTCAATATCTGGAATATTAATTTCTAATTTTGAAATTATTTTTTCTACTGCTCTAGTTATAGTGGCTTCTGTAATACTATTAATAGAATCTTTTTGCTTTCCTATTAACTCTCCTAACTCTACCTTTGCTTCTTTAAGAACCAGATTTCCTTGGTCTGACAATTCTTCTTTTATTGATTGACCTTTATTATTTTCATTAAATATATCTGATTTATTTATACTGACATTATTGTTTATAGAAGACGACAAATTTTGAGATTTTTTATTATTTTCTAAATTAGTTTTTGTAGAAAATAACCCTATTAAATTTTTTTCACTATCATCTTTTGTCATAAAAAACCTTAATCTATAAGAACTAATTCTCCATCTTTAAGTCCCCATTTTTCCATTTTTCCGTTTTTACCTTTAATCTTTACCACTGCGGAATATTCGGCTTTTTTATCATTTTTGGCGCCATTTAATAAGTCATCAACAGTAAGAGGACTTCCCGATGCCATACTATGCTCTGAATTATCACCTCTTAATTGCAAACTTAATTTACCCGTTGTTTCAGCTAAATGAATTTTTGTAGCATCTTCTGCAAGTACAAGTAGCGTTACAGTACTTGGAACTGCTGCTTGACCATTTTCTGGATTGGCCTCAACTTGTCTATCTGCAGATAAGATTTTTACATTCTGAACAATAACGACTGCAGATGGTTTATCATTAATTTTAGCATTCCAAACAATATCCACGAAAGCCCCTGCTCTCGCCCAACCTTCAATACTACTTGTTACATTAACGTTTATAGTTATAGCCCTAAAACCTTCTGGAATATTTGCAGTAATTGTATTGATTGGCTTTTTATTTGTTAATTGTTCTCTTTCTAAAATATCACCTGCCGAAGCATCTATTTTTGCAAAAGATCCCTCTATTTGGTAAAAATCACCTATCATCGAAGAAGAAATCATATTTTTAGGCCTTCTTTCTTTTTTAAGCATTGAAGGGTCTATTTTTTCTCCTACTTTTACATCTCTTACAAGAATTAAAACATCTCCCATTTCATCTAAAAGGTTGTTTTGTGATTCAACATTAACATGCGAGGCCTCCGCCCTCTTAGATGAAATAGGATTTGTTTCTTTATTATTTTTCATACCTAAGAATATAAAAACTATTCCAATAAGAAGAATTAAAACAATCCCCAAAGTTAATATTAACTTCAAACTATCATTTTGTTGTTGCATTTGAACTGGTCTCATTTTTATACCCTTAAATTTTATGAACGTATTATAAATAAAAATCTACGATCATTA
>CAZHSB010000049.1:0-3403 GCA_964534945.1 uncultured Bdellovibrionales bacterium | reverse complement strand
GCCTAACATAAGCACAGCGGCAGTAACCATAACACCACATAATATTGCATACTCAATTAAAGTTGCACCTTTTTGATTTTTATTTTTCAAAAATTTTCTTAACATTTTTAAATCTCCATAATATATTATAAAAATTACTAACTACCTTGCAAAATAACAAAAACTTAGATATATAGATGCTTTTTTCTAAAGTAAGATTCATAAAAATTATTATTTTTTTTAATTTTTATTGAAAATTTTATCTAACAATCCTTTCTTTTTATGCTCTATTCCAATAACTTCTTTTCTTTTTACTAATGCTCCAGAAGAAGTTAATCCTAGTTCTTGGGCAATTTTCTCAAAAGAAAATCTTGTTTGACGATTCCCTAAGCTATAAAGCGTTTTTCCACTTCCAGGCCACATTGTAGCCTTAGCATCAAAGCAAACAGGATCTAATTGCCATACATCATGTCCTAACTTTTGTGCAGACTCTAAAGCCGATTCCATTTGCTGTTTTGTTAGCATCCCCCCAGAAAACCCATTAATTAAAAATTTCATTCTTTCTGAAGTCCCCAACAGACTTTTTAAGAAATTAAGATACAAATCAACAGCCGTAAGCCCCAAAACGCTATCGTCCATAACAGTTAATGATATATCACAATTTCTAATAATAGCCCCCGTTGCTGGTCCCATTCGTCCACCCGTATCTACTATAATTATATCAAACAGAATTCTTGAAAGTTCTAATATTCGACTACAAAGTGCGATGCTATCTGTATGACAAACTAAATCCATTGATTCTGCCATACAATCTGGTGGCATTAATATCAATACATCATTACTTACAGGACAAAGAGCATCTTTTAACCCTTCCCTTGAAATTTCCCTAGCACCATTTATCCAAGAAGACACAATTTTCGCCTCTGCGCCACTTGAAACTAAAGATCTACTTAAATCCCTTGTTTCGACATCCATATCCCAAAGAAGTGTTCTTTTATTATAAACCCCACAAACTTCTGCTAACGCAGCACAAACTGACGTTGCGCCGACTCCTCCTTTTGCGTGATTTACCGCAATAATTATTCCTTCTCTTGCGCGCCCCTCCTTTCTAAATTCTGTATGAATAGCCACAAGTTCTTGTAAGAAATCAAGTGGTCCTACAGTATCGACGAAAACTTTTCTAACGCCTACAGAATGCGCAATTCTAAAAACATTTCCTCCATAAAGTTCTTCTTTAACGAACATTATTATGTTCATCCATGGGCAAACTCCAACTATTTCCCTTGCAACAGTATTTGCCCTATCACTAAGATCTGCACCTAATATAACGACATCAGCATCGTTTAAAATATCCTTATATGTTTCCTCATTTGCAAGACGTATTTTTAAATCAAGCATTTCAATATCGCTCTTATTAAAAGGCTCTATCTTTTTAGCGCATCTTGCCTGAGCTTCTGTTGACGCATCAATAATTAATAATTTCACAGCAATATCTCCAAAACAAAATATATCACAAATAACCTGTAGAATATCATCGTAATTTTAAAGGAAATACTTAAATAACATTAAGAAAGCAGTAACTTTCGCCAACATTTTTAGAAACTTGTTTTATAAAGATTGACATTAAAAAATGCCACATGGTTAAGAAACCTCTTAAATTATTTCCTTAGCATTTTGCTTATGTATTATTTTCAATAAATTACTGATAGCGACACAACTTCCATAGTTGATATTAGTAATAGAATACACCAGAAAGATTTACACTAAATTAAAAATGGAAAAACATTTAATGCAAGACAAGGTCGGGAAAATGAAGCTTTTATTGAATATACTTCAAAATTCCTCTAACTGTATTATCTTTCTAGAATACATTAACCACAATAAAGATAGTGGAATAAACATTGCAGTCCATGATGTTGGATTGAAAAGCATATAAAGATTTGATGCCATAAATATTACAATTCCAATGAGTGTTTTATATTTGAATCTATCTCCAAAAAGCAAGATATCATTAAACACTAAACAAATAACTGGTAACAATGCAGAATAATCAAAAAGAAACCCATATGGCATAAAAAGCAACCCTAAGCACAATGTATAATAAAAATTTATCTTCCTTATACGTAGTAAAGCAAGCATAAATAATAAATTTAATGTTATTGAAATTTCATAACGATATTTACATAACCTATATGGTAAGAATTGAAATAAACCAACAACTTCATATTCAGTTGTCCCTGTTACATTATTAATAAAGTCAACAAAGCTACTTGGATTAATAAAAAAAGCAATTAATAAAGATAAAAAAAGCGAAGTAATTGCTCCTAAAAAAATATAAAATCTTTTTTGAACTAAAGTTAAAATAAATACACTGGATAAATAAAACAAAAATATATGTGGTTTTATGAGTAAAAATGGCAAAAATATTCCACCAAAAAAATCTTTTCTTTTTTTCAAATAATATAATGACAATATTAGGAAAAAAGATAATTGTACAGTAATCTGGTTAAGAACAACCGTTGCATAAGTGGTTGATGACATAATAAAAATCAACAATATTATGGAAAAATTATACCAAGAAATTTTTTTAATTTTCTTCATTAATAAAATAATTCCTATCAATGAAAAAAATGTACATATTTGTCCAATAACAAAAGAATATTTAAAAGACCATAAAAAAAGATATGACACTAATATAAAAAAGATTGGCGGATTCCAAACATGTGGGACTTCACCAGTATAATAATTTTTTATTTGTGTAAAGTTCGGCATATTTTCTGGATTATATGGGTTCTTGCCATTAAAAAATGCAGAAGCGCTACCCCAATAAAGATGAAAATCAGTGACTTTATAAATCGAATTTAGATAAATAAACACAAAAACAAAAATAAAAGGACTAATTTTTAAAATTTTTATTATATCACTTCGGTTCATATACATTAGATGCAAAAAATACAAATTTAGTTTCAAAAAAATTATTAATGGTAATAAGGTTTTTTGAATCCATGTATAAAAATATCATCTACTCGATTTATTTCCTATATTTCTGCGCTATTATTTATTATTCAAGAAAATTATATAATATACAATATTCTAAAAGAACCCATTCAGTTATTTTATTGATTAAAATATTAATTTTTTTCGAACCTCACGATTTTTATAATAAACACAACTGTCAACCCTATTTATCAAAAGAAGAAATAATAAAACAGGAAGAGAAGTCACCGTCAATTTGTCCACTAAAAATGAAAAAGCTTGAAAAGGAAAACATAGTAAAAAAGAACTAATCACAAATAAAATGCTAAAGTATATTGTATGTTTTCTCAAAGGAATAAAAACAATTGGAAGTAGTAAATAAATATAATGATGAACGGGAGTTTATCATATTTTTAGACACAAAAGCCCGTTAAGGAGAGATAAGATA
>CAZHSB010000048.1:0-13099 GCA_964534945.1 uncultured Bdellovibrionales bacterium | reverse complement strand
ACAATTTACTTCCCCAGGGATCGGAGGACGAGGGCCTACTAAACTCATTTCTCCACGAACAACATTTATAAGTTGTGGAAGCTCGTCTAGACTATATTTTCTTAAAAATTTTCCAAGTGGAGTAATTCTTGGATCTTCCCTAATTTTAAATACAGGGCCCGTCATTTCATTTTTTTCTTTCAATGTATCTAACATTTTTTCAGCATTGTCATACATTGAGCGGAATTTATAAAATGAAAAGATCCTCCCATGAAGTCCAATTCTCTTTTGAACGAAAATTATAGGTCCTTTTGATGTTACCTTAACCAAAATAGCAACTAATAAAAAGATAGGACTAAATAAAATTAAAAACATTAATGACAAAGCAACATCTAATATCCTCTTAACAATTAGCCCTCCCCTATCCCCAGGAGGCGGTTCAAAATGGATGAGTGGAAGTTTTCCAAAATAACTAATTTTAGAAGAAATTAAACTTTTACTAAAAAGATCCACAACTATGCTTGTAGAAACTCCCTGTTGCGCACATATAAAAATAGATTCCTCTACATCTTTCATAACAGGAATAACATCAGTAAAAATAACTTCATCAATTGCCCAATTTTTTAAAACTCTTTCCAACCCACTTGCACCATCAACAATCAATACAGATTTTAGAATTTTTGCCTCTTTTAACTTTAAGATAAAATTTTCTTTTTCTTCTTTAGAGCTTTTTTCTAAGTCAACAAAAGCTCTTATCTTTATACCTAACTCTTTATGGTTATAAACTTGGGAGGCAAAATTAAACGCTTGCTCTTTTATTCCACATACAATTATACTTCTATAATTTAGGCCTTTTTTCCTCCACCATCTTAAAAAATTAACAACAAAAAGGCGCTCTGCAAATAAAAAAAATGCCGTTAGCACGCAAAACAACACTATAAACCCTCTACTAACATCTGCTTTTAATAAAAATAAATTTGTAGCTAATACAATAAAAACAAAAAATGAAGAAATAAGAAAAATAAAAAATAACTTTAATTTAGAGATAAAACGCATACTAGAATAGGCGCCAAAAATTTCTAAAAAAACTAGATATGACAAAACTGCTATAAACAAAACAACATAGTATTCATTTATAGAGGCAAGTTTATCGCCTGAAAAAGAAAGACCTAATCTATATTTATTATTCCAATAATAAAGAGAATCTCTTCCAAAATAAGAGGTAAAAAATCCGAAAACGATTATTAAAAAATCTCCTAATCTTTCTAAAAATGATATCGCTCTCCAATTTTCTTTTAACACTATTTATATCCTAATTTTTCCTTACATGAATCATCGCATGGTAAAATCCCGGACCGCTCCAAGGAACATGATTAAAGGCATAATTTAAAAATCTTTTCATATTCATTATATTATAATCTGGATCCCACCAACATCTAGTTTGTATTTTCCTAGAATTATATAAATCTTCTTTTCCTTTTATTACACTTTCTTTTTTCTTTTCTCTTCTAGTACTTTCTTGATCCTCAATAATATATTTAAAATCTTCTATTTTATGACCATCCATGCCATATTTTAATTGTTGGAAACCTACCATGTATGTTACAGTCGGCCAATTTGTTTCTCCAGAAACATGCATAATTGGTTCATAACCCAAAGAGTTTGTCTTAATCGTTTCCTTTATTCCATTTAAAATATTGTGTAATTGTTTATCAGTATGAACTTGACTCATTATCTCAAATTCAGAACCCGCATTTTGAAAATTAACAATTCTTGCAATTCTTAAATCATAGATAATAAAAACTAAAAATATAAATTTTATAAAATCAAATCTTACAGCTTTAAATGATGAACAAATAATACACAATACTAAACCAAATAATACAAAATCAATATTATCTTTCATTTGAAAATCATTTGATTCAAGTATAAAAATTATTCCTAAAACAAAACTAGTAAGCCCAATAATTAATAATAACGTCGAAAGTTTAAAATGTTTTACTTTTTCTCTCCAAGGTGTTCCTAACAATTGATTAAACAATAATGAATAATAAATTATAAAAGACAAAATTGGATATACACTAAGCCAAGGAACTTTTTCTCCAAGATAGCAATATGTAGCTAAATTTCCCCCCGCAAAATAGGCAAAAAAAGCCAGCCCTCGTTCCTTTCTTAATAGATGATATACTGTCGTCACAACAGCATACGTTGGCAACATAAACAAACCAAAAAAATCAAATCCATTTTTTAATTTAAAAAAGTTCCAAATAAAAGATTGCTCTAAATTTAGCGATCTAAAATTTAAAGCTAGTACAAGTGATATTATAAAAGCAGCCGAAAACGTACAAGCGATCCATATTTTTTTTCTAGAAAGATAAATAATGTGGATTAGCATACATAAAACTAATATAAATTCATGCCAAGCCATCATATAAAATTGAAATAAAAATGGTCCTTTTATTCTTTCCTGCCCATGCATATCAGACCAATATTTAACACTTTTCCTATACAATCCATCTAAAAAAGTTCCAAAATATTTTTCTAATAACGATGGTGATTCAATAAAATATCTAAATCCTCCAGAGAAAAAATAATAAATTACCAAACACGTCGTAAAAAATGATATTAAATACATCATTTTATGAGACATAAAATTTTTATATATCTTATAAAGGCATGTTGTTTTTCTATTATAATCTTTAATAAAATAACTTAGGGCATATTCAAAGAAAAAATATCCAACCATCATTGCATAAAAAACATAAGAATTTTCTTTACTACAAATCTGAAGCCCAATTCCTAAGAAACAAAGAAATGGCTTCCATTTGGGAGAAGCTAAGAAAACTCCTATTAAAATAAGTAGCCACCAAGAAAGCATGAGCAAATCACTTCTTACAAACCGCGACCAATAAATCATTGATGGAGATAATCCTATCAACGTTGTCAGAAATAGCACTGTCGTCGGGCGCAGATACTTTCTAAACATTAACGGCAAAAATAAAAATAAGCTTCCAATTAATGCCATAAAAGCTCGTCCTGCCCATGTAGAATAACCAAGAATTTGATAAACAACCTTTAAGGCATGATATAAAAAAGGCCCATGTGTCATTGGATCATATTTATAATATCCCGTTTCTGGCCTTTCAAAATAATAATATCCTTGAATTAAATGAATTGATTCATCGTGGTGAATTGGTCGAGCCTCTAAATCTATCCATCTAAAGGCCAATGAAACAACAATGATAATCGCAAAAAAATACCATTGATATTTCGTAAAAAAATTATCTATCTTTTTATCAATTTGGTTCATACCATCTAATCCTCAATAATTACACGCGCTAATTTTCTTCCATATTCTACAGCGTAATTAGTCCCCCTATCTTCAGGATATATTTGCGCCATAGTTGTGAAATAAAGTCCATCAATTCCCGTTTTCATATCAAATAATAACTTTGAATATTCTCTTTCAATTACAGGCTGACTATATTTTGCAGAAAACAAAAAAGATTCTTCGACATTGTCTATAGAAAAATTTGGATTTATTTTGGATAAAAACTTAACACAAAATCTTACAAGCTCATCTTTCGTAAGAGCGAATAAATCATCATCTTCTTTTAAATATTTTGATAAATATAAAATATGTTTTCCCCCATAATTATTTATATCATCAAAATTTGTGTGTTCTATAACCCCAACAAAAGGAAAATCTGCATCTGCAATATTAAGCCAATAAGTATTAGAAAACTTTTTATTTAATACTAATATAAGACAAATATTTGCTAAATATTTTATACTATTTAATCTTTGTGAATATGCATCTGGTAAAAAATCAACTGCTTTTAAAAATTCATGAGTAGAACCTGTAAAAACAACTTTGTCAAAATCATAAGCATCTTTACCTGTACTCACGATAAACCCAATCGACTTCTTTTCAACTTTCTCAATTTCAGTATTTAAGAAAATTTTTACATTTTCCTTTAATAATTTCTCCCGTATTGCATCAAGCATTGCCTTAAAACCACCCTTATAATAAATAAGGCACTCTCCTCCCGATTTACTCCTACTTCCACCTCTTAATTTAAATTTATTCCAAATCCAAACAGCAGATATTTTTTCATAACATCGTCCAAACTTCCCTTTAAGAAGTGCTCTCCAAACTTTTTCATAAGCATTCTTGCCACAATTTTTAACAAGCCATTCTGTAGCCAATATTTTTTCTAACGGATGAAAATCATTAACAAGTCTTGCTCTCAAAACTCCAAATCCCATTCTTATACGATCTAAAAAATTTAATTCTTTAAATCTTAATAAATCTAATGGCGTTGCTAATCTGTATACTTTATTATTGCAAAATATTCCTGTGTTTGTAGAGTTATATTGTAAATTTTCTTTTAATCCAAGCTCTTCTAAAAAACTAAAAATAGCGTTATCTGATGCAAAAAGATGATGATAAAATTTTTCAAGGGTTGCACCATTTTTTATTGAAAAACTATCTGCCAATCCTCCAATACAAGACTTTTTATCAAAAATAGTTACATCAAAACCATTTTTTGATAGGTCATACGCTAAAGATAAACCAGAAAATCCCGCACCAATAATTGCTATTTTATTTTTATCATTTTTATCCATAAAATTTTCTTCTCAAAAAGTAAAAAAATATTTTTATTTATCTTCTAACAATGGCTCACCTTTTATATCTTGTATAATATAAAGAGGACGTTTTTGCCCTTGCTCAAAAATTCTTCCAACATATTCTCCCACGATTCCAAGTACAATAAGTTGAATGCCACCAAGCATCAAAATTGTACACATTAAAGATGTATATCCTGCAAAGTTAATTCCCAAAAATTTTAAAATAACAACTATGACAAAATATACAAAAGATATCCCAGAAAACAAGACCCCCAAATAAGTAGCCAACCTTAATGGTGCATAAGAAAAAGATGTTATTGCATCAAAAGCTAAAATTAAACTTTTTTTAAAAGGATATTTCGTTGTTCCTGCGAAACGCTCTTCTCTACAATAAGGAACTGGAATTTGCGGAAAGCCAACCCAAGCAACCATACCTCTTATAAATCTTTGTGTTTCTTTCATACTTAATAAAACATTTAATGCTTTTCTATCTACTAATCTAAAATCTCCCGTATCTTGTGGAATATTTATTTTAGAAATTTTAGAAATTAATCTATAAAAAGCATATGCAAAAAATTTTTTTGATGCTGTTTCACCTTTCCTAGCAACCCTTTGACCATAAGCCACAAAATATCCTTCTTGCCACTTTTTAATCATTTCATTTAAAAGCTCTGGTGGATCTTGCAAGTCTGCATCTATTATTAAAATGACCTCTCCTTTTGTTTGATCAAGGCCACAAGTTAATGCGAACTGGTGTCCATGATTTCTAGATAACTTTACTGATTTTATATGATTATCATTAGAAGACAAATCAGATAATATCTTCCAAGTATTATCCTTACTTCCATCATCTACTAATATGATTTCATAAGGAACTTTTATTTCCTCTAATACTTTTGTTAACCTTTTATATGTTTCTCTAATAACTTCTTCCTCATTATAACACGGAACAACTACAGAAATAGAGTGTGGAAGTCTTTCTCTTTTTTGCAAAAAAATATTTTCCATATTTATTTATCTCCTGTAAAAATTATATATTCTCCTTCTTGTATTATATTATCTAAACAATAAAAATCATTATTTAATCTCTCTCGATATTCTTCTTTTTCTAGTGGGCCTAACACAACGTAAGAAATATTATTATTAATTAAAAAACGCCTTCTTTCATCACAATTCATGTTTGTATAAAATCTATCAATTTCTTCTTTTCTTTTTTGAATTTCATCATATTTTTTATACAAAAGTTGAACATGATTTTGCCAACCCAAAAACAATGTCTTTCCAGATAATGTTCCCACATGAGAGGCATAATTATATGCTCCTTTTGTAGATTCAAGAACAATTCCATCAGACATTTTTGTTAATCTATCTATCGCATTTTTGGCACCACTATGAAATTTATCAACTTCATTAAGTCCTCGAATCCTTTCATTAAGTGATACTGTATAATTAAAAGTTCTAAGTTCTATAAATTTAAAAAAACAAAGCGTGCAAATAACAGTAACAGGGACAAGTCCTATCCATACATATAAATTTTTTACATGATATTTATCAACTACTCTCCTTAATAAATAAAAAGTATATATATAACTTAAACTCCACGCCACACTATATATTTTAAAAATAGTATTCATCCTTTCATTACCCGCTCCATAATTATCATCAAGATAAATTATTTCAGGAACAAGCCACAAAACAAGAACTGAAATTCCCACTGCCTCAAATAATATTTTCTTTCTTTGAAGTGATTCACGATAATTTTCATCAATTTCATCAAAAACTCTAAAGATAGTGAAAAACAATAGGGTAATAATCGGGAAAATTGCCAAATCAAAAAATAACAATGAAAAAACAAGTAATGAAGAAAAAATATTTCTTAATTTATTTTTACAAAGAAGTATTGAAAAAATAGTGATGAAGAAAAATGGTATTCCAAATGCATCTATAAATTCATAAGTATTTGTCCTTAAAACCTCTCCTGTCACAAATTTTAAAATTGCTCCAACTGAAGTTATATTTCTTGAAGATAAAAATAATGAAAACGCTAATAACATAATGAATAAAAAAATAAATATTCCATTTTTTACTTTTGAATCTTCGTAGTTAAATTTTTTATGATAATTATATTTTAAAATTAATACTGCTGTTAGATAAACACAAAATAATAAAAAATAAGCGGGGATATCCCAAGCATTTGCATTAAAAATAAATAAAATAGGAACAAATAAAAATACAAAAAACAACACAAGTTTTTCTTTTACATTCCATTTTAATGGATCTATTAAAAGCACTAGAGAAATCAAAAATGGAAAACACAAAAGATTTAAAAAATGTGGATGTAAATCTCCTAGAACAAAAGACCAAGTAGGAAATTCTGTAATTGCTCCTTTTATAACTCTTGATGGCCCCCACCAATTAGTGTCTTGAGAAAAGAAAAATTTTATAGATCTATAATTTGTTCCTGGAAAAACAATAAGAGCAAGAAATAATGATTGTAAAAAATTAAAATTTAAGTATTTCTTAACAATTATAAAAATACATGTAAAGAAAAATGCCGTATTTAATGATGCAACAATATGGTAAGTGTTCCAAACAGGAATATCAAAAATAAATGATATTGCACTTCCTAAACGATACCAAAATGCATAATAGTTTAATGTAAATCCTGCAAACCAAGGTTCTTGAAGATTGATTGGAGATTTTATTACTGAAGATAAAATAGAATAATCTCTTAATCTTTCACCTATTGTTACAAAATCAGCCCATCTTAAGCTAAGTGTATAAAGAACAAGAAAAGAAATAAAAAATACTAAAAAATAACTATATTCACCTAATGATGAAAATGCTTTTTTATTAATTTTAAATTTTGATATTGATAAAATTAAAGTAAGCATTAATAAAATGGAAATTATATATGACACCCCGAAATTTAGTCCTAGCATTGCAAGTATAAAGAAAACAATTGGCACACCTATAAAAAGAGCTAAAATTAATTCAACTATGGGAAGGGAAAACATAAAAAATGTTAATGATAAAATTATCAAAGAAATTATTAAAAATACCATAAAATACCTCTCCTTTCTTATCTTTTATTAAAATCTAAACTAACTCCGCTCAATTTATCTTTTACCAAATATAACGCTTCATTATTAGAAGAAGTTAGCAAAACAAAAATATCATCATATTGAGAAAATTTATCAAGACTCTCTTTAGGATATTTTTCATTCTCCTTTTTTCCAACTGCTACTAAATCTATATTATATTTTTCAAGAAGACTTTTTATCTTTTCTTTATCAAACGTCTTGTAAAATTCATCAATATCTTTTTTCTTTTGTGAAAGGTTCTCTTCGCTTGTTCCTCTTTGCTTTACGTGATGATCCCAACCATGCAAAATTGGAAGCCCTGTATATTTTTGGTATGGAATTGATGTATCTATATAATATGATGGACCATAAGTTTCTAGTAAAATTGGCGTTCCTTTAATATTTTTATTTATCCAATTTACAACATTAAAAAGATCTTTATTTTGATTTTTTAAAAACGCAACTCCATTTAAAGTTGGGCTAACCTTTTCATTTCTTATATGACTAAATCTTGCCATCGCAACATATGATATACAAGAGCTAACAATGCAAATTCCAAGCAATACAAAAAATGTCCATTTAAAATACCAATTTTTAAAATTATCTTTTACAAATTGTACTGACGATAAACTTACAAAAAACCACATTCCAATATAAATTTTAAATATTGTATTTGGTCTATCTATAAAAAAGAAAAGTTCTGTTAAAGATAATAAAATAGAAAATGTAATTAAAAAGATTGAAGATAAAAAATGATCTTCTTCTTTCATATATGTAAGCCCAATAAATAATAAAAAGAAGCTTATTATTTGTATTCCCCATGAAACATCTTGAAATATTGAAAATGATGCAACAACAAATGGAATTGATGATAAAATTAAATTTATAATGATTCGTTTATAAGAAGTATTTTTAAGAATTTTAAATGAAGTGAAAAATCCCCATAAAATTGGGAATAACCAAAATCCAAAATGCCTAAAGACATGGAACCACCCATGAAACTCTGACGTTTGTACCCAACCTGTTGAACTTTTGTTGCCCGATAAACAAAAAATATAAAATGGACAAACAAAGATAAGAGATAGACAACCAAAAATAAGTAATTTTTTTAATAAGGATATTCCTTCTTTAAAATTACTAATGAATACTGTAAGTAAAAATACAATCCCTAAAAAAGACATTGTTATTACATCCCAAGTATTTGTCATAAGTAAAACAACAGAAATGCAAGACATCAAAATATAAAAAAGTGGAGTTACTGATTTCTCCTTATACAAATATATAAAAAACAATAATACGCAAACAAAAAATGGCATTGCCATTACATGTGGATGTAAATCCGAAAAGATTAAAGACCAAAAGGGATATTCTGTTATAGCATTCGAATAAAATTCATGTACTCTTGCTGTTTTCCAAAAAAGATCAAAACCTAATTGCCAACTTTTTCTCGTATCAAAAAAATACATATAAAATTTTTCAAAATTTGTGAGTAAAACAATTGCTAAAGAAAATAAAACGGAAACTTTTAATGATTTTTTAAGATAAAAAATTAAGCTAATTAATGTTGTTGTTAAAATTCCTGCTATTGTTGCTATTGTTAAATTATAACCAAATGCTGTTGGAAAAGATGATAATTTATGAACAAGTCCAAAAATAAAATATCCAAAGAAATAGTATGACATTTGATTATCAATAGACCATGGATCAGAAGGTGGCAACGATGTCGTCCTTGAAAAATAATTTAAAAACCCAAGATCCATTGTTTTCTCTCCGAATACAATTTCTGGAGATAACAATTTAAAAATAGCAAAAACAAGAAAAACACCAAAATATGTATATTCTATTTTCAATAATTTCTTATTACATACCGATGAAATAAAACTAGATATAGAAACATTACCTACTTTTAATATTAAAAATGATGACACATATAAACAAAGTAAAATTAAAATTAAATTTACTTGAGTATATTCAACCTTAAAAACAGAGCCTAAAATCCACATTATAAAAGCAAAAACTCCCAAGCCTACTAATCTAAAAATTCCAAGCCCCTTATCTGGTAATTTTGTACAAGTAACAAAAATAATTGGTAAAATATAAAAACTTGATATATCGATAATAATTAGCCAAAGAATAATTGCGAAAAAGGAATTCATCTTTAAATGAATTCCTTTAAATGATTTTTTTTGAATTGGATTAAAAATTTTCCCATCTATATTTAACCTAAGTTCCTTATCATCTTTTGCTAAACTAAAATTTTTTGTAGACAAAACTTTTTTCAAAGAAATTTTAAGAGGCTGATTTTCTATGTTTGATTTTAACTCCTCAAAAGTTAAATTTTTTACTTTTTTAAAGACAAATGCTTTTGGGTGATCATATCCAACTAAACTTTCATCTGCCAAATCATCGTTATAAAAACCTCGAGCTGCCAAAAACGATCTTGGCTTATAAATGTAGGCAGGGACAAATCCTAAAGAACCATCAAAAAGTCCTTGTAAAATTTTTATTGAATATTCTCGCTTTTGATCGAACTTATCTAAAATTCCCCTAAAAATTCTATCTGCGGGCAGTGCAATATAATCTCCTTTCAAAAGCATATTAATATAATCTGTTAAATTTTGTTCATTACTTTCTTCATATAATTTTAAATCATATTCATCATTATGATATTTGTATTTATACTTATTTGAATCTATTCCAGGCAATAAAAGAGGAATTTTATCATCCCAATGTACTCCTAAAATTGTAGATTCTGGTGGAATATTTTCATAAATCCATCTTGAAACTGTTCTATATGAGTGCTCATTAAAATAAATTGAAATTGAATCAATTGCTATAATAAAAGACAAAGTACAAATAATTACTGTAAGAATTTTTGATTTTAATTTATAAAGGGCATAACCTGCAAGAATCAAAAGAAATGGATAAATTAAAAGAAGATATCTTGGAAATTTTACAAAATAACTTCCCATGATTAAAAACGATGGCAAAATAAAAAACCAAAGAATATTTTTATTTAATTTTGCAAATTCCTTATCTATTATCAACCAAATAAGTCCAAAAATTGATAAGGTAAACACAATTGGTCTTATCGTATAATTAAACATTTGTCCTATATAATATAGGAATGGAAGCGTATTTAAATATTGCCTTGTATAAGGAGGCATCCAGCGTCCTCTTACCATTTCTACTTGAGAACGGTTATCTCCTATGAAACTCGAAAAATCAAAAAAGAAAAATGGTTCTAATAGAAAAATTATTCCAAAAACTATTAATGCTGGATAAAGGAAAAATTTTATATAGGAAAAGGAATTTTTATAATTTTTATTTCTTATTAAAAGATAAATTGAAGTTACTCCGATAGGAAGTGCCATTATTGTCATGCTAATCTTAAAGACGAATCCTAATGCAAAACAAATTATAGAAAAAATATAATTTTTATATGAATTGCGAACAATTGCTTCATAAAGGAAAAAGGCAACCATTACTGAAAAACAAGTTACAAAAATATCAGTTGTATAATATCTTGAAAGTGAAATATGAAATGGATTTGTCGCCAAAAGAAAAGCCGATAAAAGCCCTACTTTTTTATTAAACATTTTACTTGAAAGCAAGTATGTAAATAAAACAGTTATCGTCCCCGCAATACACGCATAAGTTCTTCCGATATAAAAAGCACCATCATAAGAAGATAAAAAACGAAGTGCGGGAAGAATTGCATCTTTACAAAAATTTAGCGAAGAACTTCTTTCTACAACACCTACCAAAAATTCGAAAAACCAAGACGTTGCCCATAATAGGTAAAAAATAAAACTTCCATAATGAAAATTCTTAGGATTAAAATGATTATTAAAAACGCCTTCTGAAATCATTATAATTGCGCGTTCATCTGGGTGGCTTCCCGTTTCAAATCCTATATTTAAAATCCTGATAACAAATGCACCAATTAAAATTAATATTAATATTAAAATATTTTTATCTTTAAAAAAATTTTTCATATTTTCTACTTCCCTAACAACCTCTTTATAACTTTCCTTCCTTGACTTAAAAATGTAGTATATTTCGTGCTAAGAACCTTAGCATAATTTTCTACAACATTTATTTTTTCAAGACCATATAACACAGGTCCAGATTTTCCAACAAACTTCATTGGCAAAATCCCCGCTTCTACTTCTTTTATATTATCTTTTAAAATTTTCAAATTAAGATTTGTTTTATTAAACGATGTAATAAATGCACTTAGCTCATCTTCTTTAGGTAAAATATCTTTTTCAAGATCTCCATCAAATGGCACATACCAAGTTCCCACACAGATAAAGCCATCTCTTGGAACGATAAAAAAAGCTCTATTGTCCTCCCCAAAAATGCCTACAGCTTCCAAAAAATTTACTTTTTGGTTTAATATAATGTTGAATGCTTTGCACCATTTATAATTATTTTCTTTAAAATCTAAATCATCATTTATTTTTTCAAGCCATGGACCTGTAGTATTTACAAGATATTTAGATGATACTTGTTCTATAGCTCCCTCCTTATTTTCTATATCTAATAAGAACTCATCGTTTTCTTTTTTTATATTTTGAACATTTGTATCTTCTAAAATTTCGATATTATGGTTTCTTAATTCGTCTGACAATGTTTTTGCAAAATTAAGTGGCGATCGTAAAAGAGCATCATTCCAAAAAAGTGCATATACGTTTTTTTCTTTTATAATATCAATATTATTTTGATGGCTTGATATTTTCCCTACAAAAGCTCCGTTTGATTTTCCCGTTATTAATAACGATATCACATTATATAAAATGCTTGCGCATATCATTGGATACTTGCTTTTTAAGCCAAATTTATTTAGTGGCATAATGCAAGATAATTTTACGATATCATCTTTATATGTTTTCAATAAAACATTTTGATCATGAAGTGATTCTGCGACTCTTAAAAGATCCATCTTTTGAAGATATCTAAAGCCACCATGAATTATTCTTAAACTTGAAGCTGAAGTTTTGCTTGAAATCTTATTTTTTTCTACAATCAAAACTTTCTTAAATTCTTTATATGCGGACATAGCTACGCCAAGTCCAGCACTTCCTCCACCGATTATTATTAAATCATACTTATTCATTTGAATTTATTATAAAAAAATACACTTCAAGATTTTATCATGATATAAGAATAGCGACAATTGATTTTTTTTACTATTACATAACAAAGCATTAATAAATTTAATTATGAATGTATAAAAACTCAAAATGACTTTAGATAAACAACAATACATCAACACCATGAACCACGTTTAGGAAAACTTGTTAACGTGTAAATCAACTAAGACTCACTATCATCATTTTGAGAAGTACAATCTGGATCTGCTCCATAAGTTGTACACTTATTTAAGAAAGTTACTTTAT
>CAZHSB010000047.1:0-13298 GCA_964534945.1 uncultured Bdellovibrionales bacterium | reverse complement strand
ACAACTTAATCCATAATTTCCAACTAAATCCTTTATTTTATTTTCAGTTGCAGTTTTTGAATTGTAGTTATCAAGACCATCTGGTGATGTGTAGTAATACACAGTATTTCCATTTTCCTCAGTAGCAATCGGTATTCTAGAATTTAACCACAATGTCCCAATTCTTGTAATATTTCCCATTGCATTTTTAGTTCTAAATATCATGATGCAATCATAAAAGGCGAAAAGAAAAGTTACTAATACTGGAATAGCCAAAGCTAATTCAATTAAAATTACTCCTCGTTGTTTTTTAGAAAATTTATGCATTGTTACTATAAGATTTATTTTAAATAAAAACACTCAATAGTTGGATTTTAATAAATTCTTTTAATTCTAACAATATCTAATTTTTATGGTGACATTTGTTTTTTATAAAAATCAACATCATTAATAAGCACCCAAACCACCAAAATAAATTTTTAACTTTTGTATAAATAGTATTTTTTGAAATTAATGGTACATCATAAGAAATAATGCCCTCAGCATGTTCTGGTATAATCCTAATGGTTTTTAAAGTAGGGGATATAATTGAACTTATTCCACTTTCTGATGCACGAAGCAAAAATTTTCCATTTTCAATTGCCCTAAAAGAAGCAAGGAGACTATGTTGTTTCTTGGCAATTCCTCTGAACCAAGTATCCTTTGAAAGAGAGACTAAAACATTACTTTTTTTCATGCTATTATCCATTAAAGATTCTGAAATAATGTCTTCGTAGCAAATCATTGGCGCTACAACAATTTTTTTGCCAAAATTATCAATATAAAGTGGTTTATTGTGTTTGCCTTTAAAGATTTCTAATTCATCATAGGGTTTTATTCCAAATTTATTAAGAAAAGTTGCAAAAGGCACTTTTTCGCCAAAAGGTAAAAGATATTTTTTATTATAAATAGAATATCTATTATTAGAATCCGTGCTAACAGCACTATTAAAAAGTTTTTCATCTTTATCTAATGTATATGAACCAAATATAATAGAAGTATGATTTAATATCTTTTCAAGCTCGGGCGCTTTTAAATTTTTTTGAGAAATAGAACTATCATAGGCCACTTCGGGAAGTATCAAAATAGGCCTTTGGTTATTTTTTATTTCATTTTTAATTAAATCTTTTAAAAAAGTTTTCCCATAATAAAAATATTCATCAAAAATTTCCTCCATGATATCATTTTTTTGAATGATGATAAATTTTTGTTTTTCAAAATTTGTATTTTTATAGAAATTTATTTTATTTGCATGAAAAATAAGGCAAACACAAATTAGTAATGCAGGTAAAATGAAAAATTTAAATTTTTTATTTTTTATTGCAACAAGAAAACTTTCAGATATCCAAAACATAAAAAATGTTATTGTATAAATTCCAAAAATACTGGAAAGTTCTGCAACTTGGGTAAATTTTGCTTGAGAGTGCGCAATTGATATTGGAAAAATTTTATAAAATATAAATTCTACAACGCAAAAAGAAAAAGCAAATCTTAAGCAAAAAAGATCTAAAATTTTATTTTTAGTATTTTTATAAAGATATATAAAAATGGGGAATTGTAATGCATGGTATAAAATAAATAAAATAAAGAGTAGGGAAATAACTGTAGTATTTGCATTTGTAAAATAAATTATTATACAGGGGATAACCCAGCGAAAAGAAATTGCATAGAAAATGATTCCTGCTAAATAACCAATCAATGCGCCATTTTTAAGGAAGGTAATTTTTATTAGCAAGAAAACACTTAGCCAACCGCTTAAAATGGCAATTAAAGGAAAATTGTCTGTAAAATCCCAAGGAAGTGAAAGGAATATACCTGTTAAAATGGTAAGTAAAAAATAATTCATTTGAATTATTATAGTCAAATTATAGAAATTTAAAATAATCTAAATTGTTCATTTTTTATTTCAGGATCTGCCTTTGAGCCATTTTTCCTATTATAAGTTGAAGATGTTGGTCTTCCAAAAGTACTCCCAATTCCATATTTCCAAAAAGGATAGCCCTGACCAGGGAACCCAACAGTGCCAGAAAAAAGAGTATATGCTGTAAAACTTATCTCTCCTTTATTTACCACAGTTTTTACATTATTATATTTTGATAAAATTCCATTTACTTGATCTAAATCTAAATTATTTCTTAGTAAATTTTCATACTTAAAACATGTTTTTCCCTCTGTCGATGTTGAACTACTCCCAGTGGATATCTTCATAATTTCTTCTACGGCTTTATTTAAAAATTCATTAAAAAGTTGTGGTTGCTTCTCTCCATCATCATAATCTCCAATTGGACAGTGAAACATATCCCACTTTGTTTTAAATGATTGACGTTCTTTTCTGGATCCAATTGTTGTAACTGAAAAAAATAATCCAGGAACAGTTTGAGATCCTGCGTTTATGGATAAATCTTGATCGCCTTGTTTTATATCTTGTATAGGTTTAAGTTCTTCTAAGAACATATTATGCGTTCTAACTAATGTTTCTAAAATATAATCACTACTTCCTTGTGGTGTTAGAGACATTAAATTAGAAACATTTCCAACTCCATAAGATATATTATTTGATCGGTAATCATTTTTTACGGTAGTACTGATGTCGCTAGCCTCTTTCCCTTTAGGTAAAACTTCTTTAAAAGCCTTAGCACCTTCCCCAGAATAATAGCTTTTATATAATATTGATGCACCACCTATGGTGTCATGCTGTAGAGATTTCCAAGGGTTATCGATATGAGCTGTATGCTTTTTTTTCAATGTATCATGTTCATATTTTTCCCCAGGATCTATAAAAAAAGCTAAATTTTCTTTATCATCTTTTTCTTCTTCAAAAAATTCATCATTTTTATCTTCAAAATCTGTTCCAAAATATTTTTTCTTTGCGGAAACATGTGGAAGTACTAATGTACGCTCAGATCCTCTGGCTTTAGACCAATCAGTCTCGACATCTTCCAGCTTAAAATATCTTCCGTAGCCTCTATCTATTTGCCCAAGAAATGTTGCATCTGGAGATTTTGAAGGTTTCAATGGTCTATCATAGGATTTTGTTGTTGAAGATGAGTTTGTAATTGTTGATCCTTCATCCTTTTGTTTGCTCTTTAAATGTGTTTTCGCCGTTTTTTTTGACATCTTAGAACTTTTCATTTCCCCTTTGACTGAATTTTCATATTTATTAAAAAGATCTTCTATACTAACATCCTCATCTTTAGTGCTACTATTTTTATTTTCTATAAATCTAGTATAAAGAGGTTGTTTGCTTAGTGTGATTTTTTTTGTCGGAAAGTAATATTCTATTTTATCTGCTTTTATTGTCCATTTGGTACAGCCAAGTTTTTTTAATGGTGCGCAAATAGCTGGCCTATACATGATTGGTACAGCATTTGCTCCAAAAGTAGCTATATATTCTCCTACGACTTTTAGCCCTTTTTGATTTTTGGCTTTTGAAGTTACTCTATGTTCTTCGTAGCATCCTAGAAATCCCCCAAAAGATTTGTGCTCAAATAATCCATCAACCGTCTTTTTTGTAGTTTTCCCATTTTTATGATCCCAAGATGACATAATACATGGCCAAGCAAAAACGAGTTTTCCTGGGGCTAATAGCTCATCTAAAGTATAGGCATTTTCTTCGCTTTTACTTTCCCTTAATGGTTCATTGCAATATTTTATTTCTTTATTTCGAATATAGTCATCTTCATCATCAAATATCTTATCAACTTTTGTATAATTACCGTCATTTCCTTTTGCAAAAGGAAGATTTTTATTTTCACTTTGATATTTATTTATTTCTTGTAGTATTTGTTTATATATTATTTTTTGACTATCTAAATTATTTATATTACTGTCTCGGTTTGCGAATTTATTTGCTATACACCTTCCTCCATTAGAACAATCTTTAGTGTCCATTTCTCCAATTTCTTGTTTACCTTGTGGCTTTCCAAAAGTTTTTTGCAAAAGTTCTTCGTTGGCTTTTAAATCATACGGAAATGATACAAAAATTGTTAAAGATAAAAATAAGAATAAAATTTTTATTTTTTTCATATATCAATCCTTTAGTAAAAATTTATTTAAGTTATGTTTTACTTTCCAATGAAGCTCGCCATCTTTTTTGAAATCATAGTTTTTAAGTGCATCAATGCCATAATATTTTGTAATAAAATTCTTTGTTACAATTACTCTTACGGGAAGGCACTTTATATCTTTTTTTCTTAAGGAATAAGAAAATTGGTCAAATGCTTTATTTTCGTAAAATTGGATATTATTTTTATTTCCAAAAAAATCTTTATTTATGATAGATTCTTTCTTTATTTTGTTAAGTACATTTTGGGATAGTAAAAGAGAATCAAAATAAATATCATCATCTTTTTTTGTTTTTATTCTTTTTGCGACGGGATTTTTAAATGTTTCCTTTGAGCTTTCTTTGCAAATTTTGATTGATGGTGCAATGTAAAAATCGCTAAATGATTTTGCCATTTTTCTTAAGAATTCTTTCTTTTCTTTATCTGTTCTAACTTTTCTCTGTCCTTCTTTTTTAGGCGTAACAGGCTTTTTGTTCACAAAATTCATATCAAAGTTTTTTTCTTTTGATGAAATTTGAAAGAGGATATCCTTATTAACTTGCATGTTTTTTGTTATTTCTTGTTCTTTTTTTAATCTATTTTTTATTTCTTTGTACCATTTGGAATTTGTCTTTATTCCCTCTTCCAGTGCAAATTCATGAGCATCAATTAGGGGAATGTTTACCTTAGGAATTTTCCCTAGCATATAAAGTTTATATGCTTCTTTTAGTGGGCGTTTTGTGAAAAAATCTTCATATTGTTTATATGTCCAGATTTCTTCTGAATAGGAGTTTTTTGTATCAACAAAACTTATTGAGAAAATTATTGAAAAAACTATGTAAAAAACCTGTCCTTTTTGAAGCATTTTTCTTGATTTTATAAAAATATCAACATTCCCTAGAGGGAATCGGCAACTTTTCAAAATTGCTTCAGTTTTTTCTTTAAAACCAGCTTTCCCCTTGCATCTTATTAATTTCCAAAGTTTGGGACAACGTTGGTGTAGTGGTAATAGTGGGTGTCTTGGGAATCATTTTTTGTAATGATTCTGGCAACTTGAAATTTGAAGGGAGCTTAGGATTTTTTTGTTTGACCTCAAGTTCTCCTAAATAATAACCTTTTTCATTTATGTATTTTGTTAAAAGATCTGCTCCCTCTAAGATAATTTCGCCCTTTTCAAGTCCTACGACATAAGATGGAGATTTTGTGATTTGATTATATATTGATGGTACATCATTTAATATGATGAAATCTCCCCCGAGTATCCAATAATGAAAAGGGTTATAATTTTCACTAACTTTGACCTCATCACAGTTATGACAAATTACGTAAAACTTTTTTAATTGAATTTTTCGTGCAAGGCAAAAATCTTCGACAATTTCTTTATATTTTATGTAGTGCTCAAAATCATCTGCATTAATTAATGCATTTAAATAAAGAACTTTTTTTTCTTTTAAAAATGATTCTTCTTTTAAAAAAGGTGTTGGTGTCGGAGTCGGGGGATCTTCTCCTAATTCAATAAAACCATTATTTGATTTTTTTTCTGGAATTTTTGTTTTCTTTTTTACGACAAAGCCTTGGGAAAAGAATTCATCAGCTTTTTTTTGATCCTCTGCTATACTCGTATTTTGGAAAAATAAGCAAACAAAGCAGATAAAGATAAAATATGTTACTAATTTTTTCTTAAAGTTCATGTTTTTGTTTATTTAAAACTATACACTAGATCATTTCGACAGAAGCAGTATAAAAACTTAAGACATATTTCACAATGTTTTGGTATAGTAAATTGTTATTATTTTTAATTTTTGATAATATTTTTATGTTTTAATAAAAAAGGATTTTATATGTCTTCACTTATAACTGGTGCTAGTGGATTTGTCGCCGAGCATTTAATTAATTACCTTGAATCATTGGGGGAAACAGTAGTTAAAACTTCCTTAGAAAGAGAAAAAAAAGATGATTCTTATTTGGCACTAGACATTGAGAGCTTTGAAAATTGTATAGAAGTGCTAGAAAAAACCTCTCCTAGTGTTATCTATCATTTGGCAGGAATCGCGGCTCCTGTAGTTTGTGAGAATAATTTTCCATTAGCTTTAAAAGTAAATGTTGGGGGAGTATATAATATTTTAAAAGCTGCTGAAACTACACGAAAAAAAATAAAAGTGGTTATTATTAGTTCATCTGAGTGTTATGGGAAAATAGATCAAAGTTTAATGCCGATAAAAGAAAGTATTGAGTGTAATCCTGCAAATAATTATGGTCTTTCAAAATTAATGGCAGAGCAAATAACTAAAAAATTTATGTCGTATGCAAAAAATTCTAATTTAGAATGCGCTATTGCTCGTCCGTTTAATCACATCGGGCCAGGACAGCGAATGGGCTTTGTCGTCCCTGATTTTTGTATGCAAATAGTAAAAATTATGAAAGGACAGCAAGAGCCTATAATTTTTGTTGGAAACTTAGAATCTAAAAGAGATTTCTCCGATGTAAGAGATATTGTAAGAGGATACCATTTATTGGCGACTAGAGGAAAAGGACTTTATAATTTTTGTTCTGGGACACCAAGAAAGATACAAGAAATTTTAGATACATTAATTGATATTTCTGGAATAAGAATAAATGTGATAAAAGATCTTTCAAAAATGCGCTCTTCGGATATTCCTCTTTTTGCAGGAGATTATTCTCTTGCAAAAAATGATTTAGGTTGGGAGCCAACAATTCCATTTCGAAAAAGCCTAGAAGATACATTACAATATCTTTTAAAAACTAATTAGTTTAAAGAGAATAATTGCCCCCAAAAAGCTTAAAAGAAAAGTTTAAAATAAAAACTTAAAATATTATAAATATTCGATAGGAATGCTATAAACATTTTTTGTTATCGGTAAATATGTTTTTGAAAAACAAATAACAGCACCAAGCCCGATTTCTTTTTTGAATTTTTTTAATAGATTAAAAGCTTTTATATCGTCAATGGTTGGTGAAGATTTTTTCTTTATTTCTATTGGATAAAGAATATTATTTTCTTCTAAAATGATATCAATTTCTTTTTTGTCGATATCTCTGTAAAAATAAATATAAGGCTTTTTCCCATTGTGTAAATATGATTTTAAAATTTCTGATACTACATAAGTTTCTAAAATTGCTCCATTCATAGCACCTTTTTCTAAAACATTCCAATCTGTCCATCCTGTTAAATAACAAACAAGTCCTGTGTCTAAAAAATATAGCTTTGGTTGTTTCGTTAGTCGATTAGAGATATTATTGGAATATGGATAAAGTAAATAAATTATTCCTGAAGTTTGAAGTAGAGAGATCCAAGATTTTATTGTAGGTACACTAGTCCCAAGATCTCTGGCGATATCAGAATAAACTAATATTTGGCCCGTACGTGAAGCCAAGATTGTTAAAAATTTTAAAAATTGCATTTCATTTGAAATAGTTGTGAGATCTCTAATGTCTCGTTCAATATAGGTTCTTATGTAAGATGAGTAATAATCGTTCCAATTAATAATTTTCGATGTGCATATTCTTGGAAGAGATCCTCTCCATATTATTTTATAGATATCTTTTAATGATTTAGGAGTAGTAATTTTTTCTTTTTCCTTTATGTATTTTATTGTTGGTAAAAAAGGTGACACATTAGGATTTTTAAATTTTTCATCTTGTGAAAATCCTTGTAAATCTAAAATTGCCACACGTCCTGCAAGACTTTCAGATATATTTTTCATTAAGTGAAATTGTTGTGATCCCGTTAACCAATACATTCCTGTCTTTTGTTCGTTGTCGACTCGTTCCTTTATAGCAGAAAATAATTCTGGAGCATATTGTACTTCATCTATCAACAAAGGAGGCTCGTGCCTATCTAAAAAAAGTTCAGGATTTGTTCTTGCCAATGATCGTTCTGCCATGTTATCAAGAGAGATATATTTTCTTTTTAAATTTTTTATACACTTTTGAAAAACAGTTGTTTTTCCAACTTGTCTTGGTCCCGTTATTAAAATCACTGGAAAACTTTTATTAACACGAGTAATTACTTTTTCAATCGTTCTTTTGATATACATTATTATGCTCCAAATTTTATTGTTTTAATAAATATCGAGTATTTTAAAGTGTAACTTTAAAATACTCGAAAAAGATTAAGCCGTCAATATAAATAATGTATCGATATTTAAAGAAATTTTATCAATGTCGTTTTTTTTAAGATATGTTTTTTTAACTTTTTATTATATTTAGGTTACTCATACCTTAAGGCAATGATAGGTTTTAGTTTTGCTGCCTTTAATGCTGGATATACTCCAAAGAAAAGTCCAATTCCCAATGAAAAACTTAATGCAAGGATAATTGACGTTACTGAAACGAGTGTTGTCCAACCTGCAAAATGAGAAAGTAAAATACTAGCGCTCCAACCAAGTAATACGCCAAGCACTCCTCCAAATGCACTAATAACAAATGATTCTGTTAGAAATTGCATTAGTATATCTCTTTTTTTTGCGCCGATTGCTTTTCTAATTCCGATCTCTCGCGTTCTTTCTGTAACGGAAACTAGCATGATATTCATAATTCCGATTCCTCCAACAAGCAGGGAAATTCCAGCAATTGAAGCAAGAAGCATAGACATGACGTTACTCATTTGCGACATCATCTTTTGCATTTCGGCCATATTCATAATCCTAAAAGCATCATCTCTTTGAGATAAGGCAATGTTATATTTTGCAAATAAAAATTCCTTTATACTATCTTCTGCAGATTGTGTATCAACGTTTTTTTCAATCTCCACATCGATAGTATCGATGTAGGTCTTCCCATATAATTTTTTCATTGCAGTTGTGTATGGGATAACAACGATATCATCTTGATCACGAGGTCCCGAAACTCCTTTTTCTGGAAGGACTCCGATTACTTTAAAATTTATTTTGTCTATTTTTATATTTTTCCCTATAGGATTTTTATTTCCGAAAAGCTCTTTAATAACGGTACGTCCTAACAAGGCGACAGTAGCCCTTGATTCTTGTTCTTCTTTTGTAAAAAATCGTCCCATAGTAGGAGAGGAAGCTCTAATTGCCTCGTATTCTATAGAGGTTCCTGTAACATTAGTTTTCTTATTTTTATTTAGATAAGCAGCTTGGCTATTGCCTCTAACAGAAGGCGCGGCATTTTTAACTTCAGAAATTGATTTTTTTAATGCATCAACATCCTTTACATTTAATCTTGTAACAGAGCCATCTTCCATTGCTACTCCCCCGACTCGAAATGCCCCCGGCATAATCATTAGTAGATTTGCTCCCATAGATTCAATTTGTTTTTTTAGAGCAAGTTTTGCGCCGTTTCCAAGTGCTAACATAGCCACGACCGCTCCAACACCAATTAAAATTCCAAGCATTGATAAAAAAGCACGAATCTTATTTGATAAAATAGATTGAATTCCTTGTTTTAAGTGTTCTTTAAATTCAAAAATAAAAGCAGAATGATTTTTAGATGATATTTTTTTTGTATCTAAATTATCTGTGTTGAGTTGTGAATTAGATGTACGATTTATTTCATCAGAAATAATTTTACCATCTCGCATTCTTACTACACGCTTTGCTTGTTTTCCGATATCTTCTTCATGAGTGACAACAACGATTGTCATTCCTAGATCATTTAATTCTGTTAGCAGGTTCATGATTTCTTTTTCACTTGCCGAATCTAAATTTCCAGTTGGTTCATCTGCTAAAATTAAGCTTGGATTATTTACAAGAGCACGAGCAATGGCAACCCTTTGTTGTTGACCACCAGAAAGTTCATTTGGCTTATGGTCAATTCGTTTTCCCATTCCCACACGATTTAAAAGTTCAGTGGCACGTTGTTTTTTATCTAAATTTCCAGAATATACAAGAGGAAGTTCTACATTTGCTTTTGTATCTAGTCTTGATAATAAATTAAATTGTTGAAAGATAAATCCAATAGTATTTCTTCTAAGTTCTGCAAGATCATCTTCGGTGCGTTCGTTCACTTCTTTCCCGTCTAAAATATATCTTCCACTATCAGGAGTATCTAAAAGTCCAATCATATTCATTAGTGTGGATTTTCCAGAACCAGATGGCCCCATGATTGCAACAAATTCTCCATCATTTATCTTTAAAGAAACATCATCTAGTGCGTTTACTTTATTTGTCCCTAATTTATATGTTTTTCTTAAATTTTTTAATTCGATCATATTTAAATTTATTTTTTTTATTTTCGTTTAAACGGCATAAAAGGACTTCCTGTATTTCCATCTTCGTTGGACACAACAGACTTTTCTACTAAAATTTCATCGCCTTCATTTAATCCAGATTTTATTTCAATGTTTTCATCATCGGAAGCACCGATTGTAACTTTCTTTTGTTTTAAAGAATTTTTTTCTCCTCTTACTTGGACATATGACACACCATCTTGATATTTTAAAGCAGATTCTGGAATTACAATAAGATCTTTTTTCTCTTCTATGTAAAACGTAACATTTGCGGTCATTCCGCTTCTCATAATTGAACTTGTATCGTTAGGTATAACGTCCACAAGATAAGTCGTAACATTGTTTACAGTCGTAGAATCGTATGCAATGTGTACGACTTTTCCGTCAATTTTATTTTTTGGATAAGCATCTAATAAAATAGTTGTGTCTTGTCCAATTTTTATATTTCCCAAATCTGTTTCATCTACCTGTGCTTTTACAACTAATCTATCAGAAAGAACGAAAACTGCTTCTTGTTCAGCAAAAGTTTGCCCAGGTTCAACATCCCTTAAAATAACAGTGCCATCAATTGGTGCATAAATAGGTGTTGCCTTATAGTATTCTTGCCACGTTTTTAATTCCTTTTCTCCCTTTGCTCTTGCTGCATCTAAAAGCGCAGCTCGTTCAGATGAGCTCATCCACGCAAGCAATTCGCCTTTTTTTACATTATCTCCTTCTTCTACTAATATATCTTCAACTCTTCCTGCAATTGGAGGTTTTATTTCAAGTCTATTTTGTGGTTGAACAGTACCTGTTGTTAGAACAGTAACTTTTATTGTCCCTTTTTTTACGGTGATTGCTCGTAAATTATCTAAATTTTGTTTCTCACAAATTCCTGTATTACTTATAATTAGGATAAAGGCAAAAAATGAAATTATTTTTAAAAGATGATTTTTATATGAATGCGTAAAATTTTTTTTAATCATTTAATACTCCTAATCCTAGTGCTTGTTCCCAATTGGCTTCAGAAACAATTAAATTATTTTGGCTTGATAACTCTGATTTCTGATAAGAAATTAAATCGTTTTCAATAATATCCCAGTTTTCGAAAGTTAATAATCCAATATTATATTTACTTCGACCGATTTCTGCTCTAACTTCAGCGGCATTTCTTAAATTCTTATCAATATCTACTTTTTCCATAGCGGATTCTAAATCGGCTTTTGCTGATTTTATGGAACTTTTTATTTCTTGGTTTGTAAATATTTCTTGTGAAACTGCAGAGGATAATAATGATTTTGCTTGAAGAATATTATTTTTATTTCGTCCAAAAGTTGAAATTGGCATAGAAACATTTACTCCAATTGAATGATCGATAGATTTATCTGGGCTTCCACCTTGTCCTCCTGTTTTTAAAGTAGCATCTAGTGATGGATATACGGAAGATTCGCTAACTTTTACGTCGGCTTTTGCCAATGCCACATTTGCTTTCGCAAGTAGGACTTGAGGATGATTTTTCATATATTTATCTGAATTTGCAATTTTTATTTTTGTATGAGGGACATCACCTTTAATAAAAAGATTATCAGTTGAATTTCTTCCTAAAATTTTTGCTAGCTCATATTTTGAAGAGTCTAATTTTCTTTTTGCTTGTTTTTCTTCAAAATTTGCCTCATCAAGCTGTGCTTTCGCCTTTAGAAATGACCCTTTATTTTCGTTTCCTGCTTCATATCGTAATTTTACGACACTATAATTTTCCTTTCTTCTTTGAACTATTTTTTTTGATAAATCTAAATATTTTTGCCAATAAGAAATTGCTGAAAAAGCAGTTTTTAACTCTGCACTAATTTTTGATTCCGTAATTATAATACTAGCAATATTTTGCGCTTGGCTTGCATAAGCTGATTCTAATTTTCCCTCATCTAAAAATCCAGAAAAAATATTTTGAGAGAGGCTCACATTCCAGTTATATAGATCTGAATCTTTAGAAGGTCCTGTATCTATTTTATTTGATTCTGCGCCTGCATTTGCGTCTAATGACGGATTGTAGTTTGCCTTTGCCGATAATATTTGATGTTTTACTGCATCTTTTTCAAATTTTAATGCTTGAAGCTCTGCATTATTTTCTTTTGCTTCTTTTATGCAATCATTAAACGATAAAAGCGTTTTAGCATTTGCAAGTGTTGTAAAAAATATAAGGAGAAAAGAGAAGAAAGAGAATGGTACTATAAATTTTTTATATTTCATAAATATTTTCGATTAAAAAATAAACAAAACAGGTGCAAAAAAAGTTTAACAAGAACTTTGGTTAGTTGCAATAAAGTGATTTTATAGGTATTTTATCTTAAAAAGGTGTTTTGAAAGTTTTTCCTTTAAAAAATGATTGTAATAGCATAAGTTTAAGGAGCCAAACAATTTATGAATAAGCCTATAATTTTAGATGGAAAGAAGCTTTCTCAAAAAGTGCTTGAGAACGTAAAAGAAGATGTAGAGAAAATAATTTTAAGTAGGGGAAAGAAGCCTCTTCTTGCTGTTGTATTGGTAGGGGAAAATTCCGCATCAACAATTTATGTATCAAAAAAAGAATCTATAGCAAAGGAATGTAATATAGATACAAATACCATAAAATTAAGTGAAAGTGTTGAAAATAAAGATTTAGAAGATACGATAAAAAAACTAAACAATGACAAAAATGTTGATGCAATTTTGCTCCAACTTCCGTTGCCACAAAAATTTGATACAAAATATTTTATTTCGAAGATAGATCCTAAAAAGGATGTTGATTGTTTGACAAGAGAGAATCAATCAAAAATTTTTTTTGAAGATGCTAATTTTTTTCCGTGCACTCCACGCGGCGTTTTATCATTAATAGATTTTGCGATGATGGGGGGAGAAGAAGCGGATATGGATAATATGGAAGAGGCTGATTTGTCGTTTAAAAATGCTCTTATTATCGGGCGTTCTTTTTTAGTTGGAAGGCCGTTATCTTTAATGTTGTTAAAAAGAAATGCAACTGTAACGATTGCACATTCAAAAACAAAAAATTT
>CAZHSB010000046.1:8375-13327 GCA_964534945.1 uncultured Bdellovibrionales bacterium | reverse complement strand
CCACGGTTTCATAACCATACATCCAGGAGAAGAAGATACTTCTGCCATATCTGCTGCAGAAATAACGTTTTGATACCATTCAGGATAATTTTTTTCTCGAGTATTTTGTAAAGCCATTTGATTTTCCTATTTTTATTTGAAAAAATTTTTAGATTAATTGTTCCGTAAGAAACGACAATAAAAGATTGGAATCATCGTTTCCAGTATAAAATTTACACTTACACACTGCTAAATACAAGATAAATTAGATAATTTTCACTATTTAAAAGGATTCATTTCATAGAGTTATTTCTGATTTCAAAATTTTTCATACCTTTGAGTGTAAGGGATTTTTATAATTATAAACAGACAAAGTGGTATTTATTGGGGTATCAGTACTTGACGGATTAATCTTAAAGACACTAATCTTTAATGAAGAGAAAACACAGTAATTTTCTCTATTAAAAGCAATTGATTGTAATAATTTAATTTTTAGTATTTGTTAATGCATAAAAGAAAAAATAAGGAAAAATAATGAAAACAGATTATCACGCAAAATATTTTGCTCATGAACTAACAAGGAAATATTCTGCTGACACAATAGAAAAATTTGTTGGTACACTATCAGAAGCACAAGTCCAGTTGAACCCTCATCAAATAGACGCAGCATTATTTGCTTTTAATTCACCTTTTTCTAAGGGAGCTGTATTGGCAGATGAAGTTGGATTAGGAAAAACTATTGAAGCTGGAATAGTTATTTCTCAGTATTGGGCAGAGCGAAAAAGAAAAATATTGATTATTATGCCAGCGTCATTAAGGAAACAATGGCAACAGGAACTGTTAGAAAAATTTTTCTTAAAATCTATAATATTAGAAACAAAATCTTTTAATGAGGAAATAAGAAAAGGAAATTTTAATCCATTTGAAAATGATCAGATAGTTATATGTTCATATAATTTTGCAAGTAGTAAAAGTTCATATATAAGAAAAACAAGTTGGGATTTGGTTGTAATTGATGAAGCTCATCGACTTAGAAATGTTTATAAATCATCAAATAAAATTTCCAATAATATAAAAAATTCCATTTTAGATAAAAATAAAATTTTGTTGACGGCAACTCCTCTTCAAAATTCATTGCTGGAACTTTATGGTTTAGTCGGTATTATTGATGATCATATTTTTGGTGATGTTAAAAGTTTTAAAGAACAGTATGGTAAGGTTAATAAGGAAGTAAATTTTAAAGAATTAAAAGAAAGAATTTCTCCAATATGTCAAAGGACATTACGAAAACAAGTTCTAGAATATATAAAATATACAAACAGAATTGCAATTACTGAAGAGTTTTTCCCAACAGAAAAAGAACATGAGTTATATGAAGGGATTAGTTCTTATTTACAAAGGGATAGGCTATATGCCTTACCTGAAAGTCAAAGAAATTTAATGACACTAATTTTAAGGAAATTATTAGCTTCGTCTACATATGCTATATCTAAAACACTGGGTGGATTAGCACAAAAACTTCAACGTGTAATTTTTTTTCATAAAAATGGCAAAGATAAGGATAAAGATGAGTTAGAAAAAGAGCTATCTGAAAATATAGAAAATTATGAAGAAATAAGAGAAGAATGGATTGATGAAGAAGATGATGGTAACGACAGTCAATCGGAAGATAGCGTAAAAGAAAAAGAGTATACAGATGATGAAATTTCTGAAATGAAAGAAGAATATAATTTGCTTTTATATTTTTATAAGTTAGCTAGTGAAATCAAAGAAAATTCTAAAGGAAATAAGCTATTAACAGCATTGGAGCGTGGTTTTGTGGAAAATGCTAAAAATGGAGGGAATAAAAAAGCATTAATTTTCACAGAATCAAGAAGGACTCAAGAATATTTAAGTGAAATTTTAGAAAATACTCAATATAAAGGTAAAATTATTTTATTTAATGGGTCAAATAATGATGTAAAATCAAAAAAAATTTATCAAGAATGGTTAAAAAAATATGAAGGAACAGATAAAATTTCAAATTCAAATACTGCAAATAAGAAAGCCGCTTTGGTTGAATATTTTAGAGATAATGCTGAAATTATGATTGCAACTGAAGCTGCTGCAGAGGGAATAAATTTACAATTTTGTTCTATAGTTGTTAATTATGATTTGCCGTGGAATCCTCAAAGAATTGAACAAAGGATTGGACGTTGTCACAGATATGGACAAAAGCACGATGTTGTTGTTGTTAATTTTTTAAATAAGAAAAATGCGGCAGATAGGAGAGTTTACGAATTATTAAAAGAAAAGTTTATGTTATTTAGTGGAGTATTTGGAACAAGTGACGAAATTTTGGGAACTACTGGGGCGGGGTTAGATTTTGAAAAAAGAATTATTCAAATTGTACAATCTTGTAGAACGGAAGATGAGATTAATAAACAATTCGATGATCTTCAAAAAGAAATGGAATGTAAAATAGATGAAGAAATGTTACTTACGAGGCGAAAACTTCTTGAAAATTTTGATGAAGAGGTTGCTGAGAAATTACAAATTAGTAAAAATTTTACGGAAAAGTTCTTAAATAAATTTAATGAACAATTGTGGAATATAACAAAAATTTATTTAAATGGTTATGCAAAATTTGATGAAGTTCAGAAATCTTTTATTTTAGAAAAGAATCCGTTTCAAGATATATGTGTAAACTTTGGTTTGTATAAGTTTTGTCAAGATGGAGAGTGCGCAAATACATATCGTATTGGGCATCCTCTCGCTGAAAAGATTATAGAAAATTATAAAAATAAAAAATTAGATATCAAGGAGTTAGTCTTTAATTATTCTAATAATAAAAGTAAAAAAATTTCAATTTTAGAAAGTTTAATTGGAAAATCTGGTTGGATGATTTTAAAAAATATAACTATTCAGGCATTTGAAGAAGAAAATTATCTTTTTTTTGCAGGATATGATGACAAAGACAATATAATTGATGAGGAACAATGCAAAAAAATGTTTAGTTTAGACGCAGAATTACAAAATCTTGTAAAAAATAATGTAAATATTGAAAAATTAAATGAAAAAATAGAAGAGCAAAAACAAGAGAAATTGATTTATATATCTGATAGAAATTCTAATTTTTTTGATAAGGAGATGTCTAAACTTGAAAGTTGGGCAGAGGATAAAAAAGCTAGTCTTGAAATTGCACTTAAACAAATTGATAAAGATATAAAAACAAGAAAAACTGAATCAAGAAAAATTTTAAAGTTAGAAGACAAACTTGTTGAACAAAAGGCGATAAAAGAAATGGAACTAAAACGTAATAAAATGCGTAAAGAGCTTTTTGATTCTCAAGATCTTGTTGATCAGCAAAAAGATGATCTTATTAGAAAAATAGAGGCTAACTTAAAACAAAATATTAAAGAGGAAGATTTGTTTTTAATTCGTTGGAGAGTGGTATGAACGATGTGTTATTAAAAGAAAAATTTGTAACATTAAATAATATTGATACCATAATAAATGTTTTTTTAAAAAGTGATGTATTTGCAAGACTAAAAGAGATATTAAATGAAGTTTCTGTAAAAATGGAAAAGTTATTTTCTGAGAGTTTTTTGAACTCATTGTTTTTAGCGATTAAGGATTTTGAAATTATGGAAAAAGGTTGGTATGTTAGAGATAGAAATTTATTTGAACAAATATTAAAAGAAAAAGAAGAGCAAAAAAATAAGGTTATCGTAAAATATTATACTGATAATAAATTTGAAAAAATAAAACAATTGATAAAAGAATGGGAAACTATAGGTGGATTGCAAGAGAGAATATCTGTAATAAAATCAACAGAAATTTTTTTATCAAAAGATATAAAGATTCGCGATCTTGCAAATGTAATAATTCCTGTTTTAACTAATCAATTAACAGGGATGTTTGAAGATCTATGTGGCATAGCGCAAGATTTTAAAAAAAAGAAATCTGATAAAGAAGAAGATATGACAAGAGCAGAATTTTTAAAGTTTTTATGTAGAAGTGAATTTGCAAGAAATGCACTTCTTATTCAGTACATAATTTTTGATAAAGTGTTATTACATGGTGATAAAATTTCTCGTTTAGCGAAGGAAGACATATTAAAGTACTATAAATTTAGAAATAAAATATCACATGGTGATAAAAATTTTTTAAATTATGGTACGGATGAGAATTTTGTACGTGCTTGGTTAGAATTAGATTTATTGATAGTTGTATATGATGAATTTGTAAATAAAAATTTTCAAATTGCAGTGTAGATTTTTTTAATAAGGAGAGAAATGTTAAAAGATTTTGAGTTTTATCATGGTGCAGTTATGATTCAGATATTGAGAAACTCTGGAAAAAGTGCAAAACTTTTTGAAAAAACTAGCGAACATAGTTGGGGAGAATATGAAGTATCGGATAGTGATGGAGTGTATAAGGTATTTGTAAAGTCGACATCCAATGTAAGTAGGCGTAAAGAAAAATCAAGATGTAATTTTACTGTTTCTTATACCGATATTTCAAGATTAAGGTCTGTTTGTGAAACAAATGTGTTAATTTGCTTAGTATGTGAAAGAGAAGCTATATGTACGTTAACTTGGGAAGATATAGATGAGTTAAGTTTTTTAAGATGTAAAACAGCTTGTAGTATATCTGTTAGTTGGGAAAAATCTTCTTCCTTAACTGTTAAGTGTCAAAATAAGGAGCTTTCGCATAAAATACCAAGAAACAGATTAGAGAATTTTGAGTGGAAATAATAAGGGAAAATGGATGAAGAACAAAGTGCAAAAATTAGAGTTAACGTGGGTGGGAAAGGATGATCAAGAACTTCCAATTGAGCCTAGAATTTTATTAGAAAGACCAGAAAAATCATATGGTGATAAAAATACGGAAAATATGCTTATTCATGGCGATAATTTACTTGCTTTAAAAGCACTTGAACAAGATTTTACTGGAAAAATTAAATGCATTTATATAGATCCTCCATATAA
>CAZHSB010000046.1:0-8275 GCA_964534945.1 uncultured Bdellovibrionales bacterium | reverse complement strand
TTGAACAAGATTTTACTGGAAAAATTAAATGCATTTATATAGATCCTCCATATAACACGGGAAGTGCTTTTGAACATTATGATGATAATGTTGAACACTCTCTTTGGCTTTCGTTGATGAAAAGAAGATTGGAAATTTTAAGAAATTTATTGAGAGAAGATGGATGTATTTTTGTTCAAATTGATGATAATGAACAAGCTTATTTAAAAGTACTAATGGATGAAATTTTTGGAAGAAATAATTTTGTTAATTGTATAGCCGTAAAAATGTCAGAAGCTTCAGGTGTGAAAATGGCTCATACAGATAAAAGATTGCCCAAGCTAAAGGAATATGTATTGTTTTATAAAAAACAAAACATGCCCAAGTTAACTCCTGAATTAGTTCACATAGAACAATGGAATAATGAATATAAACATTATTTAGATAATTTAACGAATGAACAAATAAGTGATATTAAAAATTTAACACAAAAGGAAAATGTGTCACAAGCAGATATTTCTAAGTGTAATTCATTATTAAAAAATGCAAAAATAAAAACAATATCGTCATTTTTTAACGAAAAAAAAATTCCAATTGAACAACAAATAGAGTGGAAATTTGATAATGCTTATAGGATAATACAGGCTGTTGGCTCTACGAGTGTTTTTTCATTAGCAAAGAGACAAAATATAAGTGGGCAAGATATTGCAGCGGCGCTTTCAAATTCTGGCTTAATATATTTATATAAAGTTGACTTCGATAGAAATGCAAAGCAACCAAGAGTTCAAATAATTTTTGCTGATGATAATTTAATGCAAAACCCTGGTGATTTTTGGAGAGATATAAAAACAACAGGAGCTGTAGCTAATGAAGGAGGAGTTCTGTTTCAAAATAGTAAAAAACCAGAAATGTTAATCAAGAAAATTATAAAAATGGTTACTGATAAAAACGATATTGTTCTTGATTCATTTTTAGGTAGTGGAACGACAGCAGCGGTTGCTCATAAAATGGGGAGAAAGTGGATAGGTATTGAGCTTGGAGATCATTGTTATACACATTGTGAGCCACGATTAAAAAAGGTCATTGATGGCACAGATCAAGGAGGAATTTCAAAAGCTGTAAATTGGAATGGCGGTGGTGGATATAAATTTTACGAATTAGCGCCATCGATGTTAAAGAAAGATGTTTTTGGAGAGTGGATAATTGATCCAAAATATGATGCTGAAATGTTAGCGTCTGCAATGGCAAAACATGAGGGGTATAAATATAATCCAAGCATAAAGGTATTTTTTAAACAGGGGCAATCTACAGAAAAATCATTTATATATACCACAACGCAGTATGTTACTGTTGAATTATTAGATAAAATTCAAAGTGAGTTGGATGATGATGAAAATTTACTTATTTGTGCAAAATCATTTGATCCTCTTTGTAAGAATCAATATGAGAATATAGAAATAAAAAAGATTCCACAGGTAGTATTAAACAAATGTGAATTTGGAAAAATTGACTATAATTTAAATGTTATGGAAAACAATGAAGAACAGGAGGAAGACTTCGATGAATAGAGTTGTTAATGAAATTAAAAAAGGAAAAAACAAATAGATGAAGAATAAAATACAAAAATTAGAGCTAACATGGGTTGGTAAAGATGACCCAGAACTTCCAATTGAGCCTAGGATCTTAATAGAGAAACTAGAAAAATCATATGGTGATAAAAATACGGAAAATATGCTTATTCATGGCGATAATTTACTTGCTTTAAAAGCACTTGAACAAGATTTTACTGGAAAAATTAAATGCATTTATATAGATCCTCCATATAACACGGGAAGTGCTTTTGAACATTATGATGATAATGTTGAACACTCTCTTTGGCTTTCGTTGATGAAAAGAAGATTGGAAATTTTAAGAAATTTATTGAGAGAAGATGGATGTATTTTTGTTCAGATTGATGCTGTTGAAATGGCATATTTGAAAGTTCTTCTTGATGAATTTTTTGGTAGAAATAATTTTATAAATATTATTACGTGTAAGACAAAAATCGCTGGAGTTAGTGGTAGTCATTTGGGGAAAAGCTTGCAAGATAACTTAGAATATATTTTATTTTATGCGAAAAACATCAATGATTTTGTAATAAACGAGACTCCAAAAAAACAAAAAGAATTAATGTCATATATTAATGAAATGAGTGAAAATGGAAAAAGCTGGAAGTATACAAGCGTACTGCAAGAGATTGATAATGGAGAATATATAAAGGATTTTTATGCAGGGAATGGAGATGTTATAAAACTATATAAGCATAAAATTTTTCGTACTGAATCAATCAATCAAGTTGCAAAATCAAAATTTAATGGCAATTTGCAAATGGCTTATTACGAATATGTAGATAAAATTTTTAGAACTACAAATGCACAAACATCAATACGGGCAAAAGTAATTGAAGAAATTAAAGAGATTGACGGAGAAGCTTTTTCAATTAAATACATACCGACAAAAGGGAAAAATGAAGGACGATTGAGTACATTTTATTATAAGGGGGATAATTTAATTGCTTGGTTAAAAGATGTAGTTGTAGAAATAAATGATAAGTTAATAAAATTAGATAATATGGGAAATTTATGGGATGACATACAATATAACAATTTAACAAAGGAAGGAGAAGTTCAGTTTCCTAATGGCAAAAAACCTGAAATGTTAATAGAAAGGATATTAAAGATGGCAACAAATGAAGGCGATATTGTTCTTGATTCATTTTTAGGTAGTGGAACGACAGCAGCGGTTGCGCATAAAATGGGAAGAAAGTGGATAGGTATTGAGCTTGGAGATCATTGTTATACGCATTGTGAGCCACGATTAAGAAAAGTTATTGATGGCACAGATCAAGGAGGAATTTCAAAAGCTGTAAATTGGAATGGCGGTGGTGGATATAAATTTTACGAATTAGCGCCATCGATGTTAAAGAAAGATGTTTTTGGAGAGTGGATAATTGATCCAAAATATGATGCTGAAATGTTAGCGTCTGCAATGGCAAAACATGAGGGGTATAAATATAATCCAAGCATAAAGGTATTTTTTAAACAGGGGCAATCTACAGAAAAATCATTTATATATACCACAACGCAGTATGTTACTGTTGAATTATTAGATAAAATTCAAAGTGAGTTGGATGATGATGAAAATTTACTTATTTGTGCAAAATCATTTGATCCTCTTTGTAAGAATCAATATGAGAATATAGAAATAAAAAAGATTCCACAGGTAGTATTAAACAAATGTGAATTTGGAAAAATTGACTATAATTTAAATGTTATGGAAAACAATGAAGAACAGGAGGAAGACTTCGATGAATAGAGTTGTTAATGAAATTAAAAATAGACTGAGTTTAAGAAAGCCTCAAAAAGAATCGTTGGAAATCTTGGCTAATATCGTTGATGTTATCGAAATGAACAAAGAATCTAATGTGGAGTTAGAACAACAAAATGTTATTAAATTGGGTGAAAAATATAATGAAGTAAAACGTTTTTCAGAATTTGAGAGGAATTTTGCTAATATTTGTTTTACTCTTGCTACGGGAGTTGGAAAAACAAGATTAATGGGGGCATTTATCACATATTTGTATAAGGCAAAAAATGTAAAAAACTTTTTTGTTCTTGCACCAGGAACTACAATTTATAATAAATTGATACAAGATCTTGGAATGCCATCTAGTAAAAAATATGTTTTTAAAGGAATTAGTGAATTTACACTGTGTCCACCACAAATTATTACAGGAGATAATCTTAAAAAAAGAATTACTAAAAATGATTCAATATTTAATTCCGTAACAATAAATATTTTTAATATGGATAAAATGAATCGAGATAAAGTCGGAATTCGTAATTTTTCAGAGGTATTAGGAGATTCGTATTTTGGTTATTTAAAAAGTTTAAAAGATTTAGTGATGTTAATGGATGAATCTCATCACTATAGAGTAGGAGCAACCTTTAGCTCTATAGAGCAATTAAGACCGATTTTAGGAATAGAAGTTACAGCTACGCCATATACAGATAAAGGAAAATTTAAAAATGTAGTTTATGAGTATTCATTGCATAGGGCGATGGAAGATGGTTTTGTAAAAGAACCTGCTGTAGCAACGAGGAAAAATTTTGATCCAAGTTCTTATGATCAAAAAGATTTAGATCTATTGAAACTTCAAGATGGAATACGGATTCATGAGGATACGAAAGCAAATTTAATGAAGTATGCAAAAGACAATGATGTTAGATTAGTAAAACCTTTTGTTCTGGTAGTTGCAAAAGATACTCAGCATGCAGGGGAATTAGAAAAAATTATAAAGTCAGATTCATTTTTTAAAGGAGATTATAAAAATAAAGTTATGCAAATTCATTCTCAGCAAAAAGGAGATGAAAAACAAGAAAATATTGAAAAGTTACTGACACTAGAAAATTTTGATAATGAAATAGAGATAGTTATTCATGTTAATATGCTAAAAGAAGGTTGGGATATAACAAACTTATATACCATTATTCCTTTAAGAACAGCAGCGGCTATGACTCTAAGAGAGCAAACTATAGGCAGAGGTTTAAGGTTGCCATATGGAAAAAGAACAGGTGATGAGAAAGTCGATAAATTAACAATAGTTTCTCATGATAAATTTCAAGAAATAATAGAAGCAGCACAAAAAGAAGATTCTATAATAAGGCGGGAAAATATTATTGATATATCAGATTCTTCTTATGATATGCAGAAAAAAGAGGTCGTTACAACAAAATCAAAACATGATTTGCAAATTGAAGAGGAACAGAAAAAAATTGATCAAATAGAAGATAAAAAAGAAAAAAATGAAGCTCAAGCGTCTCTGAATGTAAAAAAAGATTTTTATGATGTACTCCCAGAATTAAGTAAGTTTGGAAAGCCATTAAACAAATTAACTTCTGAAGAAGTTAAAGATGTAATAAAGAAAAATAAAGAAAATAAATTTAATGAAAATGATCAATTTAATTTTATAGAAAAACAGGAAATGGAAGAGTTTACTCAGCAAAGTTATCAATATTTAGATAAAGAATTAGAAAATTTAAAAAAAGAAATTATTGAAATTCCTCAAATTTCAATAACACCTTTAGAAGTAAAAACTTGGTTTGATGATTTTGATTTAGATACAAATGAATTTCATATAATGCCGATTTCGGAAGAAATATATAGAAAAACACTTAGAGAAAATAAAGAGGATACCATTGTTGGTGGTGGAAAATTTGTTCCTGATAAATTAGAAAATATTATTGTAAATGAGTTAGTAAATATACCTGAAGTAGATTATTTTGAAAATTCTAAGTTACTATTTAAATTAGCAAATCAAATTATTGAAAAGGTAAAAACATATTTAAAAGAAAATGAAATAAAAGAGTTAGTTCAATGGAGTAAAGAGTTTATAGGGGGTTTTATAAAACCACAGTTATTAAATCATTTCCATAAGGAAATTACAAAATTTGAAGCTCCTCATGTAAGTCCATTTAAAAAAATATTGGATCATAATTTTGTTAAAAATGAAGAAGACAAAATATGTGATTTTAGAGATACTATTGAACCTGTTAGTAAAATTCCATCAGTAGTGTTTGGAAATTTTAAAAAGGCATATCATAATTTATATAAATTTGATTCTAAAACTGAAAAAGATTTTGCAATAATTTTAGAAGATGACTCTACTGTCATAAAGTGGTTAAGACCTGCGCCAAAACAATTTTACATAACATGGAGTAATAATAATAAAAATTATGAACCTGATTTTGTTGTTGAGACAAATGAAAACATATATCTTGTGGAAACAAAAAAAGCGAAAGATGTGGAATCTAACGAAGTAAGAGAAAAAACTAGAGCTGCATTAAAATATTGTAAAGAAGCGACAAGATACACTACACAAAATGGAGGAAAGTCTTGGAAATATTTACTTGTTCCCCATGATAAGGTAAAAATAAATATGAATATGAAGTTTTTTGCAGAAAATTTTGAATGTAAAGAATAAATTTTAAATGAGTGTTTTTTTGAGAGAAGTTCCTCCTTTTACAAAGGCTATAAAATAAAAGAAAAATTAAATAATTCCATAAATAAAAAAGTATTAAAAGTTTTGATTTTATTTTCAAGTAGTGGAGTTTAATGTAAGCATGTTAAGGAAAGAGTATGCTTAATATTTTTAGGAAACATTATGAAAAAAACATGGTGGAAAGAGGGGGTGCTTTATCAAATTTATCCAAGAAGTTTTCTTGATACAAATAATGATGGTATAGGTGATCTAAAAGGTATTATAAAAAAGTTAGATTATATAAAAGATCTTGGTGCTACGATTATTTGGATTTGCCCTTTTTATGAGTCTTCAAACTATGATAACGGATACGATGTTATTGATTATAGAAAAATTTCCCCTGAGTTTGGAACGATGAAAGATGTTGAAATGTTGCTTAAAAAAGCCCATGAAAAAGGATTAAAAATTGTAATCGATATGGTCGTAAATCATACATCTTGTGAGAATAAATGGTTTATAGAAAGTAAAAAAAATAAAAATAATAAATATAGAGATTATTATATTTGGAAAAAAGGCAAAAAAAATGGAACACTTCCTCCAAATAATTGGACGGCGGTTTTTGGTGGAAGTGTTTGGGAGAAAGATGAAAAAACAAATGAATACTATTTACATCTTTTTTGTAAAGAACAGCCAGATTTAAATTGGGAAAATAAAAATGTAAGACAAGATATCTTTGATATCATGAATTGGTGGATTGATAAAGGTGTCGACGGCTTTAGAATGGATGCAATCGGTTTTATTTCAAAAAACCAGAAATTTCCTGATGGTAAAGACGGTGCTACTTCTTTTGAAAATTTTTTTCCATATGTTGCAAATGGTCCAAGACTTTGTGAATTTATAAAAGAAATGAATGAAAATGTTTTATCAAGAAAAGATGTTATGACCGTTGCAGAAATGAGCGGTACTTCACCAGAAAAATCTATAAAATATGCAAATGATACAAAGACAGTTTTTGATATGTTAATTGCTTTTGAACATATAGAATTAGATGGAGGTGACACGTTTAAATGGACAAATAGAAAAATTGATATAGTAGAGATGAAAAAAATTTTTAGCAAATGGCAATCAAAATTATACAATAAATCTTGGAATAGTTTATATTGGAATAATCATGATCAGCCAAGAGTGTTGTCTAGACTTGGAAAAGAAACAGGCCCATTAAGAGAACGCTCGGCAAAAATGATTGCTACTTCTATTCATATGCTTTGTGGTACGCCATATGTTTATCAGGGAGAAGAACTTGGAATGACAAACGCCTCTTTTAAAAGCATTGATGAATTAAACGATGTACAAAGCATAAATGCTTTTTATGAGCACACACAAAATGGTAGATATTCCGAAAAAGAAATGTTAAAAATTATTAGCTCAAGAGGAAGAGATGGTGCAAGAACTCCCATGCAGTGGAACGATTCTAATTTTGGAGGTTTTTCAAGTGTAACGCCTTGGATAAAAATAAATCCAAACTATAAAACAATAAATGCAGAAGAAGAAATTAAAAGAGAAGATTCTGTTTTTAATTACTATAAAAAATTAATTGCATTAAGAAAAAAATATGAAGTTATAGTTTATGGAAAATATGAGTTATTAGATGAAAACAATAAAACTGTTTGGACATATACTAGGACATTAGGAAAAGAAAAAATATTAATTATTTGTAACTTTGCTTCGAAGAGCGTAGATTATAACGTAATTGATGAATTTTCTTTGCCAACTTCAAAAGTTTTAATATCAAATGTAAAAAGAACAAAATTATTTACAAATGGCATTTTAGCACCTTATGAAGCAATGGTAATAAAAAAGTAAAACAGAATAAAATGGAAAACAATATAAATTTAATACTAGATAATTATGCCGTAAATCAAGATATAGCAGAGATTCCTTCTAGATGTAGAGTAATATTGTTTAATGAAAGTCTTGATAAAATTGCTCTTATTAGAAGAGAAAAAAAAGAAACTCCAATATATTATTGTTTGCCTGGAGGAGGAATAGATAAGGAAGATAATTCAATATTAGACGGAATGTATAGAGAAATAAAAGAAGAATTAAATATTAACAAAGAAGATATTGTTTTTTTAAGTGATAAAGTAATTGTTGGACATGATGTTTTTAAAAATAATGTAAAAGAAGAACATTTTACGTTTTGGATTTTTTTAGGAATATCGAAAAATCAAAATATAAAAATAATAGGTCCAGAACTTTTAAGAGATAATGGGATAT
>CAZHSB010000045.1:0-13738 GCA_964534945.1 uncultured Bdellovibrionales bacterium | reverse complement strand
AATCTATGTTGTGGGGAGTTGCTTGGTCAATAGTTGGGATCTCTGCTTATTTTTGCATCATTCAAAAAAAACTTAATCCAACAACACTATTTCTTTTAGGAATTTCTGCATCTTTTGCTTGTCTTTCTCGAACAACCTTTGCACTTCCTCTTTATTTTTTATCAGGTGTCGTTTTTATACGATTGTTTTTTGAAAAACGGAATTTACTTTTAAACATTTTCTCTTTGTCTTTTAGTGCAAGCATCGGGGCTATCATTCAAATGTGGTATAACTACAAAAGATTTGGTGGAATTTTTAAATTATTTGATTCGTCTTTGTTTTATGCACAAATTGGAAAAGACACAGGCATGTTTAATTTAAAAAGATTATTTGAAGGCTTATACTTTTACTTAATTCCAAATTTAGATAACTTTACCACAAGTTTTCCTTTTATATTGGCACGATATCCAAATCTCGAGAATCCAGAATTATTTTTTGCATGGCAAGAACCTTTTATTTCAATTACTCTTTCTTCTTCTTTCTTGATTCTTTTGTTTTTATTTTTCATATTCACCCTAAAACATAGTAAAAAAGATGAAATAAAAAAAGTAGATAACATTTTTTATTTAAATTGGCTTCCATTAATCATTAGTTGCCTTGTCCAAGCTTTAATAATTTCAATGTATTTTTTCTTAACACAAAGATATATCGCAGAATTTGTTCCTCTTATTTTTTGCTTAACTTTATATTTATTTTTATATGCAAAAAATAAAAAATTACTATTTTGTTATGCATCGCTTACTATTATTTCTATACCAATCACAATATTAAGCTCCATTTCAAATTTTGTTCCATATATTTCAGAAGTAAATGATAATTGGAAAAGTAATTTTTTAAAAATCACAGCTCCAAAAATTTCCTATTTACAAGAAAAAGATATAACTAGAAAATTATTAGTTGATCAGAAACCTATTACAGAAAAACATTCTTCCGATAAAATGCTACAAGAATACAATGTAATTACGATCTTCAAAGAATCTGATGTTATGAACGCGAAAAATTCTATTGTATTACATGCAAACGCAGAAATTACATATGATATACCAAAAAATACAAAATATTTTGAAGGAATCTTATCAACATCTTTTCAATCGAAGGTATGCAAAGACACTTCTGTATCTTTCCAAGCTTTTGATGAAAATGAAAAATCGTTATCAAAAAAAATACTTTTTGGTCCTAATAAAAAATATATAAGAAATGTAGAAAAAATTACAAAAGATTGGGCTGATAAACAAGATGATTATCCATATCATCTTTTAATACCAATCAAAAATGAAAAACAAATTACATTTAAAATTTTAGACTATAACAACTCAACTGATTGCGACCATTTTTCAATAGTAGATGGAGCATTTTTAATAAAGAAAGATTGATATTTTTACCATAGCGTTATTTTCTTTTAGATTTTGATAGTTATAACTAATTAATATGTAAGCATTTATTAAATCGTAACAGTGGTTTCACGGAAAAAAGTAAAGAATAAAAATTAATTGACTTATAATTTGATTCTCCTATAATTAGAGCACTTTTTATAATGATGCTTTAAAAATAGGGCACTAATTCTTAGTTCCTTATTTTTTTACTCCATAAAAAAGTCGTTTAATAAAAAAACATAAAACAGGAGATCAAGAATGAAGAAATCTTTATTACTTTTATTGTCCATTGGATTGTTAGCCATCAATGGATTTGCAGAACAAGTTAAACCAACAGACGATTTACAATCTGCTATTGACAATAATACAGATGGCATTATCGAGCTTGAAGCTGGAGAGTATGTTGGCGGATTCGTTATCAATGGGAAAACAGGATTAACGATAAGTGGTGTTGGAGATGAAACAATTATCAAGGCACCAAGTGCCGCACTACCAACAGATCACCAAATTGGTACAAATTTGGCATTAATCGCAATTACTAATTCATCAGAAATTCAAATTCAAAATATGAAAGTAGATGGAAATAATACTGGAACCATTAATGTAATGGGCACAGGTGGCCTTTCAGGAATTGGAGTACAAAATTCAACAGGTGTCACTATCGATAGTCTTACAGTATTTAATATTAGAGATGAATCAGAAACTATGTATGGAATGCAAAGAGGACGAGCTATTGTCGCATATGCACAGGCTAGCGATTCAACACCAAATTATTTAACTATAAAAAATTGCAATGTTTATGATTTTCAAAAAAATGGAATTGATGTAAGAGGAGCATGGGATGTAACAATTAAAGATAACACTATTACTGGCCCAGGGGACAGTACACATATTGCTGCTAATGCAATTGTTGTTTATGATATGAATGCCACTGATAAAATTGTAAAAGCAAATATTACAGGAAATGCAATTTCTGAGTTCGGATATGATTACCGAAATGAGTGGGATAATGCAGCCTCTGGAATTCTTGCATATTCTGATAATAAAGATTGTGAAATGATAATAAGTGGTAATTTAATTACTAATGCTAATACTGGTATTCATACAGATGGAAAGATGACAGATGTGTCAATTGAAAATAATACTATTACTAGTAAAAACGAAATTGGAAACTGGGGAATTTGGTGTGAATCTTTAGATGCTAATATCGCAGAAAATCTTGTAGAAAATCAATCTGATAATGGAATTTATGTAGGCTATAGCGGAACTATTAGAGACAATAAAGTATATAATTGTGGAACTCCTATAGAGACACAATATGCAGTTGTAGTTTCCAACAATGAAACTGTAAAACCAACACCAACTCCTGCTCCTGTAGAAACTCCTATTATACAAAATGTAGATACCACAGCTCCTGTCATTGAAGCTGTTGCAGTAAGAAATATTAGGAAAAATAGATATCGTGTTGTATACACTGTATCAGATGAAAGTACTACTAGTGAATATGTTTCTATATTAAATACGGTAAAGAAAGGACAACTAAAATCAAAAAATACTTTCTATGAGAAACAAAATAGAGTAACAGAATATAGCGCTGCAGGTAAAAAATTTGTCGTTTTTAAAGTTGTAAAGAAGAAAGACGTTAAATATAAAGCATGCGTTACATCTCTTGATGCAACAGGAAATCTAAGTAATAAAAAATGTGTACGTTTTTAATTGGTATTACAAAATATTAATTTAATTTTACACTAAAAGCCTATTGCAATGAATTTTGCAATAGGCTTTTTATTTTTCTTTCAAACTAAATTCACAGCCACAATATTTTTGCATATATAAGTTGTATTCTCTTGAAAGCTCTTTTGAACGAAGATAGCCATTGTGTTTTTTAAAATCTGATGGAAGATATTTTGAAATTTTATCCGATATATCAGCAGAATCTTTTTGAGAGCATGTTTGTAAAAAATTTTTATCAAGAGATAATCCAATAATATTTACTTTATCCGCATCTTTGTAAGGACTAAGGGTTAATGTCGTCGCAAAAAAATCAAATTTGTTTTTTATTGCATAAAAAAAAGCTTTTTTTAATCTGAACGCATAACAACAACTACATCTTATGCCACGCTCTTTTTCATTTTTTAGTTCAGGATTTTTATCAATTTGAATTGCATCAAAAAAATCGTTTCGATCATAATCACATTCGACAAGTGGTATTCTTATCTTTTTATTTTCAAAAATTAATAATAATTTTTTTAGCGTATCTAGTCTTTTTTGATATTCATCAAACGGATAGATATTTGGATTGTAAAAAAATACTGTAACATTAAATATATCAATTAATCTTTCTAAACAAGTTGTAGAACATGGAGCACAACATACATGTAAAAGGAGTGTAGGTTTTTCATTACCTTTTTTTATTGTATCAATATATTCATTAAACAGTTTATCGTAATTTGTGTTCATAATAATTTATAAATTTTAGTTGTAATAAAAATAAATTTCATTATAACTAAATTTGTTACACATACCACTGTATCCTAGATAAATCTTGCTTCCATTTTAATTTTTTCAAGAAGATATCTTTAAAGAAAACTACAATTTATTTTGCCAATATAATTGTGATTGCTTTTGTAATTCTTAAATTTCTTTTTCTTTTTGGGCAACGTGATTTGTTTGATTATGTTGATTTTGAAAAGAATTCTCTGTGCCTTTTTTCATAACACATTGACCATTAAATGTAGCACCATCTTCTATTTCTACACATGGAGTTTCTATATTTCCAGTTAAAAAAGCACCATTTTTTAAAGAAATTTTTTCTTTTGCAACAATATCTCCAATAACATTTCCATAAACAACTATTTGAGTTGCTTTAATATTTGATTTTAATTTTGCAGTTTGCCCAATTGTAATTAAAGACTCGCCAACGATTTCACCCTCAATCTGAGCATTAATTTCAGCCACGCCCTTAAAAAATAAATTTCCAGATATTTTAGAATCTGCACCTAAAATTGCCTCTAATTTATTATTGTCCATAAAAATCCCTTTAAATAAAAATTTATTTTTCTTTTGACAAGAAATTATTCTTTTGTAATTAATTGCACCACTCTATCTAGTTCATCTTCAGAATAATATTCTATCTCTATTTTCCCCTTTCCACTCTTTTGATGCTTAATATTAATTCTCGTTCCTAATTTTTGCCTTAAAACATCAACAATTTCAGGAAATTTTGATGTAATTTCTAATCTTTTTTGCTTTTCGCTATTTTGTGATGATTTATGTACTCTCCCCGCATCAAGAACCCAAGCGTCAGAAACTAACTTTTCTAACTCTCTTACAGAAAGCCCTTCAGTTTGAATTTTTTTTGCAAAAGATTTTTGTGCAGATTTTTCTTTTAATGAAAGTAAAACTTTTGCATGACCAAGTGTTAAAATTTTATCTTTAATCATTTCTTGAATTTCTTGTGAAAGTTCTAAAACTCTTAAAAAATTAGTAATCGTTGATCTTTCTTTCCCTAATTTTTCTGCAAGCTCTGCTTGGCTAATCTTCTGTTCCAAAATAATTTTTTGATACGCCTTAGCCTGTTCTATCGGATTTAAATTTTCTCTTTGAATATTTTCTATCACAGCAATTTCGTAAGCGTCTGTATCATTCAATTCTTTTAAAATAACAGGAACTTCTTTTAATCCTGCCTTTTTTGCAGCACGAAATCGACGTTCCCCTGCGATAATTTCATACTTATCGCCTTTTTCTCTTACTAATATTGGCTGTAAAACTCCATGCTTTTTTATAGAAACAGACAACTCTTCTAAATTTTTTTCTTCAAAATCTTCTCGAGGTTGTGATTCATTAACAAGAATGTCAGATATGTTTATTTTTTTCTCATTACTTAGATTGATTTTTTGTGGAGAAACCCTCTCTGCATTATTTATGTTCACAATATTATTTTTTTCTTTCTCAAAATTTTTAGAAAATGTATCACTTAAATTCATAGCTGTATTGCTTTCACGTAATGGAGTAGAAATTAATGCACTTAGCCCCCGCCCCAATACTTTTTTTTCTTTCTTTCCAGTGTTCATTTTATCTCCTACTTTTATTTTAAAACATGGTTATAAAATCTAATCGTTTGAAACTTTTTCTATTTCACTTTTTTCCAAAGATTCTTTATATTCTTTTAGTTTTCTGATTGCCCTAAAATCTATTTCTACAGCTAGGTCATGATATGTTTTAGCGCCTAATGATTTAGGATCATAAATAGAAATCGGTTGCGCGTAGCTTGGGCACTCCGAAAGCCTAATGTTTCTTGGAATAATTGTTTCAAAAACTAATTCTTTAAAAAAGTTTCTAGCTTCTTCTTCCACCATCGGGGAAAGTCTCGTTCTTGAATCATACATTGTTAGAAAAACACCTAACAATTCAAGTTTTGGGTTTATTGTTTGTTTGACAAAATCGACAGTATTTATTAATGCAGAAATCCCCTCTAATGCATAATACTCAGCTTGCAATGGAATCAATATATAATTTGACGCACCTAACGCATTTAATGTTAAAAGTCCAGAAGATGGAGGACAATCAATAAAAATATAGTCATAATGTTTTCTAAGCAATGAAAGTTCTGTTTGTAAAATTAATTCACGTCCTTGAGTTTTCCCCATCTCAAGTTCTAAGCTTACTAAATCTTTTGATGCTGGAACGACCTCCAAGCCTTTAATATTTGTTGGTTGAATAATTTTCTCGATGGGAAGTTTTCCAAAAAATACATCATACAAATCCTCCCCCTCACTTAATAGCTCAACACCTAAACCGCTAGATGCACTTGCTTGAGGGTCAAGATCTATAAGTAAAACAGATCTTCCCATTATCGCCATTTCAGAAGATAAACTAACCGCACTCGTTGTTTTTCCAACGCCGCCTTTTTGATTTGATATTGAGATGATATTTTTCATTTTATTTAATACTTTCAATGTGTTGCAAATGTTCCACGTGGAACATTTTAAAATAGAAACGTGAATTACTTTAAGAAACTTAAAGATGATAACTCATTAAAAATAAAAATCAATATTTATTTTTTAAATTATTACAAAAAGAATTAATGCTTATATTCTATTTTTTAAAGTTTATACTTTTTTTTATTTATTGACTTTATCGAAAGTTTTAATGTTCCACGTGGAACATTAAATAAAAATGAGATGATGTCAAAAAAAATCATTGGTTTTTTAGAATATGATTTTTTAATAAGAACTGGAATAAAATGTAAGTTAATTTGAGAGGAACATACTTAAGTAAACAATAAAGTTAAACTTATATTTCACTTTAATTATCACAAAAAGCACAACTAAAACAAAAATGTTCCACGTGGAACATTAAATTTAATAATAGAATCAACTGGTTGTTATTAAAAATGATAAATATTAAAAATCTTATTGGATATTATGCGTTCAGAATTATGCATTTTAATTCCCCTCTTCGTCTTTTATTTTTAAATATTAATTTCGGATAAAAATTAGGTGCTCTTAAAAAATAAATAATTTGTTTTAAATCTAAAAATGTTCCACGTGGAACATTAAATTTAACAATTAAATCAACTGGTTGTTGCTAAAAATTATAAATATTAAAAATCTTATTGGATATATGCGTTCAAAATTACGCATTTTAATCTCCATCCCCTCCTTTTGTTTTTAAATAGTAATTTCGTATAAAAATTAGGTGCTCTTAAAAATAAATAATTCATTTTTAATCTAAAAATGTTCCACGTGGAACATTAAATTTAACAATTAAATCAACTGGTTGTTGCTAAAAATTATAAATATTAAAAATCTTATTGGATATATGCGTTCAAAATTACGCATTTTAATCTCCATCCCCTCCTTTTGTTTTTAAATAGTAATTTCGTATAAAAATTAGGTGCTCTTAAAAATAAATAATTCATTTTTAATCTAAAAATGTTCCACGTGGAACATTAATAAAAATGAGATATCATCAAAAAAAAATCATTGGCCTTGGGGAGATAATTTTTAATGAGAATTAGAAAAAAATAAGTTAAACTTAGAAGATCATAATAAAGTAAACAATGAAGTGAATCTTATATTTTATTTCAATTATCGCAAAAAGCCTCACCTCAAAAACAAAAATGTTCCACGTGGAACATTAAATTTAACAATAAAATCAACTAATTGTCGTTAAAAAATCATAAACTCCAAAATTTTGATTGGATATTATAACATTCTGAATCATGTATTTTAATCCCTATCTTCGTTTTTGCTTTTGAATAATAATTTTAGTTAAAAAGATTACATTTTCTAAAGTAATAAAAATGTTCCACGTGGAACATTGAAATATATAGCAAAATCAATAAATTAGCATCATAAAATTATAAAGTTCAAAAGTCAGATTATTATAATGCATTCAGAATTATGCACCATAATCACTTACTCCTGCTTGCTTTTGTAAATAGCTATCCATAAACTGGTCCAAATCCCCATCAAGCACTCCCTCAGCATTTGAAGTTTCATAGTTAGTTCTTGTGTCTTTCACCATTTTATATGGGTGCAAAACGTAATTTCTAATTTGGCTTCCAAAATCAATCTTGTTTTTCTCTCCTTGAATTTGGGTTAACTTCTCTTGATTCTTTCTTTCTTCAAGCTCATAAAGCCTTGCTTTTAAAACTTTCATTGCTTGATCTTTATTTTTATACTGAGAACGCTCATTTTGGCATGTAACAACCATTCCTGTCGGAATATGTGTAATTCTAACCGCAGAATCTGTCGTGTTAACATGTTGCCCGCCTGCCCCTGAAGATCTATATGTATCAATCCTTAAATCTTTTTCATCAACATCAATGCTGATTTCCTCCTCAATGTCTGGCATTACAGCAACTGCCGCAAAAGATGTATGACGTCTTTGCCCAGAATCAAATGGAGAAATTCTAACTAGCCTATGTACGCCCTGCTCTCCTCTTAAAAAACCATAAGAATAATCACCTTTTATTAAGATCATTACACTCTTTATACCAGCAACTTCGCCATAAACACGATCCATTTCCTCACATTTAAACCCCCTTTTTTCCGCCCAACGAGTATACATTCTAAGAAGCATTAACGCCCAATCTTGAGCCTCGGTTCCCCCTGCCCCTGCATTTATTTCTAATATTGCATTTAGCGAATCAAACTTACCCGACATTTTCGATACGAATTCAAGCTGTGATAATTTTTCATTAATTCTTTTGTATATCCCCTCAAGCTCTACCAAAAAATCAACATTTCCAACCTCAGAATAAAGCTCAAGCCCCGCCAATAAATCAATAAAATCGTGTTTTATTTTCTCATAAGTCGTAATGCACTTTTCTAATTTTGTTTTTTCTTGAGATATTTTTTTTGATTCACTAACATTCGACCAAAAACTGTCAGATTCAGATGCTTTATTTATTTCTTCTAATCTTTCTTTCTTTGATTCAATGTCAAAGTAACCTCCCAAGAGCCTCCACACGCTCTTTTATGCCACCAAGTCCTGATTCTATATGTGAAATACCTACTATCTCTTGTTCCATTTTTTATTTTACCATACAAAAATTATTTTTATATTTATCAATTAACAAATCTTGTAAATCAAACATTTCTTTTTCAGCTTTTTTAGAAACATTTTCATGATCAAAACCAACTAGATGTAAAATTCCATGAGTTAATAATCTAAAAATTTCTTCATTAAAGCTCGTATTATACTCTATCGCCTGCTTATTAGCAGTTTCTAAAGAAATAACGATGTCTCCTAAACTTTTAAATAAAAAATTTTCACAATCACCATCAAGACTTGCAAAAGAAAGCACATCAGTCGCGCGATCTTTTCCTCTATAATCCTTATTTAATTTGTGAATAAACTCATCATCAGTAAATAAAATACTCACTTCTTCCAAGAAATCTTTGATATCAACCTTTGACTCAACAGTAGATAATAAGGATTTCACACCTAATTTAACGGCATTTTTATACACCTTTACTTTTGTTTGATTATCGACTCTAACTTTCCAACTTTTTCTCATAGACTACAAGATTACAATAATCCATATGTTTATAAAATAGTCTTTTAACACATTAGCAAAAATAAACTAACAAAAATTTTTATTCCTTTAAAAATTTCTTAACTGTAGATAATTTTTCTAGCGCACTATAAGCACTTTCCCCACCTAAAGCAAAAAGCACAGTCTTAATACTTCCGATCGCACTATACGCCCTTCTTTTTGTATCTCCATATTGCTTGTCTATGATATCAACACTTTCCTGTATCAATATATCCTTTAATGTTCCCATTTTTTTATTAATCAACAAACATGTTACAACATCCGCATTAGAGTCGTGTGTTTTGCAAAAATCCAACATTCCCTGTTTTATTTCTCCAATATTCTCCAATATAATTTTTTTCACATCTTTCATATCATCAACAGAAACCTTTGGAAAACGAGATATAAGATTAAATTCTTCATCAATTTTATAGCTCAACATTCCGTCAACAACCTTCATTAAAGCTCCCTCGATTCCCTTAACGCCATCCCATTTTTGGCACAATACCTGTAGCTCCCTTACTGCATCTACTAGTGGTTCCACTGGATTTATAGACTTAGATGGAGACACTATTCCAGGTCTAATATATTCACATTTTATCGATATAAAATCCTTTAGCTGTTGTGTTAACCTTGGATTTTTTGCCACCTCTTCTTGAAAATCTGATATGGCATCAAGTGCTATATTTTGATACTGTGGCAAACTAGCTTTCTCGGCAGCAACAATATCGCCAAATCCACTCCCCGCAGATGGAGCAAATGTTGCAGAAAAATTTAATCCATTACTTTCTTTTTTCATGGTTGAAGTAGCCATATTACACCTCCATTATTTTTTATATAGCATTTTTTATTTAAAAAATTTTTAAATAAAAAACTCTTTTTATCCCCAATTGTTTTCATTAAAACTGTTTCTAAAAAAACAATATTAAAAAAACAAAACTTTTTATATCTAGTGTTTATTAAATGATTGATTTTGGTGATGATAATTAGATGAATAATAAAAAAAACGAATGTCGTAATTTCGAGTATTTTTAATAGAAGCAAAATTAATTTTGATTTATATATTCTCTTCAAAACGACACGCTCCTTTCAAGATATAAACAAAATAAATTACACAATACCCTTTAAAAATTTTTATTTAACCGACCAATTCGCATGGCGACCATCGGCTTGAGAAAGTAACAGAAAAAATCCAAATTATCAACAAAAATTTTCGCTAAAAGTTATATTTTAGGTTTTTAGTATTTGAGATACAATAAAAACCTATGAACTTATTGAAGAAAACTGGATTTTTATTTATAAAAAACGATTTTATTTGCCTTCGTTTTCAATATAACAAGGACCGCTATAGGTATTTATATTCACTATCTGAGGTCTCATATAACAAGGAAGAAAAACTTTGGTATGTTCCTTTAAAACATTTTAACAAAATATATAAATCTAAAAATTTTTCAAAGGACACCATAGATTATCAAGTTAATTTTGATGAATTAAAAAATAAACTATTAGCACATAATAATGAAAAGAAAATTGCATTACAAAATTTATCAAAAAATCCTTTTGAAGTTTCTTTAAATGATATTTCCCTTACAGAGCCAGATGTCATAATAAAATTATCAAAAGAGAAAAATGCTTTATTCATTTGTGCAAAAGCAAGAACGAAAGCAAAAAAAATTATAGAGGAAGAAAAGGGGATTTTTTATCAAAAAGAGAATCATACTTTTTTCTTGCCAACACTAAAATTAAATGAATTATTAAAAAAATTAAAAAATGAAAATATTTCTTTTGCGGTTGAACAAGAAGCAGGAAAATTATTAAAACATGGAAGCGATATTAGAAAAAAAATTATGCTCCAAAATTACTCCTGCCAAAAAGAGGAGCTTGAAAGCGCACTTCTTTTTCCATTCATTTTTAGGCATACCGACTCAAATGGACTTTTTGAATTAAAATATTCAATGACTAATCAATTAACCGTTGGCTTTAAGCATATAAAATCACATCTTCAAAGAAAAAAAACAGCAAGTAGTTTTACAGAACATGAACTTGAAAAAGTTTTATATAATTTTAAAAGCTTTGGTATGCAATGTTTTGTAACAAATGATATTACAAATTATTTAATAAACAAAACAAAAGAACTAAAAAAATCTATAAAAATAGGGGAGAACAATATTCAAGATGAATCTTTAGGATTGTTTTTGCCTGATATTTGCTGGACAAATCAAGAAGATCCAATTTTGTTAATTAAAAAAAATTTTGTTAATTCTATTTTATGCAATGAACCTGCTTTTTTAAAATTAGTAAAAGAGACACATCCTGTTTATAAAGACCATTATCTTTTTAGATTTAAAGAATCAAGTGTTAATACTGATTATCAAATAATAAATAAAACCTTATTATCTCATAGCCTCAACAATATTACCTCGACACAATCTTTCTTAGATTTATTAGAAGACATAAAAAACAGAAAATCTTTAATTGATCGTTGTAAATATTTTAAAAAATTAAACGATGCAAAGATAAATTTTAATGATCAAGATTTTGAAAAAAAATTGTTTCCTCATCAACGAGTCGCTGTTTCTTGGCTTTTAGAATTTAAGAGTGCACTTCTTGGTGATGATATGGGGCTCGGAAAAACGTTAACTGTTCTTTCAGCATTTAAATTTTTACGAGAATCTGAGAAGGTAGATTTACTTTTAGTAATTTGCCCAAATAGCCTTACAACAAATTGGCAAAAAGAAGCACAGTATTGGACCCCAGATTTATGGGCTAAGCCAATTATAGGAAGTAAGGGAAGACGAGAGAAAATTTTAAAAAAAATTTTTTCTCAAGGAGTAGAGATTGCAATTATAAATTATGAAAGTGCAAGGTTAGATGATATCTCTGAAAAACTTTTAGAAATAGTTAAGAAAAAAAATGTAATGATTTGCTTTGATGAATCACAAAAATTAAAAAACCCAACATCAAAAACATTTAAGTCCCTTAGAAAGATTGCACTTTTTTCAAAAAGAAAAGTTTTATTAAGTGGAACCCCAATCCCTTGCAATATTGTTGATATTTGGTCACAAATGTTAATTTTAGATGACGGAAAACGTTTTGGAACAAATTTTTATTCTTGGCTTACAAAAATTGCAGAAGTCGGAAATAAGTGGAGTGAGTTTGCTGTTAAAAAATTTAAAATAGGGGAGGTGAACGAAGTTATTAATAGGGTATCAGAACTTTTGCTTAGGAGGAAAAAAGAAGAAGTAATAAATTTACCAGAAAAACTTTTTTCTGTTCGTGATTTAGAAATGATTGGAGATCAAAAAGAAAAATATAACTGTCTTTGTAAAGAATTGCTTGTTGAGCTAAAAAACATTGATGGAGAAACATATACAAAACAAATAGACAGTATTTTAGAGCAATATTTGCGCGCAGTTCAAATCGCCGTTAATCCTAGATTATTAGACGAGACTTGGAAAGGAGAACCTGTAAAATTTTTAGAACTTGATGATATTGTTGAAGAGCTTGTAAAAGAGGGAAAAAGAAAGTTAGTTATCTGGACTAATTATAAAAAGAACGTAGAGGAACTAGTAAAAAGGTATGAAACATTAGGAAGCGCTCCCTTTTATGGTGAATTAAAAATAAATGAACGACAAAAAATTATTGATGATTTTCAAAATAAAGACAGCAATCTAAAAATTCTTATTGGAATTCCTGCGGCAGGCGGAGTGGGGATTACTTTGCATGCCGCACAAACTGCTGTTTATTTAGATAAAACTTGGAACGCAGAACATTGGCTCCAATCTATAGATAGAATACACAGAATTGGCCAAACAGGAACCGTAAATATAATCTCTCTACACGCTTCAAAAGTAGATAATCTTATTTATCAAAATTTAAGAAGAAAAGAAAAACAACAATCACAAATTTTAGGCGATGCAAAAACTTTTGTTCCAATCTTGCACCCATCAAAAGAAGAATTGATTGAGGCATTACTAAATTAATTATCACCAATTATTTTATAAAAATAATTTATATTCTTTTTCCCATTCAATATCAGAAATTTCTAAAAATTTTAGTGCATCTTCATGTTTTATATTCTTTGAAATCATATTTTTATATATTTTTATTGTGGCAAGGATTTCTCCCTCTGCTATACCTTCTGCACGTCCCTCGGCAAGACCTTTTTCTCGTCCTTCGACGAGGCCTTCTGCACGCCCCTCAGCAAGCCCTTCGGCAAGTCCCTCTTCTCTTGCCTTTCTTAACCCTGTATTTGTCGTGTTTATCGTATCTCTATAAA
>CAZHSB010000044.1:0-14129 GCA_964534945.1 uncultured Bdellovibrionales bacterium | reverse complement strand
AACTTGTACAGGTATTTTGGTATTTACATTTGCATTATTTCCGAGTTGTCCATAATTATTTTCACCCCAACAATATATTTTTTCATCTATTGTCACTGCACACGTATAGCGATATCCAGCGGAAACTTGATTTATATTTGTTAAATATGCCGTTCCAGATTTATCTTTTACTTGTACTGGTACTTTGCTATTTAACCCAATATCATTTCCGAGTTGACCAAAACCATTACTGCCCCAACAATACACTTCTCCTTTTTTAGTTGTGGCGCATGTATGCCAATAGCCAGCAGAAATTTGACTTATACCTGACAAATAAATTCCCATTGTATTTTTTACTGGAACTGGAAGCCTGTTATGTATATTTATACTATTTCCAGCTTGACCAAAATCATTTTTCCCCCAACAATACACCGTTTCACTTGTTGTTACTGCACATGTATGGAAACTCCCAACAGAAATTTGATTTATCTTCGTTAAATATTTTATTCCCGAATCATCCTTTACCTGTACTGGTATTTTACTATTTTTAATGGAATTATTTCCTAATTGCCCATCTTCATTATAACCCCAGCAATACACTTCTCCATTTATAGTTAATGCGCAAGCATGCAAACTTCCCGTAGAAATTTGAATTACACCTGTTAAATAGTTCGTACCTAATTTATCTTTTACTTGAACGGGCACTTCACTATTTACATTTGTGTTATTTCCAAGTTGCCCATAATCATTTCGTCCCCAACAATATACAGATTTATTCTTATCTGTTGTAATTGCACATGTATAATTTTCTCCTACACTTATTGATTGCATTGATCCTGTATTTACGTACACATTTTCCGCGCGTGCATAAAGACTAAGTGGCAAGAATAAAACTAAATATATTAATTTATAAAAATCAAACACCATATATTTTTTAAGAAAAAATTTAAGACAAAACTTTTTAAAACAATTTCTCATAAAATCACCTAAATGCCGCCTAAAAAGATTGGCTAAAGAGTTCTTGACGCAAATACACAAATCGAGGAGACATCGGCGGAAGATTATCCCCATCATTAAAATCGGTATCGTAATCCCACACACGGGTTGGAGCGTTATATTGAGGATTGCCATATACCCATGAACCGTTAACATGTTTAGGAGTATCAAGACTTACGAATGAACCTTTATAAGTTAACGTCTTACCATTCCACTGTTCGTGAAGTCTTGGATAATTTTCAAGTCCACCATTATAAGAGCCACCTTGTCCGCCCGTTCCTTCTGTTCCGCCTGTACTATCCGTGCCCGATAAAACAGCAGTATTGATCGTAGTGTTGCTTGCTATACGTTGTGACCAACTGCTTTTTGAATCATTCCAAGCATTAGATAATATATTAAAGGAATCTGCCATTATTGCAGATGGTTTTTTATTTATAGAATTATAATTTCCTTGGAGATAAACTGCTTGATTCGTAATTATGGAAAGGCCCTTTATCTGCGGTGCCCCACTTTCAGAAGATGCTAATGTTGAAGCATTTGTTATTCTAACGCCATAATTATTTGACGAACTATTTGCATTAGGTCCCGACAAACTAAAATTAAAGACCAAGCCCCCTTCTGAATCATCTGATAAGACACGACTTGCACCCCCCAACCATTTTGTGGAATACAAGCAATTAAATAAAGATTGTAAATCTACCTCTAGCATTCTGATATATTTTTTCTCTCTATTATTATAAAAGGTTTTTGTGGAACCAACTGCATAACCATTAATATTGCCACTACATGAATTTAAGCTTGATGTTTCACTACTATTTTCTGATCCGTCAGCATTTAAGACGACAACACCTGTTGTAGCATTTGATGTATCAACATTATTACTAGAATCAAGCTTTAATTGTAATCTAAGATCTGCTGAAGAAAAATATGTAGATGATGAATCTGGATTTAATATTTCTGGGCTTGGCACAGTAAGTTTCTCGACTTTACTCTCAACCATTCCTTTCCATGCAGAGAAATCCGTAACTTTTGTCCTTTTCGAACATCCATTTAACATTGCTTTTAAAGAAACAGGTGCAATAATGTTTACAGAACTTCCACAATTATTATTATTTTTTCTTCCTCTAAAAATATCTCCTGCAGAAGTAATTTGACCATAAATATTTAAATTTACATCTGCATTTAAATATAGATCTCCATTTGTATGAATTGGCCCCGACAAACTCATTTCTGTTCCAGGGGCAATTTCTAAATCTTTATCATAAAAAGCAGCAAATTGAAAAAGAGGCACTAATCTACTTTTAAAGCGAAGTTGCAAAACACTTTCTGTTTGATCTTGCGCACCTTTTGCAACAGAAAAAACTGTATAACGATATTCTTGAGCATTTAAATTTTGATACCTTTCTCCTACAGGAATTGTAGTGTTGATTGGATTATCCTCATCTTCGGAAAGATAGGTAGTAACATTATTGTGACCAAAAATAAACTTTTTACAAATATAATCACCACTTCCTTTATTACTTCCTTCACATGGATTAGTGGCATTTGGCGACGAGCCACTTGGTTGATTATAGCCTACAAAAATATTTCTCATTTCTTCTGCTCTAATATTTAGCCCCGCTTCACCAGCAGCAAAACCACTAGTAGAATCTTTAACATGTTTAGTGGAAGCTAATTCTAAATGAGTAATTAGTAAATACGCACCAAGCAATGCAATGATTAAAACAACAAAAAAAAGTACTGACACTAATACAAAACCATGTTGTTTTTTATTTTTCATTAAAATTCCTCTTTCATTAATTTGATAAAATATTTCTTGGATAAAAACTTCCCTTTAAAACTTTTTCTAATGTTTCATTTAGAAATTTATCTTCAACTCCCAACTCTATTTCTATGGATTTTATATCTGTCCACTCATCGTTATTTTCAGGCAAAAATGTATCTTTAGTTGTATCATCATCTAATTTAATTGATATATTAAATTTATTTACCTTATTTATAATTTTATTTTCTGTAGCATCTTGATTGTTTTCTACTAATATTAAAAAGCCGTCTTTTATAAAGAATCTCCACTCTTCTACCATATACATAGCGGAGCTTCCTACTTGATATGAGTTAGAAAATATTTGATTTCCTGTGACAAGAGAATATGAAGAGCCATCGTTTGTTTCCGATTTATATTTAAAGAATTCTCCTACGCTAGTATCTGGATCATAGATATACGGAAAAACCGTGCCTCCCATTTCTTGTCTATGTGATTTCCAAGCGTTATAGTTATAAGTGTTATCACTATAGATACAACCAGAAGTCGTGCCTGATGTTGCAAAAAAAATATTATTTGTAGAATCCCCCGCGACAATTGGTTCACAAACTTTTAATATCTCATCTAGTAAATTTCTCCTTACTATCAATTCGGAAAATCCATTTTCATCTTGTATAAGTTCAACAGATGGGAAAGTCGCAGGTAAATTTTCCCCAGCCACTCTTATTGTTGTTCCCATTATTTCCATTGCTGTTTTTAAATTTTGAATCATTGAAGTTCTAACAATATCCATTTTATAAAGTTTTTTATTTGCAAGAACGGTTTGCAAAAGTAATCCAATAATAAGCAGGCTTAAAAAAGAGCAAACCAAGAGCTCCATAATAGTAAAAGCTTTTTGATTATTTAATTTAATCTTAACCATTAAAATTTTTACCTTAAAAATTTTTATATTATTTAATGTTTATTATTTTAACTGAGTATAAACGGTTTCAACACTATAAATATTTTTATCATTAAAAAAAACCTCAACTAGTATATGACGACTTGCCGTTGAACAATATGTACTTTTTGTACAATAAGAAACTTTTGCGATTAGATTTTTACTATCTATTGTATTAGTTATTTCTTCTGAACCTGAACTAAGAAGATTTGTGACATCCTTTTTCCTTAGGTCATCTAAAATATTTTGTGCAAAATTTATTGCGGTTGTTTTTCGCTCTGAGTTTGTATTGGCTGATGCATGATTTATAAATGCGGGAGCTGTCGCCACACAAACAATGCTAAAAATACATAATGCAACAAGCACTTCAATTAGAGTAAATCCTTTAGAGCTTTTCAATATCTGTTGCTCCTCCTAACATTAAATTTAATTTTGCGATTTCGCCTAAATTATCAACAAGATTTATTTCTAATGATGCTTGTGGAAGCCCACGGGAATTTATACAAACTTCCCAATCAGTTTCTGTAAAAGAAACTACAGAAGATAGTTCAAAACTTTCTTTTTCATCAACGCTCCAGCTTAAACTTGAACAATTATCACCATAAAGAATTTGAATATTTTTTGTTCCTGTATTTTTAATTTTATATGATTGCGTATGAGAAATTGCCTTTAACCTAATTTTTTTCAAGAAACCATTTAAACTTGCCACATCGTTTCTTAGTGGTTTATTAAATTCCTTAAAATTTACAATACCAATTGAAAAAAGAATTGCGCTTAAAGCCAAAACGACTAAAAGTTCAATTAAGGTAAAGCCTTTTTGTTTTTTTGTTTTAACATTAAGAAACATCAAGCATATAGCTCGACAAAAAATTTTAAATATTTATAAATAGAAGCTAAATTTATTTTATTAAATATTTTTTTCTTACTGAGTTGATAAAGATTTTTACATTCTACTTTTAATCTTTTCAATGAAGTATTTTAGGCTATCAAAACAAATTTTATCTTTATTTTCAATATGTTGCATTTTTTCTGCATATTTATAAATTTTATCTTCAGATTGTTTTAGGATATCAAGCCCTTCTTCTTTTGTCTTTTTATTAAAAACTGTTATCTTATCATTTTTTTCATCGCTACTTTTTGGTTTTCCCCTATTTTCACTAGTACCAAAAATATCAATATAATCATCAACTATTTGAAAAAACACACCAATTTCTGTACCAAGATCTAATGCAACCTTTAAAAATTCATCAGATTTATCGCTTAATACACTTGCAAATCCCAAAACCGCCTTAAAAAGACCTCCTGTTTTTAACTGATAAATTTTTTCTAATACATCTTCTTTACTATTTCCCTCTAGAATATCTAATTGTTGACCATTACAAAGTTCTAAAAAAGCATTTGATAATATTTTTGATAATTTTATTTTTATTTGTTCTGAATAATTAGATTCTGCTAATACTTTTAATGCAAATGGAGGTAAAAAATCACCTGCCAATATTGCGGGAGCTTGACCAAATGCTTTATGACAAGAATAGCGCCCTCTTCTATAATCATCATCATCAAATGCTGGCAAATCATCATGAATAAGAGAAGCACAATGCAAAAATTCTATTGTCACTGCAGCTCTTAATGCATATTCTGGATTTTTATTAAAATCATTAACTAACGCAAGCACCATTAAGGGACGAATCCGTTTTCCTGCGGGGAAAATCGCATAATAAACAGCATCATGCATCGGATTTTCTATTTCTTGCTCGTCCAACAACAATTTTAGTTCATTTTCTATTTTTTCAACATTGTTTTTTATATCAATCATATTTCTTCCTATAAAATTTTTATTGGATAAATACTATATTCTTTCACATAATACAACGATAAACCAAAATGAATTTATTATCAATTCACGATAAAAACTTATTACCAATTCACGATAAAACTTATATCAAAACACGATATGTTTTTATCTCATAACACGTTAGTAAAAACAATTCTCAAAATTTCAAAAAAAGCAATAAATAATCACCAATATTTTATTAGTTATTAATATTTGGCGCACCTACTCTTTATCTTTTTATTATCTAAATAAACAATACATTTAAAGATAAATAAAGAAATGACAACAACCGCCACACATACCAAAAAAACCAACAAAACCAACAAGATACCCTCGTCCCACCGTGGGACTCTGGTTATTTTTCCCTAAACGTCCCAGAAATATAAACCTATTATCGAAATAATTGCATAAGAACATACCCAAACGTCCCACGGGGGGACATCTCTTTTTTTAATATTCTTTAAACAGCAGTTAATAATTTTCTAAAAATTATTTGCAAATCATCGTCAGAATAAAACTCTAATACTAGTCTTCCGCTATCATTATTTTGAGAACGATTTATTTTTACCTTTAATCCCAACGTTGACTGCAATTCGTCAGCTATACGCTGATCTTCTGCTCTAAAGGCTTTACTTCTTGCAGTGCCTTTTTTCGATGACACATGGGTTTTTATAGATTCCTTTAAAGAGTCTCTCGTAATATTATTTATTTCACTTAAATATGTAGCCCTTTCATCTTTATCTTCTATTTCAGCCAATAATAATATTTTTGATTCAGAAAAACCATTTTTTAGTGCTTCTATAAGATCTTCTGGCAAATTCATAACGTCCAACGAGCGCTGTACAGCACTTTTTGAGATTCCAAGTTTTGCAGCTAATTCTCTAACATTTAAATTGTAACTATCCCTTAGTAATGAGATCGCCTCTGCTTTTTCATATGGGTTTAAGTCTACACGTTGTAAATTTTCTACCAATTGTATCTCTAGTATTTTTTCTTCATTAGTTGTACTGTTAATCACAACAGGAACTTTTTGAATTCCTGCAAGTTTTGCAGCTCTTAGTCTTCTTTCTCCTGCGACTAATATGAAACCATCTTTGTTTTCTGTTTCCCTTACTATTAGTGGTAATAAAATTCCATATGTTTTTATAGACTCTGCAAGTTCTTTTAATTTTTCTTCATCAAATTCTTTTCTTGGTTGTGTTGGATCAAATTTAATATGATCTATAAACATTTCTTTATAAGGTGTTGAATTTTCTTGTCTTTCTCTTAATGCAGGTCCAGCAAATAGTGGATTATTTGCAAGATTAATTTTCTTTACAACCATTTTCTACCTCCTCTGATAATTCTCTATAATCATCTGCACCTCGTTCTTTAGGCGCATATTCAAAAATCGTCTGCCCATTAGATGGAGCCTCTGCCAAAGCAACATTTGTTTTTATAATAGTATTAAAAACAAGGTCGCCAAAATATGATCTAATTGTATCTGCAACAGCTCTTGCTAATTTTCTTCTATTATCATGCAAACAAATTAACACTCCACCCACCGTAAGTGTTGGATTATAAATGCTTTTTACTTGATCAATCGTATCTAAAAGTTGCCTTACACCATGAAGAGCTAAATATTCACTTTGAACAGGAATAATAACTTTATTAGCAGCTGCAAGGGCATTTAATGATAACAACCCTAATGCTGGTGGACAATCTATAATAATATAGTCATATTTTTCTTTTACACTTTCTAACGCACGTTTTAATAAAAGCTCTCTTCCGACGATTCCGCCAAGTTCAAGATCAGCTGCACTTAAAAATAAGCTTGATGGTATAACATCTAAATTCTTTGATCTATGTATAATACAATCTTCAACTTTTTTATTGCCTTTCAACACGTCATAACTTGAGGGAATTTCAATATCTTCAATCCCTTCTTGTAAATCTCCCTCTTGAATGCCAACACCTAAGTGAGTCGTCATATTACTTTGCGCATCTATATCAAAAAGTAATACTTTATGGCCTTTTTCTGCCAATGCAGCACCAAGATTCACAGTCGTCGTTGTCTTACCAACACCACCTTTTTGATTAATTATTGCAAGAACAGTAGCCATTTACTTCCTCCTTTTAATGAAAAAGAAACTTTTATCTATTTAAAAATATTACAAAAAAAACGTTTTGTATACAATAAAAATTATTTCAAATCACGAATAAAAATTACCTCAGATCACGATATGTTTTTTATAGTTTAACTTATTTAAAGTATTATGTTTTTTCACAACCACCTAAAAACATTATGTTTTTCAATTAATTTTATTTTCGTGATTTGACATAAAGATATTATCGTGAAATGAAAAAAAAATCTAGTCTATTGTGAATTAAAATAACATCATCGTGAAATAAAATAATTTAATTCGTGCATTAAAATAAGGGTTAACGTGAATTAAAATAAGGAAAGTTGTGATTTCAAATAAGTTTTCTCGTGAAATCAAAACAAAAACAACGTGAAATCAAAGAAATTTTATTGTGATTTCAAATAAATATTTTCTCATAATTTACTGTTATTATTTCAAAATTTCTTCGCTTACTATATAACTAGTAAACTATTTAAAACTTGATAAACTAACTAAAAGTAAGTATGTTTATAAAAATTAAATATTTTTAAATTTGTTTTTTATGAAAGAACTTTCTAGCAATAAAACAATCATAATTTCAAGAGATGAGATGAATCTAGCTGAATTTCCACTAGCAGTTCTTTCAACAAGAGTTAATCCTGATATAAAAACATTAGAGTTTCAAGATACAATTTACACAAAGGATAAGCAACCAATTACAAGAAAATGGATTATTACTGGCGCAGATAAATTTGGACTGCCAACTTCCTCAGATGATGAAGTTTTAATTGGTCTTTTAAAGCTAACTGCCGATCAAGATTTTAAAAATCAAAAAGTAGAATTTACTAGGTATGAGCTTTTGAAAGTTTTAAAATGGACAACCGAAGGAAGAAGCTATACAAGATTGCAAAAATCTTTAGATAGGCTTAGTGGTGTTCGTATAAAGGCAAGCAATGCGTTTTTTGATAATAAAACAAAAGAAAATTGTACGAAAAATTTTGGTATAATTGATGCGTATGAAATTAACACTGGACGAGGAGAACAAGCACAGCCAAGTTATTTTATTTGGGCAGAAACGATGTTCGATTCTTTCCAAAATGGCAACATAAAAAGATTAGACCTTGATTTTTACCTTGGGCTTAAAAGTGCCATTACAAAAAGGTTATATCGTTACCTTGATAAACATTTTTGGCATTTTAAAAATATTGAAATAAATCTTTTTAGATTAGCACACGAAAAATTAGGAATAAGTAGAAATTTTAAATATGCAAGTTCGTTAAAACAACAATTAGAACCTGCGATATTAGAACTTCAATCAAAAAATTTTATAAAAAAATTTGAATATACTGGGAAAGGAACTGATACAAAAGTTATTTTTTATCGAACTGAAACGGTCCCACATTCTGTAAGTTTACCATCGAATACTTTTTCAAGTAATAAAGAATTATCATCTAAAGGATCTTATGAGTCGTATGATAAGTTTCCATTTAATAAATCAAAAGAAACTCCAGATGTTGAAATTTTAGAAACTACGCAGGAGGATCCTTTATTACAGTTGACGCAAGAAATATCAGAAAAACTTTTAAGTCGAGGAATTAAAGAGGGGCAAATAAAGAAACTTCTTGAAGATAAGACAATAAAAAGTTTAACAAAAATAGTAAAAATTATTGCTTATTTTGATTATCTTGTGCAGAAAAAAAGTGTTCTTGTTAGTATAAGTCCTGTTGGTTTCTTATTTCGTGCCATACAAAAAGAAGATCAATTTTATTTACCTAAAAACTTTGGGGCTACTGATTTTTCACAAACAATAACAAGTAATGGAAATAAAGCGACGCAAAAACAAGATGCGCAGTATGAATTAAAAAAACAATTTTCGGTAGAGCGCAATAAACAAATAGAAGAAATACGAACGGAGATGGAACCAACGATGCTTAAAAATATTTCTGATGAAGTAACAGCATCTTTGGCAAACATAAAAAATATTATTTCTAAAGACCGATTTGATGAAACGGTTGCTCATGCAGTAAATGAAAAAATAGCGAATTTATTTGCGCTAGCGAGCTTTGAGGAGTGGTTAAAAGAAAGAAAAGCAGTATAAAGTTTTTTAGTAAAATCATCGATATATAGAGTGATTTTTATGGAAATTATTTTTGATTAGGGTTGTGTAGATAATTTTAATAATTGACACAACTTGTTAAGTGTTTTAAATTTTTTGTTGTCGTGGTTTTTTTGATTTTTTTTGGATTGTATTTTTTATGACAGTTTATACATTAAATAGAGATTTTACAGCTAAAGATATTCAAGCCATTTTGCGCAAGCTTTCTAAAGGTTCTGAGAAGATAGGTTTAGCTCTTCTTAATTATTATGCGCGAACAAACTTAGTACCTCCAACAGGCGAGGGGTTTATTCGTAAACGCAGAAAGTATTCTTATTCGGATTTAATTTTGCTTTGTTGGCTTTTTAGAATGAAAGATGAGGGTTTACCTGTAAATCGTTTTAGGCGTGGTATAGATTATTTAAGAAAAAAACTTCCTTCGCTTTATAAAAATCCAAGAGATATGGTTTTACTTACAGATGGCCGTCAATTGTTTATAAAACATAGAATTGAAGATAAGGGGCGTATTGCGGAAGTTTTGACTGGAGATAAGGCAGGTCAATATGTTTGGGCGTATGCAATAGGGTCTCTTATAGAAGAAGTTGAGCAAATTTTAGAAGAACATGATAAGCAAGAGGGTCATGCAAATATTGCTGGCTAGGTCCAAAGAGACGTGAACGGTTAAATTATCAAGATCCATCAATTTATTTTGTAAAGAATGATTGCTCTATTTTCATTTTGAGTTATATTCACTTCGTATATACTTCCACGAATTTTAGTTGTGTAAATTTTTTAAATTAAAAGGGGAATTTTATCATATGAAAAAAGTAATTTTATTTTTCTTAATTTCAATATTAGCAACTGCTACGATATCTTTTGCTAATGACAAAGAAGAAATACAAATGTTAAAAGATGCAAAAATTTCTTTAACAGATGCAATTTTAATAGCCGAAAAACATGTCGGTGGAAAAGCATCTTCTGCATCAATTGAAGACGATAGTTTTTCTCCAGAGTTTGAGGTAACAGTAATTAAAGATAACAAGGCATTTGATGTCAAAATTAATGGTCTTGATAAGACTGTGATAGGAGTTAAAGAAGATCGCGATTAATTCTTATGTAAGATCTTTTACTATAATTACAAAAAAATTGGAGAGTTGTCATATATTCGGCATATGAGATTGCTTTCTTTTAATGCAGTTTAGGTGCTTCCTCCATTTCTTTTCTTAAAATATAGTCAAATAAAATTAAATGTTATAGAATCACAAAATAGTTTGTGTTTTTTTTATTGAAGAAATTAAAGATGAGATTGTTAAATAAAAATTTTTTAAGTGTAGTTGTCTTTTTATTTTCTGCATTGTTTGTAAATAATAGTTATGCAGAAAAGCAAATAATGGGATTAGTTGAAAAGGCTAAGATATACCCAGACGGAATTGAGCTTGATGCAAAATTAGACACAGGTGCGGATTCTTGTTCGTTGCATGCAAGTGATATTAAGCAATTTAAAAAAGATGGTAATGAGTGGGTTAAGTTTACTATAGAAGACAGATATGGGAAAAAAATTCAGTGGCAAAGTGAGGTCTCAAGGTCTGTTCGTATAAAAAGATTAGACGGAAAGTCTCAAGTCAGAAAAACGATTCGTGTTGGGCTTTGTCTTGGAGGAATCTATAAGATGTCAGAACTTACTCTTGTAGACAGAGGAAAATTTAATTATCAAATGTTAATTGGGAAAAGATACCTTTCGGGAGATTTTGTCGTAGATCCATCTGTGACATATACTATGGAGCCCCAGTGCAAAGTAAATGTTAAATAAGTTCCTTTAGAAAAGGGGGAAAATGAATACAGGTTCAAATAAACACTATAAGATTGCAATTGCTATATTTTTACCAAGTTTTTTGTTTTTTTTGTACAAAGTAGTAATTTTAAATTTTCCAATTATTCCAGATAAAAATGCAGTATCTTATACGATAGAAGCGAGGTTGTCTTTTAAACCTAAAAAAGATACTCCAATTAAGGTAAAAATGTATTTGCCACAGTCAACCGATTCTTTTGTTATCGTCGATGAAAATTTTTTAAAACGTGGTGCTTATGGTGAATCTATTAATAAGGCAGGAGATAATAGAATTGTAAACTGGACAAAAAGTGAAGCTAGTGGTGAACAGTATTTTTTTTATAGAGCCGTTGTACAAGAAAGATCATCTTATGCAAACCAAGAAAAAAATAAGTTATCTATTTTAGCCGTTAATGAATTCTTAGGTTCACAAGTAATGGCAGCCAATACTCTTATTGAACATGCGCGCTCTCGTTCAGCAGATGAAGAATCATTTATTCATGAAATCATAAAAGTTTTATTAAGCGACAAATATCAGGAAGAGCTTAACCATTTATTTGAAGGTGATAATTCGGAATTAAAAAAAGTTGAAACTGCAGTTGCATTATTAAACATGGCAAAAATTCCTGCACGTGTTGTGCATGGAGTGGAATTAAAATCTGATAGTAGGGATTTAAAGTTAGAGCATTGGTTTGAAGTTTTTGGTAAAAAAATAACAGGGCAATATAGAGTAAATAGTAAAAATTATAAAGTGCCATATAATTTTCTCCCTTGGTATAAGGGGAAAAATTCATTATCTTATATAACAGGCGCAACCGATACCCATGTAAATCTTTCAATAAGAAAAAATATAGAAGGGGAGATGGTAAACGTTGTATCAGAAGCTAAAATTCAAAGTCCGATTCTTTATAAATTCTCTCTTTTTAATTTGCCCCTAGATATGCAACGAGTATTTCAAATCCTTTTGCTATTTCCATTAGGTGCAATAATTATTGTTATTACAAGAAATATTATAGGTCTTAATAGTCTTGGAACATTTATTCCCGTGTTAATTGCAATTGCATTTAGAGAAACAAAACTTTTTAATGGAATTTGTTTGTTTTCTATAATTATCGCTTTTGGTTTAGGAATACGATTTTTCTTAGATAGATTAAAGCTACTTCTTATTCCGAGGCTAACAGTTGTCTTAACAAGTGTAATACTCTTTATTCTTGTTACGAGCATGTTGATGCATAACTTAGGATTCGAAAAAAATGTTTCAGTAGCGCTTTTCCCAATAATTATTTTAACGATGGTAATTGAAAGACTTTCGATTATTTGGGAAGAGCAGGGTTCTACGACTGCTATAAAACTTTGTGCAACGACTATGCTTGTATCAGTAGTAGTTTATTTGTTTATTACAAATCAAATAATAGCTCATTTAATGTTCGTGTTTCCAGAGCTTTCGTTATGCTTTTTAGCTGTTGCGTTATGTTTGGGGCGTTATACAGGTTATCGATTAACAGAATGTATTAGATTTGGTAGTTTTTTGGATAAAAAATAAGTGAATATTTTTGCAAAGATGAAATCATTAAAAGAACAAGGAGTCCTTGGAATGAATTCAAGGAACGCAGATTTTGTTTTATTGCATAATCAGCGAAAATATTATCCACTAGTAGATGATAAGGTTCAAACGAAAATCCTTGCGATGAATGCAAATATTCCCGTTCCTCAAATGTATTATGTGGTAAAAAGTCCAAAAGAGATAAAAACAGATTTCTTTAATGCAATACGTTCTTATAAAGAGTTCGTTGTAAAGCCTGCGCATGGTCAATGTGGAGAGGGAATTGTAATCGTAACGGATGTTGTTAATGAACATTATAAATTAATAGATGGTACGAGAATGGATAAAGAGGATTTATCCTATGCAGTTTCATCTATTATGAGTGGTGTATTTAGTTTAGGGGGGCAACAGGATCAAGCATTAGTTGAATATCGTATAAAATTTGATCCTGTGTTTGATGAAATTACTTTTAGAGGGGTTCCTGATATTAGAGTTATTACTTATTATGGTGTGCCAACGATGGCAATGTTAAGGCTTCCGACGAGCTACTCAAATGGAAAGGCAAATTTACATCAAGATGGTATAGGAGTCGGAATTAATATTAGTACGGGAAAATCTACAAAAGCCGTTTTTAGAAATCAAATAATTACAATACACCCCGATACTTTTGTAGATATTCAAGGTATTCAAATTCCATATTGGGATAAAATTTTAGAATTAGCATCGAAAAGTTATGATCTTACAAAGCTTGTTTATCAAGGAGTAGATATCGTTATAGACAAAGATTTAGGCCCATTGATTTTGGAATTAAATGCAAGACCTGGATTAAATATTCAAATTGCAAACCAAACAGGACTTCTTTTTAGACTTCAATCAATAGAAAACAACTTAGACAAATTAAAGACTCTAGAAGAGAGATTGTTGTTTGCAAAGGAAAATTTCTAGATTATATTTTTTGTATCCTCGTAGACTTTCAATATTCTTCAATTCATGAAAGAAGTCACCATTTTTGAGATAATGGCATTGTAACAGGAAGTGAATGCTGCTTTT
>CAZHSB010000043.1:0-15349 GCA_964534945.1 uncultured Bdellovibrionales bacterium | reverse complement strand
AACTTTAGATACTAGACTTTTTAATATTTTAGCTTTGTTTTTCTCATGCGCAACAATTTGGATTATGCTATATCTTGCGACAACAATGGAAAAATATATTGGGACAAAAAGAATAAATATACTTAGTAAGATGACAGGGATTTATCTAGCAGCATTAGCTTCTCAAATGATTATGCAAGGTTTTCGTGATAGCTGTCTTACTACAATTTTTAAAAATTAATTTATATGGTTGCCATTACTCAAAAAGAATTTGAAATAAAAAGTTATGAAGTAAGTGCAAATACTGAGATAAAGCCTTATTCAATTTTACATTTTTTAGAAGACGTTGCGTATCATAATGCCAAAGAAATTGGTGTTGGATATGAAGACACTGTTGCCAAACATCAGGGATTTTTCTTAATCAAATATCATTTAAAATTTAATTTAATGCCAAAGATGTCTGATATTATAAAAGCAAAAACTTGGATAGTGAAAGCAAAGAGCATTCAATGTAGACGTGAATTTGAATTATCAGATATTAACAATAATATCATTGGAGTTGCTAGTAGTCTTTGGTTACTCGTAGATTTAAATACAAAAAAAATTCTTAATCCATATAAGGAATTAACTTATCCAGACTGTGAGGAAAATTATGCCTTTGATACGACTTTTCCGAAAATCCCCATTATTAACAAAGTCGATTTTGAATCAGAAATAAACATTACTTTTGATGATATTGATTTAAACTCACATGTAAATAACGCAAACTATTTAAAATTTGCATTAAATACTTTACCTGCTGATTTTTTAAAAAATAATTCTGTTTGTGAAATAAATATTCTTTATAAAAAGGAAACTATTTTAGGTGAAACCATCATTTCACAAGCACAACTCTTAAAAGAAAAAAATGCAACACTTCATATCTTAAAAAACAAAGCAACGGGCGAAGAGCTAACCACATTAGAAATATTTTTTAAAACAATTTAGCCTAATTACAACTTTATATTTAAAGAACCATTGTCACTTTGCATTAAATTACGACTATCATCCCAATTTGCTACAAAATCTTCAATTGTTGGTGCATACATTGTATCAATTTCAACATAATTAGAAGAATCTAGTAATTTTTTATCTACACCAACTTTTGATAGCCATCGCTTGTTTCTATTACTATAAAGCTCCAAAGCCGTATCAACACTATCAACACCTGTAAAATTTTTAATTGGAGAAAACTCATCTTCTCTTTTTATCTCAAGCCCAACATGATTGTGAGCAAGAGGGAGCAAATCAAAAATAAATTTCTCATGCTTATATGCTTCTACATCTCGAATCATTCCATCAACGAATGCCTTGACAATTTTTTTACTTTGATGAAACGGTAAATTTACTTGCTGATTTTTTAGACGCCTAAAAAAATCTACTGAAAACGCATGCATTGCGGGACTTCCCCAATTAAAGATAAGCTCGCCCTTTTCATCTACCATGTTTAACTGCTCAGGAGTAACATCAACATACTCCACAATTTGATCTTTGCCATTTATCGAAACTAAATGTCCTACTTTTTCTTGCGGCGATACTTTTTTTAAAACTTTTGTCACAAGATCTGATTCTTTTGATCTTAAAAGTCCAACAAGAATAGGATCATCAATTGGCGCTAAAATATTATCAACTTGAATGTAAACTAATGCCTTTATTCCATGTTTTTCTAAAAACTCTAATGCTCCTGAACGCATAAAAGCAGTATAACAACCACCATGACCATCAGGATTTCTAAGCAAAGAACTCTCATTTTTTAGAAGCGCCCTCCCCATTAAATCACAAGTAGCAGTCATTGACTGACAAAAATAAAATACTAATTTTTCATCAAGCCCAAAATAATTATTTTCTTTAAAGAATGTTCTTGTTTCAACATCTGTATCGGGACTTGTCATAATTAAAAAAGGAATTGGTTTTCCATATTTTTTAGATGCAAATAATATCTTTTCTGCATGTATCTGATATAACGTTTTTCCACTTGATTTTAACGTTTTAAAGCAACCTTTTGGGCCGTTATATCCAAGACGTGTTCCTTGTCCTCCCGCAACAAGCAATACTCCGACTTGTCCATCTTCATAACATTTTCTTCCAATCTCGTCTAAATCATCTTTTTCTTCCTCTCTCTCTCTCAATGATAAAACATGACTCATTTTAATTTCGGCTGTACTCATATCAACAGGAGTAAAAATATTTTTTAATGATCCCCAATCTATTTTATCAATTTGTTCGATAAAATCTGACTTTTCATCATTTGGACAACTTCTGATTGCATCAAGTAAGTGACTTTGCCTGTTTATCGTTAATAATTCTACTAGAGTTCTTGGGGGTATTTTTGAAACATCTATCTCTTTTACTGTATCTTGCTTTTTATTTTGAGAAAATTCATCAAAAGCAACATTTGATTCAACAACATCATCACTAATTATAGAATTATTAAATTTTTCAACCATATTTCACTCCTTGAAAACTACTATCCGACTAAAAGCAAAATCTATTTGACCCTTCAAACTACAAATCTACAAACTCAACTTTATCTTTTTTTAAATCTAAAAAAGCAAAACTTGGTGGCGTGGCAAAGATAAATGCTCCTGGGTTTATAATATGAGTGTTAAAAACCCTTTCATCTTTTCTAATATGTGTATGCCCGACAAGTATATAATCATATACTTGACTACCTATTTTATCTTCTACAATTTTTGAATTATCTTTATGATAAACAAAAAATCTCTTGCCACAATGTTCAAAATCAAGAAAAACATCGGGCTTTGTAAAACCAAACTCTTTTGCTTTTTCCGTTAACCCAACAATTTCCCCATCATTATTTCCAAAAACGAACTTTAGTGGAAGCCCTTTGAATTCTTCCAGAACTGCTGGAGATATTATGTCCCCACAATGAACAACTAAATCAACATTAGCAGACCGTATCAAAGTAACAGCTTTTCGAATCAACGAAACGTTTTCGTGTGTATCGGAAATAACCGCTATCATATTGTACTAATTATTCTTCTTTAATCCAGACTTTTTTAAAATTTCTTCTATTACTCTAATTTTATCAAGACCTACAAATCTTTCCTTGTTTATGACAAATGTTGGTGTATCAAAGATTCCTAAAGCTTTTCCTCTATTATAGATTCCCTTTATCTTCTCTCTTGTATCAGAAGAAGAAAGCTTTGAAATAAATTCTCCTATTTCTACATCCATCTCATCACAAAGGTCAGCCCAGAATTCCTCTGTATTTGGATTTTCTCCTTGTCCCCAACAATAATCAAGAACTTTATAATTATATTCCATCAAGAATCCCATATCTTTTGCGACAACTGCACCACGAGTGATTCTTACTGCGTCAAATTCTTCATTTGGCCAATTTTCTGGAAACTTTAACGGAATATTATTTTCTTTTGCATATCTTTTTGCATCTTCAATCATATAAGATAACTTATCTGAATTAATATTAATAACTCCCAAAGCTTGTCCTGCGGATTTTGCAGAAAACGGTTGCCAAAGTAACTCAACATCATAGTTTTTCTCAAGATTGTAAATTTCGTCAAGCGCCAAGTGGCAAAATGGATTCTGAAATGAATAAAAAACTTCTATTGTCATCATAACTTAAAATATCCCTAAAAATTAAAAATCAAATTATGCAGATTACTATAACAGATATTAAAAAATGCTAAAATATAAAACATTGAAAAAAGTAAAAATTTTTACGCTATTTTCGATGTTTTTTTATTTGATAATCTTAAAAATTGGAGTTTTTTTGTCTTTTTGAAGTTGTTTTTTAAGTGATTTTCTTTTCTCTTGCGATTTTACTTCGCCATTAGTTTTATTTTCACTTTCTTTTATCTTTTCAGAAGTTGTTTCATTTTTCTTAAATTTTTCTCTTATTTCTTGAGGTACTGCATCTATCCAAATCGTTGTATCTCCACCAGTTTCTGGCCTTGCCCCCCAAATAGAACTCCATGGCAAAAAGCAATTTTCATAATCTTCATCAAATAGTAGATCTACCTTTATTCCAGAATCAATAAAAAATAAATTTCCTCTAAAAAGAAGACTAAGTTGCAATGTTAAAGAAGAAGAATTTTTTAAATTTTGCGGAACTACCAATTCCTCATTGCTTGTATTCAAAAATACAAAAATACATTCATTATCATTAAGGAGTTTTTCTATCGCCTCTTTTTTTTTGTCTTCTTTTCCAAAAATTTCCATGCTATTCCTGTAATTTTTCAGCCAAATCAATTAAAAATATGATCTCTCCTATCGATGTGGCTGTAGCCTCATCATTTTCTTGTTGCGCAATTTCTCTTTTTAATGATAAATATCCAGAAAACGCATAAGGAATTTCATTATACAAATCTTCAATAGCTTCCTCATTATCTACAGCTATATCTTCCATCGAAGTTTCTAAAAATCCATCTTTTTTAGCAAGATCTGTTATCTTTTCAAATCTTTTCAAAAAAAACTTTGCCATTTTTTTATCTTCTAAATCATATAAATAAAAGAATGCGCTATCAATACATTGATCAACAAATGCTCGAAAAGTATCATCATCAAATCCTTTCTCTTGATATCTTGCCTCTAAGCTATCCTTAAGATCAAGATAAACCCCCTCTGCGGCAGAAAAATTTTCCTCATCTTTATATATTTCTGCCAAACCTCTTCCTGCTCGTTGACGCATAAATTGATTGTCTTCATTATCTAGTATCTTCAAGAAAAAATCCTTATTTCCCTTTAAACTTTCAAGTGAGAACGAAAACTCATCTTGTCTTTCCTTTAAATATTTTGTCAACGAATTTTTAGGGCCAAGCTTTCCAAAAAGGACTCGTGCATTTTTTACTAAATCTAAAACGCCCTCTGTTGTTTTTTTAACATTATAAACATCTTCTTCCAAGCTTTCTAAAAGTTTTTCAAATAAATGTATGAATTGAGTTTCATCATGACATTGCGAACAAGTAGATAATTCATTAAATTTCATCAAATATTTTTCACAATCTTCGGACATATCTTTTAAAATTGTAGCGTTTTGAAAGGAATCGTCTACTATAATTAAGGAATTATCTATTAACTCTCCTCTTAATCTTATTAAATTTATAATACATTCTGCACGTAAATCATTATCAGCAGAAACACTTTCTAAATATCCTAATGCATCTTCTTGTTCTTCAATCGCATTTTTTCTATCCAAAAGCATTTCAAAACAATCTGAAATATTAGACACACAATTAACATATCTTTGCAAATCATTTTGAGATACTGCTATACTAGCAGACAACTTATAAGAAACTATTGCTTTCGAATATTTCTCGTTTTTTACGTATTCCTTGGCATCTTTTATCAACGAATCCATTAATGCTACTTTTCCATCTTCTTTAGAAAAAGATAACATCGATAAATCATTTTGTTTTTCACTTGATATACCTTTTTTAGAGGCACTATTATTTTTTACATCTTTATTTTGCATCTTTACTACATTTTATCAAACTACACATAAAACGATGGAATATCTTACTTAAAAATAGAAAAAATGTAAAAATTTTTTGTATCTTTTATTCTTTTTATACGATAATTTTATTGGTAGCTTGAAATTTGTACACAAACAATATATATAGCTACATATTGTTTTTAAGGGGATGCAAAGGTTTCGACGGAAATGACGAACTTTTAGTAAGCACGTCTAGGATACGGTTGGCCTAGTAAAAAAACCGTAGAAAATTAAATGCAAATAAAAAAGACTTTGCTCCAATGGCTCTAGCAGCTTAAAGGAGTGCTTTTTTAAAAAAGCTTCGCTGAACTTTCACCGAGGCGGTCGGCATAAGAATCGACTGTGTTTTTATGTTTGGCTTACAATTTAGCAGTCTAGCTTATAAAATTTGATTGCGTTTTATTAGCAAATCTTTAGCAACCTAGTTTTTTTATATTTTGTTATTAGAAGATAAAAAAGCAAAGTTAAAATAATAACTAAGCGTTGTAGAAAGCTAAAATATTTGCTTTTCCGGACGGGGGTTCGAGTCCCCCCATCTCCATTTTAAAATATAACTTTATCAATTTATAAAAGATCGCGAAATTATTCTATAAAAATGGATATCATTAAATTAAATACAGGTAGAAATTGTTTGCGATATATAATAAGAGCCTACAAAATAAAAGATCTTTGGCTCCCATATTATATTTGCCCTGTTATACGAACCGTAACTATTTTGGAAAATTGCAAAATTCATTTTTATCATATTGATAATACTTTTTCCCCAACAAAAATTTTTAAAAACGATGATTTTATTTTATATCCCAATTATTTTGGAATATGTGCAAAGAATGTAGAAAAATTATCTGCCATTTATAAAAATTTAATTATAGATAATGCGCATGCTTTTTTTATGAAACCTTGTGGCTTAGCTTCTTTTTCATCTCTTAGAAAATTTTTTAACGTTACAGATGGTGCATATTTATATTGCTTAAAAACACTTAAAGAAAACTTTAAAAAATCAACTAATAAAAAACAGCTTCAAACTGAAAAAGATTTTTTTATAAATGAATCATTTCTTGATACCGAAAATATAAAAATTATTTCCGATGAAACTCAGAATCTAATTTCAAAAATAAATTTATCTGATGAAAAAGAAAAAAGATTAGAAAAATTTTTTAATTGGCACAAGAACTTAGGAGACACAAATAAATTAAAAATAAAGTTAACAAAAGATGACGTGCCTTACGTTTATCCATATATTACAAATGACGATGATTTTGTAAACAAACTACACGGATTAACCATTTTTAGACTTTGGAACAATTTACCATCTAGTTTTTTAGAATATAACTTCTATAGACACTTAATTCCAATTCCACTCTCATAATCACGAACTATCCAACCGTTGGGGTTGCCGTCATTTCTGGCGTTCCCACAACAATTGCCGTTGGGGTTTCTGTGACAACTTCTGTCGGTGTCTCCGTTAATGTCGGAGTACTCGTTGGAGTTTCTGTTGGAGTTTCCGTAGCAACTTCTGTTGGCGTCATCGTCATAGTTTCCGTTGGCGTTGGCGTTGCCGTAATCTCTGTAGTAGGTACTGGTGTTATAACAGGATCTTGATCATCTAATGGATCTGTTCCATTTCTTACTTCATCACCATCTGAAATTCCATCGCCATCTGTATCAGGATCAAGTGGATTGGTCATATATATAAATTGTTCATCAAAATCAGAAAGCCCATCATTATCTGTATCTTTATGGTTATATCTAGTTCCATACCTATGAGATTCAAATACATTAGGAATTCCATCACCGTCTGTATCAGGGCGCTCAGCTCTCATACTGGCTTGAAATTTCTTTTGATTTGTCAACTGAGAAAAGACTGTATTTGCTATAGAAATATATCCCTTTGATGAAGGGTGAAGCCCATCAGAATTTAACAACCTTACATCAAGTTTTTGCTTTATCCTAGTATAAGGATATTTAGATAATAATGTATTAAGTTTCGTTATAAATGGCACTTGGAAATCACGAGACGTTGGAATTAATGTGCTCGTATTAATAAAGACTAAACTTTTTGCGTTGAGTTTCGGTAAAATAGAATCCAAAAACTCAACCAATCTTTTAATATTATTAAATGTATATATTACAGGATCTTTATTCCAAAAATCATTTCGTCCCACATCAATAACAATAATGTCCGCTTCATTCATTCTATTAAAACTCTTTTTGACACCGCTCTTGTTTCGATTCTTATAAATTTTTTTGATTTTCGACAACAAACCTTGACTTGTAACTCCTGGAAATCCAAGAGCTGTAACTCTAACTTGCTTATTTGTAAAATTAGGATATTTCTTCTGAATCCTTAAAACATATCCACCTGATCCTTTATTTACAGAGTCCCCAACCCCATAAACTACGCTATCTCCGATAAAAACAATATTTAATTTTTGATCACAATTAAAATCAAAAAATTTCTTCTTATACTTGCTAATATTTGAAACCTGCGGATTGATTATAAGAGTATCATCACGATATGGCACTAGTGGACACGCCAACGATTGATTCACAAATAAAAATGTTACTAAAAATGATAATAATACTCTCATGTTTATAAAGAATATCATATTAAAAAAAAAATAAAAGCCTGTAAAATCCCTTAAACTTATTTTAAAACACTTTTATGTCACGATTAATTTTTCTCATAAGTCCCGAAAGAATATTTCCATTTCCAAATTCCTTATAATTTGTTGGAGAATATTTTTCAACAATATTATTCATAGATTCTACCCAACGAACTTTCGAAAAACTTTGAAAATATAAAGATTCCTTTATGCCATCTGAATCAGACACGTCTTGTGCAGAAAAATTAGCAATTACTGGAAACTTTGGTTTCTTAAAATTTATTTTTTTAAGCTCTTCTTTTAATTTATCTCCTGCAGATTTCATAAGTATCGTATGAAATGGTGCGCCTACAGATAAATCAATAAGCCTTGCATTTTTTATTAAACTCTTCGTCTCCTCAACTGCATTAACTTCACCAGAAATGACAATTTGATTTGGCGCATTGATATTTGCAATATCTACAAAACCTAACTTTACATTTGAAATTGCATCTTCTATTTCTTCTACAGAACTTCCAATAACAGCACACATTTTTCCGACACCTTGAGGGACCGCCTCCTTCATAAACAATCCTCTTTTATTCACTATATACACAGCATCTTCAAAAGATAGTGCTTCGCTTGCGACAAGGGCACTATATTCTCCAAGACTATGCCCCGCACTTGCCACAACAATATTATCATTACATTCTTCTTTCCAAAGCTCATAACAGATTGTGCTTACTGTTAAAATTGCAGGTTGTGTGATATCACTTTCTAAAAGCTTTTCTTCGGGCCCCTCAAAACAAATCTTACTTAAAGGAAATCCTAATACATCATCTGCTGTTTTGAATAATTTTTTTGCAATATCATATTTCTCAAAATAATCTTTTCCCATTCCAACACTTTGCGAACCTTGTCCTGGAAAGAGTGATAATAATTTTATGTCCATAACACCTTTACTTTAATATTAATTAAAACAATTTTATTCTTGATCCTTATTAGGTTACAATAATTTGATTAAATTTCAACTAATTACTTAAACTTCTCTTGTTTTTAAAGCATCTTAAGATTTTTGCCAATTTTCCCGAAACTAATACTAAATAGATTTTTATAAAAATCCTCAAAACAAACACTTAAAGGGAATATTTTGTTATTTGAAGAAAATCCTTCCATTTTAATTATTGAAGATAATCCTATTGTTCAAGATAGCTTAAAAAAGCTTCTCTCTTTAGAAAATTATAATATAAAAATCGCAAACAATGGCGAGGAAGGATTAGAATGTGTAAAATCACAATCTTTTGACCTTATATTTTGTGATTTACTAATGCCTAAAATGGATGGAATAACTTTTTGTAATAAAATAAATGATCCATCTCTTAACTTAACTGTTCCAATCATCGTATTAACATCACTTGATGATAAAGAGGAATTAAACAAAGTACATGAAGCAGGTGTTGACGACATAATATTTAAGCCTTTTGATCCACAAGAATTATTATCAATCGCAAAAGGGAAAATTACACGAGTTGAAAATATAAAACACTCCATAGAAAAAAATTTAGAAAATAATAAAAAAAGAATTTTACATACTTTATCACATGAATTTAAAACACCACTTATGGCAATTAAAAGTACCTCAGAGCTGTTAATCGAAAGACAAAAGCATTTTAGCCAAGATAAAATTGAACGTCTTTTAACGTCAATTCAAAAGGGAAGCGAACGATTAGAAAATTTAATTTCTGATTTCTTAATTTTGCAACAAATTGAAATTGGTATTCCAAGAAGAGAAGCTCAAAAAAAATCTCAAATTTATAAATTAAATACTTTTATTAATGATTTTGTTGCTGATACTAAAGAAAAAATTGAAAAAGATCTAAATGGAAGTCTAAAAATTATAGATTGTAGTTGTAATTCAGAAATAAAAATTTATGACATGCAAATTCAAGACGCAATAAATAGGATTTTTGAAAATGCTATAAAATTTTCAAAAGATATCGTTGAAATAGAAATATTTTTGCTAAAAGAAGATAAAAATGTCGTTATAGAAGTTTGCGATAGAGGCATCGGAATTGATCAAAACAAAGCAAACGATGCAATAAAATTATTTTCGCAGATAGATAGAGAACTCCTAGAGCAACAAGGCTCTGGCTCAGGACTTTTTATTGCTTCAGAATACATAAAAGCAAACAATGGCTCTTTAGAAGTTCAAAACAGGGAAGGAAATGGAACAATTGTCAGAATTTCTCTTCCAATTGTTTAGCTTTTATGAAAAAGGATTATTTATTCTTCTAGCAAAAACATATAATATTAAAAAAACAAAGATATCTTTTATAAAACGGAAATAACATATGCTCTTATTTTTATTTTTTTTAGCACTTCTTATTTTAGCGTATTTTTTCTATTCATCTTATCTAGAAAAAATTTTTGGCGCAGACCCTTCAAAGAAAACCCCTGCAATAAAATACAGAGATGATGTAGATTTCATGCCTCTTCCAAAATATAAAATTTTTCTCATTCAATTTTTAAACATAGCAGGGCTTGGACCTGTTTATGGCCCTATTCTTGGTGCTATTTATGGTCCATCGTGCCTTTTATGGATTGTTTTTGGAGGAATTTTTGGAGGAGCTGTTCATGATTATTTGTCAGGAATGCTCTCTGTAAGATACAAGGGAAAATCTCCCACATTTTTAGTAGAAAAATTATTCGGGAATTTTGCAAAAATATCTCTTTTTATTTTTCTTGCCATTATCTTAATTTTAGTCGGGACTGTATTTGCTACGGCTCCTGCTAATATGCTAAAAGAATTAAAATTTGGAGATTCCATTCCTCAACTTTCTTATAGTTTTTGGATAACTATTATTTTCCTTTATTATTTTCTTTCCACTTTTCTTCCAATAGACAAGATTATTGCTAAACTTTATCCATTTTTTGGATTAACACTTTTAATCGTTACTTTTGGGCTTTTTTGTACATTATTTAAAACGGGCGATATCCTTTATACACTTCCTCTTTTTGAGAACTTGCATCCAAACCACGAACCTTTATTCCCAGTTTTATTTATAACAATTGCTTGCGGGGCAATAAGTGGTTTCCATGCAACACAATCTCCAATGATGGCAAGATGTTTAACAAATGAAAAAGATGGTAGAAAAATATTTTATGGTGCAATGATCTGTGAAAGTATTGTAGCCCTTGTTTGGGCATCAGCAGGAATCGGCTTTTACAAAGAAACAGGAGGTTTATTAAATGTTGTGGAAAAATCTGGCCCGAATGGCGCAATCCTAGAAATGTCAAATTACTTTTTTGGGAATATCGGAGGAATATTAACCGTTCTTGCCGTAGTCTTTTTATCCATTACATCTGGAGATACGGCATTTAGATCTGCAAGGTTAACAATTGCTGATTCTTTTAATCTTAGTCAGAAAAAAACTTTAAATAGATTAATCTTAAGTATCCTTGTTTTAACTATAGGAATATTCTTAAGCTCAATTAGTATTTCTGAACTTTGGAAATATTTTGGTTGGGCGAACCAATCTTTGGCAGCCATCATGCTTTGGACAATTTCTATCTATTTAAAAAGAAAAAATAAAAATTATTTTGTTACATTCTTGCCTGCAATATTCATGACGGCAGTTTGTATATCTTTTATTCTTTATATAAAAATCGGCTTTAATTTAAATTTAAACTTATCTATTTTTATAGGGATTCTTACATCAATTGTGGCTAGTATCTTATTCTTACGTTCAAAGATAACGAAGAAAACACACTAGGAAAACAAGGATAAACTAATAAATTAATTAATATTGAATATCCGAATAAGGATTACGATCCTTGTATTTTATTTCAAGTAAATCTTTTTTAATATCATCTTTTAGAAAAAAGATAACGATACATGCAAAAATTATTAAATAAAGAGTCTCTCCAATTCCTCCATATTTTATATCGGCTATAGATCTTTTTTTTAAACTTAGCGGGGCAAATACGGGAACTCCCTCCCCATTAAACATATCTAAAATACAATGAATAAAATATCCGATACCAAAATAAAAAAGAAAAGTAGAGTCTATAAAATATCCTAGCAAAGTTAATATCATTCCAATAATTGGCCAATGAAAAAATCCACGATGTTTTGTAAAACTTTGTATAACTTTTGAAACAAGATGTCCCATCAAATTAAAAAATTCACGAAGATTCTTTGCCTTAACTCCTAATAATTTCCCAGGTTTTGCTATTAATCCATCTGCATCAATATCTGGCATTAAAGAACCCAAAAACACCCCAAGTATCATATTTGCCATAAATTGACATGGCAAATACGTTTCTAACACCAAAGAAAAACCAATTCCTGTTACAATATGCGTTGTTCCTTTCATCTTATTTTCATTATAAAAAACAATTTGATTCTAGATAAAAATTTACTTATTGTGTAGAGTAGCATTGTAAAAAATATTTGTAAATTTTAACAATGTAAAAGGAGATTCCATGTATATCGTTACAGGTGGTGCAGGTTTTATTGGAAGTGCATTTATCGCAAAATTAAATTCAAAAAATATTACCGATATTTTGATTGTTGATGATCTTAAGTCTGATGGGAAGTGGCTTAATTTAAGAAATCTTAACTATACGGATATTATGGGAAAGTCTGATTTTTTAAACGAAATTATTTCAGATGGTCTTAGGGATATTAACGCTATTGTTCACATGGGGGCGTGCTCCAGCACAACTGAACGAGATGTAGATTTTTTACTAGAAAATAATTATAGATACTCTCAAGAAATCGCAAAATATTGTGTAAATAACAAAGTTCGCCTTATGTACGCAAGTAGTGCAGCCACTTATGGAGATGGCGCTTGTGGATATGAAGATATACAAACAGAGCATGAATTATTACAACTAAAACCCCTTAATCCATATGGATTTTCAAAACATTTATTTGATCTTTGGGCATCGAGAAATGGAGTTTTTAAGAATATTCTTGGTTTAAAATTTTTTAATGTTTTTGGCCCTAATGAATATCATAAGGGTGACATGGCAAGCATGATTAAAAAGTCTTATGATGTTGTGAAAAATGAAAAGGTAATAAAACTTTTTAAATCATATTCTCCAGATTTTAAAGATGGTGAACAAGTAAGGGATTTTATCTACATAAAGGATTGTGTTGATATTATGTGGCAACTTTTACAAAAGCCTAAAATAAATGGACTATTAAATGTTGGAACGTCAATTGAAAGAAGTTGGAATGACTTGGCAAACTCAGTTTTTTCAGCTTTAAGACTTCCATCAAATATTCAGTATATTGATATGCCAGAGGGATTAAAAAAACAATATCAATATTATACGAAAGCCAATATTGAAAAATTAAGATCTACAGGCATTAATTTAAAATTTCATTCTTTAGAAGATGCGATAAAAGATTATGTCCAAAATTATTTAGAGAAAGAAGATAAATATCTTTCTTCTAATAATATGTAATTTTAAAAATATTATTTTTGTATATTCTCAAAAATAAATCTACTAATTTCAGATTTTTCACAATATGTTCCATTTGAATAGGTACGCAGTCCAAATTCTGGCATATCAAATACAAAATTATTAAAGTTAGGAAAGCCTTTTACATTTGAAATTATATCATCTCCTTTAGACTTAAATTCTGACAGTTGATGCATAATATTCAATATCGCTTCTCCTTCACTTTGATCACTTTGTTTCGTAGCTGAGCCTACTAATATATCATATCTTTCTTTAACTAAGTTTCTAAATTTTGCAAAATTTTGAGATTTAGATTGGAAAATTTCCGCCACAGGAGATAAATCATCTGTTGAAAAAAATCCCCCAACAGGAACAATCCTTTTTACTTCATTTATTACTGCACTTCCCCACTCACTCGTTAATTTATATATTGAAGAATCAAGCCCACACATATGTACATGCGCATAATTATTTGGCATTTCTCTTAAAGTATCGAGAATTTCTTTTCTATAAGAAATTATTACAAGAGAATTCTCACTTTCTTTCCTATTTCCATTTTCAAAAGCAAGATCAACACCAACATATGTTGAAAGTCCCGAAGATTTTAAAATATTTTGGATATCTTCATTAAGAAAAACTTTGCCTGCAGATCCTAAATCTAGCATACAATCACAATTAGTTTTTTCTGTAAATAATTTTATATATTTTGCAATATAATCTGGCGTCGTATACCTTTCTCCATTACGCATTTCTCCTATCATATATTGTGTACGTAACGGTAATCGATATTCAAGATCGACGTTAGACTCGTGCATATTATTATTTAATAAATCATCGCTTCCTTGTCTTCGAGAAGAATGTTTTTTTTCAAAATTTTCGTCTTGTAAGGTTGATGCTTGCATACTTATAATTCCTTTTTGTAAATTTTCTCTTATAGATAGTTTTTATTTTAGTAAAAATAATAGAACGTGTAACCTGATCTATTGCACTATTTTATCAGATTTTAATCAATTTTTATTTACAAAAAAAACTTTTGTATTTCAAGGCATTATGTTCGCCTCTGGAAGATTTGTTTTCTTCTTAAAGAATTTAGAAACAACTATATGAAAAAACTTTTCATACTAAAAAATTTTCGTATATTCAATATCCCTGCGTTGAAAACGCCATACAACACAGCCCAAGGTTAAGCGCGAATGAAATAAGCGTTGTACCCTAGCTAAAAAAATTACAGGACAAAAAAAATTACGGGACACGAAAAATTACGGGACACACGAAAAATTACGGGACATGCACTTTTTTGGTAGGCACCTCCTTTGTTTTTGAATTTTTGTTGCAGACTTTCAGTCTGCGGTTGGGGGGTGGCTTTTTGTATCAGGGGCACGCGCTCATTTCATTCGCGCTTACCCCCAGGCTGGGTTGTATAGCATTTTCAACGCAGGTGCATCGGTACACTATATTTCAGTAGCTTGCCCTTTCAGGGCAACGAGAATTTTTGGTTGGAAAAAAGAAGTGACTACCAATATTTCAAAAATAATAAAATTATAAATTCAAAACACCTCTCCAACATTCATTGAAATACCAACCATGTTGTGAAAATTTTATTAAAAAAATAGGAGGTGACTACCAAAATTGGTAAACCAAAAATTGGTAGGGCAATTAAATTTTTTGGTTTTACATAAAAAAGGAAAGTGGATACCGCTGGAAGTGAAATTTCCTATCAATAAAAATTATTTAGAAAATAACCAAATTCTTGCCACTCCATTTTGTTTTTTTAGTAATGTTATCTTTTGTTATTAAG
>CAZHSB010000042.1:9024-15648 GCA_964534945.1 uncultured Bdellovibrionales bacterium | reverse complement strand
AAAAATGGTGGGCGCTATAGGACTCGAACCTATAACCCTCAGCTTGTAAGGCTGACGCTCTACCAATTGAGCTAAGCGCCCATAAAAGATGTCTCTCTTACGAAAAGTATAGTATCAAAAATACAAAAAATGTCAACTTTAGAGAATAATTTAATAAAAGAAATTTATTTTTTTACATTGTTTTAGATATAAAAAAAGGGATATTAAAGAATATCCCTTAGCAAGATTAACCATGAAAAAAATTTTTTGAAAAAAACCGTGCAAGGCATACGAAAAAAACCAAAGAGATTCCAAAAGTCCCTACGACAATAGCAACACAATCGCTTTCTAACAACATCGGAGCAATATAGACAATTAATCCGATAGATGTTATTGCTATGACACCGAACACCATGCGCAGAGTATAAAAACTTTGCGAAGTCGTGCATCTCCAAAAAATGCTATCATACACTGATTTCAATGCTTCCAAAACAGCGATAACAAAAATTATCGCGAGGACTCCACAGGCCATCAACCTTAAGAAAAACACAATTGCTGACATTGTATTTGACTCCTCTCTATGTATTTCTAAAAAATGGAAGGAAACCTTTATTACCTTTAAAAACAGGCATCAATTTGACATATTCTGAATTGTTTATCAATATTTTTCAAAAAATTAAGAACAACCACTCACAAATATTCAAGAATATAAGTAAGATACAAGCTATGATTTTTATAAGATAGTTCCTTATCTCTATTTAAGAGGACATATAAAGAAATTGTCTGCCTTTTTTCCCAATGCCCAAGAAACTAAATGTACTTGCGCTTGATTCTAGAAATTTTTTAATTCCCTTTAACCTATCTTCATCATAATAAATTGTCGGAGTTTCATCATCTTTTAGTTTTATTCCTAAATCGTTAAACATGACTTTCGAAGCTTCATAAACTCCCCCAAATTCATCAACTAATTTTGCATCTTTTGCTTCTAGTCCAGAAAGCACTCTACCATCTGCTATTTGAGAAAGTTTCACGATATCAAGAGAACGTGCTTTTGCAATATCTTTAATAAATTCTTGATGAAGCTTATCTGATTGATTTGTCCAATAAATCCTTTCTTCGTCTGTCATATCTCTAAATGACGATCCAAAATCTTTTAATTTTCCACTTTTTATAACTTCAATTTTTACACCAAACCAATCGAGTAAATTTTTTACATTAGTAAACTGCGAGATAACACCAATTGAAGCAGTTAAAGTGCCCTTTTGTGCAAAAATTTTTGTACAAGGAGCGGAAATATAATATCCACCAGATGCAGCCATAGAGTCCATTACAGCAAAAATTGGCTTTTTCTTTTTAAGTTCAAGAATAGTATTATAAATATCTTGCGATGGAGCAATGGCACCACCAGGAGAATTTATTTTTAAAATTATACCTTTTACATTTTTATCATTTGAAAGTTTATATAATTTACCGATAATATCTTTAGAATCCATGATAACTCCCGAAACTTCCACGACAGCCACAATACCCTTAGTATCATTTAATGTCGGAGTTAAGACTTGTTGTCCTACAGTCTTCGCTGATAAAATCAATAAAGTAATTGGAATAATAATAAAAATTATTGTCATAATTGTTAAAAGCTTTAAAAGCCATAAAAAGTATTCTTTCATGATTGATTATCCTTTTTTATAAAAATGTTAAGATAATTTAATAAACTTTTTAATCTATTACTTTTGAGCATATTTTTCATAAAGCTGTGCATACTCAATATCTAGAGCATCAAAACGCCTCTTTAAAATAACATACTGATTCTTACCATTTTCTAATTGTTCTGTTAAACTCTTAGTCTGCGATTGTATTTCATCAAATTTTTCTTTTACTCTATTAGTCTCTTTTACTAAACCTTCATTCAATTCTAAATCAGATATCGTTTTTGCGTATTCCACAGAATTTTCTTGGATGTGTAAAACTAATGACTCATTTTTCCCCTTTAACTCCCTATATTTTCCATCTAATAAATCTAACTCTTTTTTGGTTTCAAGGTTACTTGCCTCTAATTCTCTTTCTATTTCTTCTAATTCTCTTAATCTCTTATCTATTGCTTCTAATTCAGCTGCAGTAATAGAATATCGTCCCTTCTCAAGATTCAATAAATCTTTTGCCTTTAACAATGCCTTTACTTCTTTTTTTAAAGACTTAAAGGGAACTATTTGGTCCATGACAGTTTTTATTCTTTGTATCATAAACATATTTTGAGACAAATTTTCTTTTAATTTTGAATTAATACTCTGAATGCGCATACGGTCTCGCAACGACAAGAAAAATACTATTCCCGATATAAAAATAGCTTCAACAACACCTAAAATTAAAATTGATTCATTGTTATTCACTTTATAATCCCTTTTGCTCTCTATGCTTTTTCCTTTTTATCGTTTTTATTATCTATCTCACTTTCTTCTTCATTCTCTTCTAAATCTGATCCTTCAAGATTTTCATTATCAGAAGAAGTCTCATCATTATCTTCTGTTGTAACATCTTTTTCCATCTCCTCTTTATCTTCTTCTAAATTTTCTTCACTTATATCACTTACAAATGTCACATCTTCATCTTGTGTATTTTCTCTTTCCTCTTGATCCTCTTCCTCTGAATCATCATCTAAGAAAATTAAGCTAGAAGTATCGACTTCTGACTCTTTGGATTTTTTCTCTAATGATTCTATTTTTTCTAAAACATCATCTTTTATTTTTAAATTAACATTTTCACAAGTAACTTTTTTTGTATTTCCTTTTTTAAAGAATAAAATTAAAACCAAAATAATTATATTAATCAAAAATACACAACCATGCTCAAGAAATAATGTTTTTTCTTTATTTTCTTTAACGACTACTATATTCTCTTCTTTCTTTTCAATGATTTTTGTCTTTTTTATTGTGACAGATCCCTTTTTATACTCTATCGGTTTACTTATAGATTGAATTTTTATTCCAACATCATTAGTCCCAGACAAAACAGCAACTATTGAATATAAACCAGACATTAGCGTATCTGTAGTCGCAGTAAAACTTTTTGAGCCATCTTCTAATTGTACTACAGGAATTTTTGAAATCTTTTTCGAAGAATTTTTTGCTTCAAGAAAAATTTTAAACTCTTTATATTTTTCTATTTCTGAATCTACATTGATTTTAAATAAATCTTCATCATCTTCACGATACATATCAAGAAAAACAAGCCTTGGTTTAACATTAAATGGAATTCTTTGCTGTCTTTCAAATGTAGGAGTAACCACATTAACTAAAAGCTCATATTCGCCAACAGTATCAATGTTAATTATCTTTGAGAATATTCCATCTAATGCTCTAGCATCACCGTCTACCTCATTATCATTTAATTCTCCACTTAGAATTGGAAGTGAAACCTTATCAGTCGGAGTAATTTGATATGTCATCTTTACAACTTTAATTATTTCTGGAAGCGTGATGACTTTATTATTATCATAAATGCTTGCAGTAATAAGTTGTTCCTCTCCTCTATAAATTGTTGTTGGCCACTTTACGTCGAGTTTTAATTTTGTCAAAACAGTAGCAAAATCTTCTTTTGAAATAGATCCTAAGAAGTTCCAAAGCCCTTCTTGCGGTTTCGTTACGGTAATAATTTCAAATAAATTTCCAGAAAACCATTTTATATTATCTCCCATCTTATTTTTGACAATTTTTTGCCCCTCTGGTGAAATAATCACTAATTCTTTTTTGTCTCGTTTGTTTATATAAAATGTTGCTTCATCTATCTGTCCATCAATCTTTAATCCTTTCTCACTAATTGGTATTATTTGTGGTTTTTGCACAGCCAAAAATAATTTTGAGAAAGATTCATGAATTTTATCTGCATTTGGAGTGAACCAAGATAATGCATCTGTAGTATTTGCAAAACTTTCTAGTAATGCTTTATCCGCCTCATCACTAAAAGACAGTGTATAAAGCTTTATGTTTTTGTCCTTTAATTCTGGTAATAATTCATTTTGTATTTTTGTTAACGCTTCTTCTTTTGTCCTAATTTTCTCATCTGGATCTAATTTTCCATCAGAAAACAAAACTATTACTTTTTCAAATTCTTCATCTGGTTCTTTAGAAAGTAATTCTTTTGCAGTATTGATTGCCTCGTACAAGTCCGTATAAAGTCCCGTATTTTCCATCAAGGAAAGCCCTTGCGATAAAATATCTAATCCCCCCTTATTAAAAAAAGATGGTTGCATTAATACTTTTGTGGAGTCAGAAAATTGAACTATTGAAACCTTATCCCCATCTTTTAGAAATTGTAAAAATAGCCTAACTCCTTCATTCCTTAATTTTAGAGGATCTGTAATTTGCATGCTACCAGAAGTATCGAGTAATAAGACAACGTTGAGATTTGAATCTCCACTGATAGATGATCCTTCCGCAAATGAATTGAATATCAATAAAAAATTAAGAAAAACCAAATATATAAATTTTTTTAAATTAGCGTACATATTTACACATTAAAAACACAAAATACGTTTATTATTTTAGTACATATTAAAAATAAGCAAAAGATGCTTTTAATAGTTATTTTAAGCTATTAGTTGGTTTTTAACAATTAACTACTTCAACTCTAGTGTAAATATAAATTAAAAATTTCCAACTTTCTTATTTATGTAAGCCCTTAAACTATCCAACTTCCTAAATTCAAGAGTGGAGGCAATATGTTTTTCACAAATTTTATCTTCCCCGTCTAAATCAGCAATTGTTCTTGATACTTTTAAAATTTTAACAAATGCTCTTGCACTTATTTTCTTTTTATTTGCTATCTCTTCAAGAAATTTAATAGTGTCGTTTGAAATATTTGATGATGACAAAAGTTCTTGGCCGGTTAGAAAATTATTTAATTTTCTTTGTCTTTTTATTTGTAAACTCTTCAAATCAGAAATTATATTTTTAATATCGCTTGGCACTTTATATGAATTTTTTTGATTATTGATCTTTGATATATTAACTTCTTCCATTTCAATATGTAAATCTATTCTATCTATAATTGGCCCAGAAAGCTTATTTAAATATTTTAGTATTTGGCTGTCAGAGCACCGACATTGTTGACTTTTTGATAACAAAAATCCACAAGGACATGGATTCATTGCAGCGATTAATCTAAAGTTCGCAGGAAGATAAATTTTTGCTTTACTTCTGGATATATTAATATAACCATTTTCAAGTGGTGCTCTTAATGCTTCAAGCGCAGATCGTTTAAATTCAGGAAATTCATCTAAAAACAAGATGCCATTATGCGCTAGACTAATTTCTCCAGGACGGGGATTTGATCCACCACCTAATAGTCCCGCTTCACTAATATTATGATGTGGACTTCTAAAAGGAGCTTCTCCTAATATGATATTTTCAATGTTTTGATTTGCAATACTATGAATTTTTACAGTATCTAAAACTTCATTCTCGCTAAGATTTGGTAAAATTGATGGAATTCGCTTTGCAAGCATACTTTTTCCGCATCCAGGGCTTCCAATCATTAAAAGATTATGACCACCCGTTGCGGATATTATCAATGCTTTTTTAGCTTGTGCTTGCCCCCATACTTCGTTCATATCTAGTAGTAATGTCGTATTTCTTACTTTTTTAAAATCATTATCCCCTACTGTTATTAACTCTGCATTATTTATATATTTAATAACATCCATTAGTGTTCTTACTGGTATAACTTTTATACCTACTATTAATCTTGCCTCCATATAATTTTCAATCGGAACTATAACTGTATCAATATTATTTTTTTTCGAAGCAATAACTAATGCAACAGTCCCCCGCACCGGTTTTACCTCACCATCTAACGACAATTCTCCATAAATACCAATATTATTTAAACGTTCTTGTCTTATAATTCCTTTTGTCACTAATAAAGCCACTGCAATTGGTAGATCAAAGTGTGACCCTTCTTTTGGGATCTCTGCGGGAGATAAATTTACAATTATTTTTTTAGGTAAAATAAAGCCGTGACTTTTTAACGCAGAAGAAACTCTTTCTTTTGCTTCTTTGACTGTATTATCAGCAAGACCAATAATAATGAATTTTTCTTTTTCATTATTTTCCACTCTTGCTTCTACTTGCGATTTATATGCATCAACACCAAAAATTGAACTTGTATATACCTTTGCTAGCATAAGGATCCTTTTTATTATTTTATTCAATTAACTTTTTATGTCATCGAAATTAAAATAGGAAAAGTGACGAAACACCATACAATGTATAATTATAAATTTGTTTTGGGGATTTTTGTCGCAGACTTTCAGCCTGCGGATTGTGATGATTTTTTTCACCCAGGATACACGCTCATTTCATTCGCGTTTAACCCTGGGCTGGGTTGTATAGCGTTTTCAACGCAAGTGCATTTAGCATACAAAGATTTTTAGGATCGCCCTTTCAGGGCAACGAAAATTTTTAGTTTTATGAAAAAAAAGCGTTCGCCAAAAATTGTTAATTTTTTTGAAATTACATTAAAATAGGTTATTTTAAAAAATAATAAAATTACGAATTCAAAACACCTCTCCACTATTCATTAAAATATCAACCTTATTGTTAAAATTATGTTAAAAAAAGGAGGTGCCTTCCAAAAATGAATGTAAAA
>CAZHSB010000042.1:0-8924 GCA_964534945.1 uncultured Bdellovibrionales bacterium | reverse complement strand
CCCGAAGGGAATGCATACCCCAGGTACAAAAAAAATACCCCCAACTGCAGGCTGAAAGTCTGCAACAAGAATCCCCAAAAAAAGGAGAACTTAACTTGATAATAACGATGTAAGCGAACTTGAAGAACTTTGAAGCTCTGACATTAAAGATTCAAATCTCGCGTACATTGATCTTAAATTGGTTTCTTCTGTATCTAACATAGATTCATAACGAGTAATCTTATCATTCCAATCTGAAATTTGAGTCGTATTGCTATTTATAACTACATCCATAAGACCATTATATCTTGTATATTGATCAATTACTCCACCTGTGGAAGATAATGTATCCGCAACTTGAGTAATTATCGAATTGATAGAATTGGGATCCTTTGCAAAAACTTCTTCAAATTTATCGGTATCGAAATCAAGCGTTCCATCTTCAGTATTTGTTGTTATTCCAAAATCTGCAAAAATTCTTGCATATACGCCAGATTCCTCTTTCGTTGATGAAATAACATTTTTTATCGCGGTTAAAGCATGGTTATCGACTCTTGTTTTAGAAAGTGCTGCAAAAATATTTTCAACCTCATCGCCACTCTCATCTCTTTCAACAGTATTATTTTTCGAAATATATGTAACTATCTCATTAAATGCATCAACTATTTCTTGTAAATTTGCCATAGTCGTATCTGAATCATTCGTAACATTTACTGACGCAGTTCCTACTGATTGTAAGCTAAATGTAACACCAGGAATGACATCAGAAATTGTATTTGATGATCTAGTAATATTTGATGCTAGTCCTGCTATTGAAAAACTTGCATTTTGTGCTTGTCTAAGTTGCCCAGAATTTACAAGAGTCATTACATTGTCATTTGAAGATGTTGTTGAAACTCCCAAATAGCCTTCTGACACCCCAGTGTTATTGGAAGAAATCATAACAGTATATGACGGTTCTTCCGCCGAACCAATGTTCACTATGACTGCCTCGCAATTTATATCTAAATTATTGATAGTTTCTGCAAAAGAAGAAAGAGTCGTCGCACTTGTAATAGATATGTTAGAAGTTACTGCCTTTGTTCCAGAGCCAACAGTAATGCTTATCGTTTGTTCCCCTGAAGCATCAGACGCAATTAAAGCATCTTGAGAACTATATTGGGAACCAATTGTAAACATTCCCTTTTGCGCCAATGCATTTACTGTTACATCATATGTTCCAATACTCGCAGAACTTGAGGCAACAGCACTAATAACAGTTTCGTCATTTGATGTCGCTTGCCTTTGTACAGCACCACCTGCCAATGTATTATAACTACTTAATGTATCCTTAAAATCAAGCAACATTTCCTTTAAAGTCGTCATTGTCGTTGTTTCATCCTCAGCTTCTGCAATTTTATCTTCAAGCGGAGTAATTTTTAAATCTCTTTTAGCACTAATTGTTGCATCAATAAGCGCATCGGTATCTATTCCTGAAGAAATCCCTGAAAAACTTACACTAGATGCCATTTTTTCCCCTTTTTAAATAAAAAAACTTATTCAAGGGAAGAAAAGCAATAATTATGCCAAAAGTATAAACATTATTTTTTTTCAGTAAGCTTTTTTATCAAAGCCTTATAGCGTTTTTGAAGTTCTAGGAATTCATCCGATTCTCTACCAATAATATCTGGGTGTATTTTTTTCACTTTTTGCCTATAAATTGATTTTAGTTTAGTAATATTGCAATTTTTTGGTGATAACCCAAAAAATTGCAAATTATCTTCAAAATCTTCTTTGTCATCTATCGACAAATCATCAAAATCAAAATTTTCACTTGAATTAAATTCAAATGAATTAACATTATTCCTAGAAGCTTTTAGTCGGTAAAATATTAAACATATTGCAAAGGAAAAAGTTAATATGGCAAAAAATATCCATAACTTTTTTTTACAGAAAAGAAGAATTCCATCAAAAGAAGAAAAATATACCGATTTATTGCTTATACTGTTTAATATTCGATCCGATGCTTCTTTATCTCCTTTTTCTAAATAACTTACTGCTATTTTTAATTTTATTTTATCATTAAAAAAATCATTTTGAGAAGTAAGTTTTAAAATATAAGTAAGCTCAAGTTCAAAATCATAATTTGATTTATTATCCGCTAGATAATAAATTCTTTTTTCTTCAAATTTAATAAATTTCTTTTTTAACCATTCATTATCTTTAAAAAATTTTTGTAATTTTTCAATTCGTTCATTATTTAATAGGCTATCGGATCTGTGAGCATGATCTGTAATAAAAGATAATTTTTCATATGCTGTTTCACTTATCATATTCCGTGGCGTCAATAAAAGAGTATTTAAAGCTTCTACAAATCTTTTATTTTCCATCTCATTATCTGCTATTTCATATATTTTTTTTACGAACACCTCTTGTGAAATTTCAGAAAAGTTCGACTCCTTGCTTTCGCTTGGCAATGATATTTCAATTAACTCACTTGTATTTTTTGCTATATCTATATCAGAAAAATATTTTTCAAAAATAGCAAAATCTTTCCTCATTTTTTGATATTGTTTGTTTGAAAATCCTAAAATTTTTTCTTCTACATTTAAAACATCTTTTATATGTTGTATATTAACATTTGATGCATCTTCTTTTTTTATCAAACTTTCAAATGCATCTGCAATATTATCTTCATTGATCAATACAAAATTTAAAGCATTATTTAAGATCCAATCGCTATCCTCCATTGCTAAAGAAACAAAATATTTTGACAAATATTTTGCTACATTAGATTGTAATACAATCTTGATTAAAAATAATTCTTTATAAAAATCAATGAATTCTTTTTTTGATTTTTCAGATAAGAATGCATCTTCTTTTAAAAGAAAACTCATATCGTTTTTACTATTACTTAAAAATAGCAAAAACGCCAATCCTGATAATTTATATTGTTGTTTATTAAACGCTTTATGAAATATATCAATATTACAATTTATATCACATATTTCATAAATATTATCTTTTAAAGAATTATTATATAAATAAAATAAGATGTGATAGTCTAAATCTTTCTTATCGATTATCTCACTTGGATCTTTTTTTATTGTTACGTTAACAAGATTATCTTGTAAATTTTCTATAATCACATCGTTAATTGGAAATTTATAATTATATATATCATAAAAATCACCTGCAAATACAAGCGAAGGCAAAAAGAAAAAATATAACATGAATTTTTTAAGCATAACTCCTGTCTTATTCATTAATATAATAAATTATTTTGATGCTATACCATAAACCCCAAGAGTTAAAACTTCATAATTAGGATTATCAGTATAAACCTTTACTGTAGCTTTAAGATCATCCTTAATATCTTCCGAATCCACATTTAAAATAAGGTCAAAAGACTTACCTTTTTCTGTTTCTACAACTTTTGCCTTTAACGAACTTTCAGAAGTAGAAATTTTTTCAACTTTCAACAAAGTATCTGATAAATTATTTAATCTAACTACCCTTTCTTTTACTCCACTATCAAATACACCAAAATATACAGCAGACGGCGTTAGAGAAACATCTCCTAAAATTCTTGCAAAAACTGGTATATCAATTGCTTTCTTATTTGATCCTGACAAATTAATCACCACTCTATCTCTGAACTCCCCAAGAGCAATTTCCTCCTTTAAGAAAACTCTTACCTGTAATCTATCAGAGGATTTTTCTAATATTTTTACATCAAGATATTTAGAAGAATTAAAAACATCTAAAATTTTTACATTCTTATTTTTTGATTCAACTGTCACATCTAAATATGCTTTCTTATCTTTAATATTTTTGTACCATTGAGTACCAAAGCTCAATCTTGACGGGGTAATATTTATATCAGAAACAATATTTCCTTTTAATGCCAATACCATTTCAGAAACACCGACATCGTTAGTATATACCCTTACTGTTTTATATTTTTCTCCAGAAAAACCATTTGTTTTAAAAAACATTTTTAATTTTGTACTTTCGTTTGGGGCTATAACTTTTTTCTCGACATCGGCCACTGTACAACCACAAGAATTAATAACTTGTTTTATAATTAGATTAGCATCTCCTACATTCTCTATTACAAATTCATGCGAAACGGTTGACCCTTCGGCAACAGTCCCAAAATTATAAACGGGTTCTTTAACTGTAATTCTTGGATTTCCCATAGGTAAACCAAAAGAATCCATCGTCACAAAGAATATACAGATTAAAGCAAATATGTTTCTTTTCATTATAAAACCCCTTTTTTATTATATCCCATTTTCTTCTAAAAATTTTGTATAAATATTAACATTCTTGAAATCCTGATTCGTTAAAATATTTCTATATAAATCAATATTAGTTTTTATTCCATCTATCATATACTCATCAAGTGCAATTAACAGCTTTGTAATACATTCATCTCTAGTATTCGCATGAACTATTAATTTTGCTATTAAAGAATCATAAAAAGATGGTATCGTATAGCCTTGGTAAACAGCGGATTCCACTCTAACTCCCATACCACTAGGACTATGATATGACGTAATAAGCCCAGGAGAAGGCATTCTTGTTACAGGATCTTCTGCGTTGATCCTTAATTCAATTGCGTGACCATTAAATTTAATATCTTCTTGAGAAAAAGACAATTCATATCCTGCAGAAGATTTTATTTGTTCTTTTACTAAATCTATCGAGCTTACCATTTCTGTTACGGGGTGTTCTACTTGTAACCTTGTATTCATTTCAATGAAGTAAAAATTTCCTCGTTTTACATCAACTAAAAATTCCATTGTGCCAAGACTAGAATAATTTACAGATTCTGCCAATTTTATTGCGGAATCTTGAATTTCTTTTTGTAATGATTCTGGTAAATTTGGTGCTTGTGCCTCTTCTAAAACTTTTTGGTAACGTCTTTGCATAGAACAATCTCTAGTTCCGATATGCACGACGTTTCCAAATCGATCTCCTAAAACCTGTACTTCAATATGTCTTACTTTATCTAAATATTTTTCAACTAATAACGTACCATTTCCAAAAGCATTTTTTACTTCATTTGTAGCAGTATTAAATGACTGTAAAAAGTGTTCTTCATCTTCTACGACTTTCATACCTCTTCCACCACCACCTGCACATGCTTTTAGTAAAACTGGAAATTGAATTTCTTTTGCTACAGCCAGTGCTTCATGCGCGTCTAAAAAGCCTCTACTATTTCCAGGGATTGTTAGGATTCCAGCTTTTTCAGCCATTCTTCTAGCTTTTGCCTTATCTCCCATAAGACGTATATGTCTTACAGCAGGGCCAATAAAAGTAAAACCGCAACTTCCACAAATCTCAGCGAACTCTGCATTTTCACTTAAAAATCCATAACCAGGGTGAATAGCATCCGCCTTTGTCGCCTCTGCAACTGCAATAATGTTAGGAATATTAAGATAACTTTCAAGAGGCTTTGGACCTCCTATACAGACGCTCTCTCCCGCTAATTTTGTATGAAGCGCCTGCGCATCTGCTGTAGAATAGATTGCGACTGTTTTTAATCCAAGCTCATGGCAGGCCCGAATGATTCTTACTGCAATTTCTCCCCTATTTGCTATTAAAACTTTTTTAATTGGCATGATTAATTTTCTTTTATTTTAAATATCACCTCATCAAACTCAACAATTTCTGCATCACGAACACAAATTTCTTCTATTACTCCATCAACAGGAGATTCTATTTCATTCATTACTTTCATCGCTTCAATGATACAAAGGATTTGTCCCCTACTAACTTTCTCTCCAACCTTAACAAAAGCGGGAGATTCAGGAGATGATTTTGAATAGAAGGTTCCAACTATTGGAGATTTTACAAAGAACCCCTCTTCTTTCTCTAAAGTTTTATCTTCTTTCCTTGAATCATCAACCATAATAGGCTGATCAATAAAATTTTTTCTCTCATTTTCTAATTGATAATTAGCTTTTCCTGTCATTAAAGATAACTTTATTTGTCTTCCATTTTCATTAGACTCAAATTCTGCTACACCATTTTCTTTTAAAAAATCTATCAGCTCTTTTAATTCTTTAATATCCATTACTATTTTTCCCTTACATTAAAAACAAGACTCTTAATAGTTTATACTAGTCTTCTCTACTTTTAAAGTCATATAGAATACTTGTTTAAAATCCTATTTGTCTTAAATTATTACACATTGTTAAAACAAATTTAATTTTCAATTTGTTTTAAACCATAATTCCCCATAACGATTGCATAACAAGGTCCCTTGGCAACAAGTGTACTATTTTTAAACTTGAACTCATCCTTCAAATAAAAATCCCTTACTTCATAAACAATTCTTTTTTGTGCTATTTTTTTGGTCTTATCTTTTTCATAAGAAACCTGTGATAATAAAGAAAAAACTAATGGAAACTTAAATGGTTTTGTTGTAAATCTTTCGTATCTATCAATTTGAATTGGTTCATATTCTGCTTTAACAGAAGTTAATTTTCCGATCTTCTCATCATAAACTCTATCCAAATGACAATCATTACTATAGTCTGTTAGCGCAGAAATTTTTACATTATCTATTTCATTAACTACTATTGAAGCTTTAGAATAAGTTCGCCCCAAGACATCACTTAATTGCCAATTGTTATTTGCTAAAACTTTGCTTGTATTTTCTCCTTTACTTCTTTGCAAAATACGTGGACACATTACGACAGATTGGACTTCTTCTTCCCCGAAATCTGGAACAAAAAAGAAAAAACCTCCCGCATCATCTACTTGCAAAAATCCAGTTTTTATTTTTCGTTTTTGATATGGAAATATAACATTTTGACTCTTATAATTTCCATTTGTTGTTTTAACGTAAAGCTCTAGCCTATCTCTCTTAAAATCGACAAAGACACCTTTTTTAGTTGGCTTAAAATATTTCCCAACATTAACATCAAAAAATGCTAACGCGATAGATAAATCATTTTCCATTTTATAAACGATTGATTTAAAATCCTTGCGTAAAGTTTCCCCTGTATCATGTAAGATTTTTAATAATTTTTGTCTATCTCCATCTTTTTCCTCTGCATCATCTTCATTACCAGTTTCTTCTTTTTTTGAATTTCTATTTTCTATTTGTTTTTGAATTTCTGAAAATATTACATCCGGAAAAGGACTTTTGTTATTATATGACGCCAATTGATCTGCCACTAAAGAAGCGGGAGATAATAATATTAAAATGCTTAAAAATAAAATTTCACTTTTAATTTTTTTCATTAAATTTTCCATAATTACCCCTAAAATAGATAAAGCAACAAACTCCCATTAAAAATGTAAGAATCGATATGAATTGGCTTGTAGATATTATATTCTCAATGATAAATCCCCTTATATCATCTCCTCTAAAATATTCCATAATAAATCGAATCACCGAATATATGATGAAATATAAAGAAAAAGTTTCTCCTATAAAAGATTTCTTTTTATATGTTTTATATAAGAACAAAAAAAGTAAAAAAAGTAAAAACGATTCATATAATTGCACAGGATGAAGATGAACATTATGAAGATATGGAGGTTGCATATCAGAATTGAGTATAATCCCCCAAGGCAAAGTTGTCGGCTTACCATAGCAACAACCAGCTAAAAAGCACCCTATCCTTCCTATGGCATGTCCAAGAGGAAGTACTACCATAAAAATATCTAAATATTTTAAAACAGAAAAATTATATTTTTTCTTTGCCAATATTAGGTATGGAATAACTGCAAGAGGCGCGCCATAAAAAACAAAACCACTTGTTATATAACTAGAAATTATCTGTGGATCTTTAAAAATTTCATTTACTCTTGTCAATAAATAAAAAAACTTGGCTCCTAGCAATCCAACAATTAACCCACAAATAGCAATATCTTCATATTGTTTTGGATCAATTCCATTAGAGCACGCCAATTTTTTTGCAATATGAAGAGCAACTATAAAAGCCAGAAACAGCATAACACCGTAACTATAAATTTTTATAGGTCCTATAGAAAAAAGTAATGGATGCATTTTCTTTCCTTTTTATGATATAATTTTCATACATTTTGCTTTTATGTAGTTTACATTTTAAATATGAAAATAAAAACACAAATATTTGAAAATTTTGAAAATTTACCTAAAGTTGGAGAGAAAATTACCGTTTCTCAAAAAAACACTCATCACTTAAAAAATGTTCTAAGAATAAAGAATGGAGAATTTATAAAAATTATTGCAAACAGTGAAAGAATATTTATTGGAAAGATTGTAGAAAGTAAGAATAATTTAATTTGTGATATTTTATCTATCGAATCTATTACTAGAAAAGAGAATAAATATCAAATTACTGTCTGTTTTGCAATTTGTAAACAACCTCAAAATGAACTAGTAGCAGAAAAACTTACAGAGCTTGGGGTTAAAAATATAATCTTTTGGGGATCAGAACATACACCTTTTAAATTATCAGAAGTTGAAAAAAAGAAGGACAGATTACAAGCGATAATTGAAGGTGCGGCTAGGCAATCAAAACAAATCTTTATTCCAAATTGTAATATTTTTAAATCTATTAATGAAACATTATTGTTTATTGATAGAAACTATAGTGATCATTTAATTTTATATGGGTCTTTAGAAAATGAACGAAAAAGGATAAAGGACTTAACGTTTTCATCAAATAATATTTTTATTTTTATTGGTCCAGAAGGTGATTTTTCAAGCAATGAATATAAAGTTTTAAGAGAAACGGCCGTTCCAATTTCTCTTGGAAATTCAATTTTAAAAGCTGAAACTTCTGCAATTGTGGCGACAAGCCAGGTGCTTGCGATGTTAGATTCATAATAAAAATAATTTTGCCTTAGACTAGGTTTAATAAAACACTAATCTAAAGCAAACAACAATTAATTACTACGAAGCGCAATCCAATTATATGAAACAACTTTTGTATTCTTCTTAACATTCATTATTGTAG
>CAZHSB010000041.1:0-15962 GCA_964534945.1 uncultured Bdellovibrionales bacterium | reverse complement strand
TCGGATTTTATATTGTTGCAGACTTTCAGCCTGCGGTTGGGGTGTGGAATTCGGTTACCTAGGGGTACACGCTCATTTCATTCGCGCTTACCCCTAGGCTGGGTTGTATAGCGTTTTCAACGCAGGTGCATTAGCACACTATATTTCAGTAGCTTGCCCTTTCAGGGCAACGAAGATTTTTGATATGCCAAAAAGGAGGTGCCTTCCAAAAAAAAGAAACCTAGGGGTAATGCCAAAAAGGAGGTGCCTTCCAAAAAAAAGAAGCATATAAATAAGAAGCATATAAATAAGAAAACAAGACAAATTCTTCGTTAAAATTTTAAAAATCATTGTTTATACTATTTTATTTATACTATTAAAATCATTATGGAACAAATTTTAGAAGAAACTTCTAATAAAACAATTGTTGACGAAGATACAAGCTTTAAATTACCATTTTTAGACTGGTTAAAATATAATAAACAATCACTCGCACCAATTCAGACACATGAACTTGAAAAACAAATAAATACCTATCTTTCTCTCAACGGATTACACACATTAGAAAAAAATTCTTTTTATTGGGGAGAACGATCTTATCCATCAGGACCAATCATTATAGGAATTTCTGGAACAATTATTTGGAATAAAACTTTTTATGCAGATATCCCATTTGAAGTAATGCTTCCAAATGGAAAAACTTTTGTTTATCCACTTAGGATAAACGACAATTCTTTAGAATCATTTGGAGTTATTTATGTCGTAAAGATTGGATCAAAGTTTGTTTTAACAAATGAATTCAGAATCGGAAAAGGAGATTTTTTAGAAGGATTTCCTAGAGGATTTCCAGAAAAAAGTGAAACTTCAAAATCTATATACATAAATGGCATCGGATTTGTTGGAAAAGAAATTTTTAGAGAATTTAGTGAAGAAGTTTGCTCAAACATTGATTTTAATTCTATAAAAGCAAAAACGTTAGGAAGGATATTTGAAAATTCTTCAACAACCACTAATGCTCCAAATTTTATCTATATAAATCTTCCAGAAAATTCAAAAATCAATGGAGGCTTAGAAAATCTCAATATAAAACTAGCGACAGCAAAAGAAATTAACAAAAAAATTTCATCTGGCACTCTTTGTGATTCACATTCTCTTTCTGCTTGGGCAATCTATAATGCTAAAAAAATTTTTTTAGATTAATAAAAAATACAAGAAGAAATTTATAAAAATACTTCTTTAAAAACTTTTGGCTCTTCTAAACACCTACCAATGCCAGCTACCACCATTGAAAGCGGATCTGCAGCAATATTTGCTTTAATATCTAAAATCTCTGTAATTCTTTTATCAAGCCCTCTTATTAGAGATCCACCACCTGCTAAAGAAATTCCTGAAGATAAAATATCTCCCGAAAGCTCAGGAGGAGTATTTTCTAAAACCTGTTTTATTGCTTCTATAATTCCTGATACAACTTCAAAGATTGCTTCTCTAATTTCAACTCCACTTATAATAATTGTGCCTGGAACTCCTGTAGACAAATCTCTTCCCCTAACCTCTACTTGCTGATTATCATAATCTTTATGCGCTGAACCAATCGTCATCTTTATAAGCTCTGCCGTGGATTCCCCAATTAACATTCTATGCTTTCTTCTAATATAATTTATTATAGCCTCATCCATAGCATCTCCACCTTGCCTAATTGAGCTAGAATAAACAATATCCGACAAACTAATAACAGCAATATCAGTAGTTCCACCACCAATATCAACAATCATTGAAGCCGTCGCTTCCGTTACAGGAAGTTCACAACCAATAGCCGCAGCCATCGCCTCATCAATCAATTTTATATCTCTTGCCTCTCCCTCTAAAGCATCTTTTATCGCTCTTTTTTCGACTTCCGTAATTCCACTTGGCACGCCCACAATGACATGAGATGGACGGACAAGAGATGGCGATTTTTTTCTAACAGAAGATAAAAAATATTTTATCATCTTACTCGCGACATCAAAATCTGCTATCACTCCCGTTCTTATCGGACGAATCACACTAACCCCCTCAGGAGTACGACCCAACATTTGTTTTGCTTCCGCACCAATCGCAACTATTTCTTGCTTTCCCTCAAAATAAGACAAAGCAACCATCGATGGTTCATTTAAGACAACTCCTGTTCCACACTCATAAAAAAGAGTATTAGCAGTTCCCAAATCTATAGCTAAATTAGGTGAAAATAATCTATACATCATTACCTTTCCTATCTTAATTTTTCTCTTAACATTTTTAATAATTTTATATTATCAGTATGACCCGTCATTTTAGCAGTAATCTTTCCACAAATCGGACGTCCAAGTAAATATAAATCTCCCATAGCATCTAAAACCTTATGGCGTGCAGCCTCATCTTTAAAATATAATTTAGAATTGATTGGCCCCGTAGCATCATATAAAACAAAATTATTAAATCTTCCACCTTGCGCCAATCCCCTATCTTGAAGCATATTGATGTCTTTTACGAATCCAAATGTTCTAGCCACTGCAATTTGTTCTTTATAAACTTTTATATCATTCATAGGAAATTCTACTTCTTGCTTTCCAAGCGGTTCAGGATATTCTAATATATATTTAATTGTTGGCTCATCAGCAGGTTCGATCATTATTGATTTTTGCCCATCTTCTAACTTTATAGTTTCGCTAATTTTAATTTCAAACCAATCACCACTTTGCTCAATTAACCCAGTACGCTCAATAAGATCACAAAAATCTTTTGACGACCCATCCATCACAGGGACTTCACCATTGCACTTTATTAAAAGATTTGAAATCCTATAAGCAGAAAGACATGACATAATATGTTCAATGGTAGCAACCTGTTTATCACCCTCTTTTAATGTTGTCGCAAACCCCGTTGATGTTACAAAATCAATATGAGCAGGTATTATAGTTTTTTCCGCTATACCCTCAAAATGAATTCCAGAATTTTCAGGAAGTGGCTCTAAAATTATTCCACTTTTTCCGCCAGAATGTAATCCTTGACCATATAATACAGCACTCGCCTTTAAAGTTTTTTGCGGAATCTTCTTGCCTCTCATATCGCTATTTTGAAAAGCAACATTATTTATTTTTCCATTATCAAAATTACTAACTAAATTTTTCTCTTCTTTTAATTTTAATGCTCTACTTACAGTGCTTAATATCAAATCAAGATCAAGTGGCTTTTCAATAAAATCAAAAGCCCCCTCTTGTGTGGCTTTAACCGCAGTCGCAATTGTTGCATGGCCACTTATCATTATTACTGGAAAATTCTTTTTTTTGTTTTTAAAAATTTCTAAAACTTCTAAACCGTCCATTCCTGGCATCCAAATATCCAAAAATACCAAATCTGGAGATATTTCATCTACATATTTTATTGCTCTTTCGCCATCCTGCGCCAAAAAAACTTGGAAACCCGCATCTTCAAAAATACCTTGTAAGGTTTTTCTAATGCTTTCTTCGTCATCTACGATTAAAATTGATTTTTTTTCATATGGATCGAAACATGTATTCATAAAAATCCCTTATTTATTATAAAAACTTCAAAATTTTCAGATAAAATTCATTGTTTAGTTTATCATAAATTGCATAATAAAAAATAGCAAATACACTAAAAAATACCTTACTTTTAATAAACAAAAGAAAAATATTAACGTTGTTTCAATAAGATACTAAGAAATCTATGTCAAGTTTGAATAATGACTATAAACATCATGCACCTTCATTGATAAAAATACAAATTGCTATATTATAAAAGCAAGATAGGTTTTCTATGGGTAGAAGTTTCGTTTCAATATGACCAATTAACACTTAACTGCAAAAACATCGTGAAAGGAATACATCATGAGGAAAACAAGCAGTGTCGCAGAGCATTTATTAAAAAGTACTAGGCGATTGTGGATTACGAAATATAGAAAGGAAGGAATGCATTTTTCTGTTGATATTCGTGATCGCTTGAACAAAATACAACTTATGGAATTTTATTTTCATAAAGCTGTAAATGGCACAGACCTTTATGTAACAAAAATTCCAGAAGAATTTTTGTTTACCATGAATTACAACAAAAATTTAATTTATGAGAATTGCTATCTTTGTTTGTTTTTCAAAAAGCATGGTTCTCCAAGAATTAGACTCTTAATTACAGTCGAAGACGAATCCAATGCAAAATATTTTTTTGGTATACCAAAAGGATATTGGGATAATTCAACTGTAAAAGTTTTTGAAAGAACTTCGTCTTCTGGATACCAAAAACTTTTTTCAGAACATAAGGAAGAAGTCATTATTTACAAGAAAGGAAATTACGAGATCATTAGCAAACAAGATTTTTTGGACGCTTATGAAGAATCGACAAAAGAAAGTGGAAAATATTGGAAAAAAGATATTTTTTCAATTATTCATGTTCCAAAAGAAGTGATTGTCATCATTGACAATGAAACTGGAGAAGATATTCATACAGGAGTAAACGATATATATATCGCATTAGGCTCTGAAAATGAAATCGAATTTAGGAATAAAAAATTTGTCAAAAAATTAGTTCCTGTCAATAAAAATGGCAGAAAGACAAAAATTTTTACTTCCGATGATGAAGATTATAGTTATGGATTTTCTTGATAAAGGTTTAAACATTTAAGGGGAAAATTTTATAAAGTTTTTCCCTATTTTTTTATATTTACGTCACTTTTTAAAAATATTTTCGACTAAATAATTAGTGAGATTTATTTTTTATTTTAACTTTTATGCTTTTAATTTCTTTATAACAAAGCATATTTTTATTATGAAGGCCTAATATGAAACTATTCTTTAAAATAACAACTATCTTTTTGATACTAACACTTGCTTCTTGCGGCGGAGATGGAAGCGATGATGTCGGCGCGTGTAGCGCTTTAAAAATCGCTAGCGGGGAAACTTGCGAATCAAAAGAAAATCCAGTCGTCTTATTAGAAATGTATAAAGCAGATGGCACATCATATGTTTGTTCTGGAAGCATTATAACAAGGACTTCCGTAATAACAGCAGCTCATTGTCTTGTCGGATTTAATCGAATAATAGTAAATCATAGAAATGCCTCAATGGAAGCACAAGAAGGATTTTATAATGGATTATATCAAAAAGATGTAGTAGGCCCTTATGATATCGCTATATTAAAAGTTTCAACAGAATTTACAGATGCTGCAAACTTTTCTCCACTTCCTTTAAACTTTACTCAAGATGTATATGCAGGAGAAACATTAACAATTTTTGGATTTGGAAAAGACGAAAATGACAATATAAGCACTGATTACCCAAAGGCGGCATATGTAACATTTGCTGGCATGACAGATAATATGCTTACAGCTATTGGATTGTCTGGATTTGCAAGAGGAGGAGACTCAGGAGGTCCAATAGTTTATAATAAATCATTACTTGGAGTTCTAAGCGGTGGAAATGATGAATTGCAAACAAATTTTTATGCTAGCATAAGAGAATCATCAAATTATAATTTTATTATGGCAATTGCTCCTGATGTGGCTACAAAAAGTGAAATCAAAGAGGCAATAGATAATAATGTTGCCGTTAAATGGACTCCGACAAACTAGACAATTAAACAATAGAAAACAATAGAAAAATAGCCATTAATATTTAATGGCTATTTTTTTATCCACTTTTCAAGTTAAAATTATTAAAGATTATCAAACGAATTCCACAAAGATAAAATATCTTCTTGAAGCCTTGCACCAACTTGACATATAACTTTACTTGACATAAAACAAGCCCTCTTTAAAGATTCTTCTTTAGAAAGTCCAATATTTATTCCATGAAAATATGAAGCCAAAAACATGTCCCCCGCACCTGTTAAATCTATAGGATCACATTTATAACTATCTACAAAAATAGTTTTCCCATTTTCTATCATTACTACTCCCTCACTACCAAGCGTAATAATATACTGTTTATCATCTTTTCTAGTTTTAAAATATTCAAGCATTGAATCATTATCTGATGTATTTGAAAAAATTTGTGCTTCGTGATGATTAGCAAAAATTACGTCTGCATCATCTACAAATCCCTTTACTCTCTCAAGACAAGATTCTAAAACCCATTTTTCAGAAAAGCTCATCATTATTTTATTTTTTTCGGATTTTGCAATTTTTGTAGCTTCTCTTAATGAACTATATGCCGTCTCATTTGAAATTGGATACATCTCCAGTAAAAGAGTTTTCGAATTTTTAATTAAATCTTTTTCGCCATCATTTAAAATAATCTCTGAACAGTCCCCAATAAAAACTAACATTGTTCTTTCTGCATCAGGAGTAATAAGAGCATAACATGTGCCCGTAATGAAATTTTTTTTAAAAATATCTTTCGACATATCAATGTCTAAATTCAAAAAATCTTTATAGAAGCCTTGTCCTGCCCTATCCTTTCCAAGTGTTCCAACAAAAGATGCTTTCTCTCCTAATGCAGAAACTGTATAAATAGAATTCGCTATAGATCCTCCACTTGAAATAGTTAAGCTCTTCTTCTCTGCCAAAATATCAAGTTTTTTCTTTTCATCTAGATTAATAAGACATGTATTTCCAGCTATAAATCCAAGCTCTTTTATCTCTTCAAAAGTCACACTTATTGCGATATCTACTATCGCATTACCAATTCCACAAATATCATATTTTTTCATAGTAATATTTTCCAAAAACTACTTTCCCCCTTTAGTACTCACGATAATTCTCCTTTTCTCTTCATCAATAATTTCAAAATTAAGTACATAGTCAGAAAGCTTTATTAATTCGGGAAACTTATCAGCCCATTCTACAAGAACTATTTCATTTTGAAAATCTTCTTCAAAAAAATCTTCAGGACAAGAATTCAATCTATAAAGATCCCAATGAGAAATAGAAAAATTATCCCCCTTATAAATATTCTCTAAAACATATGAAGGAGAAGATACCCTTTGTGATATTCCAAAAGCCTCGACCAAAAACCTTACAAATGTCGTTTTTCCCGCGCCGAGCTCACCACATAAAGATATGATTGAAGACGGATTTAAAGATGAAGAAAATTCTTTTGCAAAAATTTTAAGCTCATTTTCCGATTTAATGATAAGCTCCTTACTACGCACCTATCTTTTCCTCAAAAAATTTACTTAATTCTTCTACTTTTTCTTCGCATATTTTTTCATCTTTATGTTCAACCATAATTCTTATTTTATTCTCAGTCTCTGAATACCTAATTAAAATTCTTCCATTATCTTTAAACTCATCTAAAATTTTTGATTTTAATGCAGAATACCCCTCTATCGTTTCGAGCTCAGGCTTCATAAGCACTGTAAAGCTTTTCAATCTTTGAGGAAAACTTTTATATTCACTTCTTAATTCCTTTAAAGATTTTTCCTCTTTTATTATGATTTCCAAAATTTTTAACGCAACACAAAGCCCATCTCCAGATTGTCCACATTCTCTAATAATAATATGACCAGATTGCTCCCCTCCAAGTGACAAATCATATTTTTGCATTTCTTCTAAAACATGAATTTCTCCTACCCTCGAACGCTTCACTGCAATATCGTAATTTTTTAGCAATAAATCTAATCCCATATTAGACATAATTGTAGCCACTATCGCATTATTTTTTAGCTTTCCTTGATTACTTAAATACTTTGCCAAAATTGCTAAAATTTCATCACCATCTAAAATTTCACCATCTTCATCAACCAAAACGATTCTGTCTCCATCACCATCTAATGCAATTCCTAAATCAAGATGATTATCAATGACAAGTTTTGATAAAACTTCTGGATATACACTTCCAAACCCAGCATTTATATTTTTTCCATTTGGCTTATTTCCTCTCGTTTCCACTTCTGCTCCAAGCTCTAATAATAATTTCTCACCGATAAAAGAAGCAGAACCATTAGCTAAATCAAGACCTATTTTTAATCCTTTTAATGTTAAATCTTGCTCAAAAAAACTTTTCAAATGATTAACATATCTTCCAGAAGCATCTTCTATTTTTATAACTTTTCCTATTTCCTTATTTATTTCAATCTCTACAGGTTCTTCCATCAATTCTTCTATTTTTTTCTGCATCTCATCTGAGACCCTATTTCCATGAGGAAGAAAAATTTTTATACCATTATCTTGATATGGATTATGAGAGGCCGTAATTGCAATTCCGATATCTGCCCTCATATCATCTTGAAAATAAGCAACTGCAGGCGTGGGGACCACTCCAACTAAAATTACATCACTTCCTGTTGCAAGCAAGCCAGAAGTTAATGCATTTGCAATCATGTATCCAGAAACTCTTGTATCTCGCCCAATAAGCACTTTTATTTTATTTTCATTATTATTAGAAAATACTTTAGTTAAGACCATGCCCAACTTAACGATAGAATAAGGCTCCAATGGATATTTTCCCGCGATTCCTCTTATTCCAGTTAATCCAAATAATTTTCCCATAACTACCTCCAAACAATTTAATTTTTCGAATTTTTTATAATCTGTTTCTCTCTTAGTAAAATATTTTTAGGATTTACACTAATTAAAGAAATCCCCTCTGGCAACTCCACATGAACTAGAGCCTTTTTATTTGCTGATGCATCTTCATCAATTTCAATATACGGTTTAATATTCTCTATTGTAAGCTTTTCAACATCTTTTTTGGCTCCTCTCACTAAGACATCAACTATTTTAAAATCAAAATCATATGGTGTTGTAATTTTATTTCTTATATCTATATTAAGTCCTTTAAATTCTTTATCGCCTTGAATTGTTTTTACAGCTATAGCCACTTTTACGCTTTCTTTTTCCGGCGTTGTAAACTGCCCCGTTGAACGAAGTTTGGTCTCAATTACTACATCTTCCGTAACACTCCTTAAATCAATCGGCTCTGTTTGTATTCTTTTAATCCCCTTTAATTCAATCTCAGATCCCGTGACTTTCACAAATTCTGGATCTACTTGGAAACTAGTCAATTTATACATTTCATCTATTGCACCAATTCTTGGAACAACGACAGGTAAATCTTTTGAAATCACTTTATCTAACGAAAAAGTTACCTCTGGTGGGTCAATATTTAAAACCTCAACACCTGCAGGAAACTTAAAATCATTTTGTGCAATCTTCGCGGTATACGTTGTAGTAACATTGTCTGGAAATTTCACATCAAGATTCACGCCCTTTTTAGCTATTACATCAGAAAGTAAATACGATTGACCTTTAATCGTCACTTGAACTTGTGATTTTGATGATAAAATAACTATTTTATCTTTTGGAAGATTTGAAGTCACAATTGGGACATTCAAATTAATACTAGATAAACCAGATTTGTCATTAACGATTATCGTTAAGAAAATTGCGATTATAACGGAAATTATTAATGTTCCAAGATTTTTCATTTTTCCTCCGTCTTAGTGTTTTGAACTAACAAAAAACGTTGCAAAGACTCTCTAAGCATTGTGGAATCTAAATTCCTATTAAGTTTTCCATCTCTACAAAGTGAAATGCCTCCTGTTTCTTCTGAGACAACAATTACTACAGCATCACTTTTTTCAGAAATTCCAAGCGACGCTCTATGACGTGTACCTAAATTAGGATCAAGATCTGGATTATAACTTAAAGGAAGCACACAACCTGCTGCCTTTATTCTATCTCCCTCGATAATCAATGCTCCATCATGAAGTGCACAATTTTTATCAAAAATTGCTAAAATTAATTTTCTATTCACTAAAGCATCTAATAAAACCGCTTCTTCAATAAAATCTTCAAGCCCAATTTTTCTTTGTATGACAATCAATGCCCCCACTTTATCTTTTGCCAACTTTGTAGCTACTAAAGTCAAATCATCAATCGTTTTGTCCATCGAAAACTCTTTTTGGCGTTTAAAAATTGACCCAAGCCCAACTTTAGTAAGCCCCCTCCTTATATCATCTTGGAAAATTACGATTAGGATAATTATTATTGAGCTTAAAAATTGATATAACATCCAAGAAAGTGTGTTTAACTGAAATTGGCTCGCTATAAAGTAACATATGGATATTATAAATAATCCTGTAAGCATCGCCGCGGCTCTTGTCCCCTTAATAAGTAGCAAGATCCTGTATATAAGACATGTCACCAATAAAAAATCAATGACATTTCTCGGGGTAAAATAACTACCGACTAGACCATTCATTTTAAAAAATCCTTTTTGTAAATATACTAATATTTAAAGAAAAACCAGACACTTCACTTTTTTATGAATTTAATATATCATTTTTTGCCGAAATGAAAAGTAACCTATTTAATTTATGTGTAAAATGAATAAAAATTTTTTAAAAATCTTCGTTGTATTATTTATTGTTTCTCTTGCTTTTTTTTATACTTATAAACGTGACAAAAAGCAAAATGTACTACTTATTGTCGTTGACACTCTTTCTGCCAAACACATACCCATTTATAATAAAGATGTAAGTATAGAAACAAATTTTATAAATAATCTAGCTCAAAATGGCATGATATTTAAAAAGGTTTTTACGACTTCTTCGTGGACAAAGCCTACGATTTCTTCAATAATTTCTGGATATTATCCGTCAGAGCATGGTGTTGGATCATTAACTGGTGTGATGCCAAATGAAATAAAAACATTACCTAATTATTTAAAAGATTATCAACCGCTTGCTGTTATTTCACATACGATACTTGATGAAAAATCAAATATATTAAAAAATTTTGAGTCTGTAAAAAATGTAAATATGAGAAACCCTCATGCAAATATTGTAGCAAATACCGTAACAGATGAAGTGATAAAAAAATTAGGATCTCGAAATAAGGAAAAACCGTTTTTAATGTTCGCACATTATTTTGATCCTCATTATAATTATCAAGATCATAAAAGCATAGAATATACTGACAAAAATTATAAAGGAAAAATTTCTTCGGGACTTGATATTAAAAAGTTAAGGACTTTACCGCTTAATGATAATGATAAGAAACATTTAAGAAACCTTTATCATGAGGAAATAACCTACACTGATAGGGCATTAATGCGACTTTATAATTATTTAAAAGAAAAAAATATTTTAGATGATACTTTAATAATTTTTGTTGCAGATCACGGAGAAGAATTAGCAGAAAGAGGTTGGATAGGACACACGAAAACTTTATATAACGAACTTATCAACGTTCCTTTAATAATTAGTGGAAAAAACATAAAACCAAGACAAGTAAGTACAAATATTTCTCAAATTGATATTTTGCCAACGATCTTAGACTTCCTAAAAATTGAAAATACAAACTTACAAGGTGTTTCCTTATTAAGAGAAGAAATCCCAACTAGAAACCTTTTTTCTGAAGTTACTTTTTCTTCTAGTAAACATATCAAAGATGCAAATAAGGTTTCTGTTGTAAATAAAAATAACAAATTAATTTTTGATCGCGATAAAAAGACATATGAATTTTATGACCTTGATACCGATAAAGATGAATTAAATAATCTAATAAATGATGAAAGCAAACAAACAATCATAAGCAAATTAAAAATTGCAATTGATAATTTTGATAAAAAAGAAAGCAATTTAAAAAATAGCGAATCCAAAATCAAATTTAATGAAAAAGAAGTAAAACAGTTAGAGAGTTTAGGATATATGTAATTTTTATTTATTTAATAAAATATACTCACCTATATTTTTTAAATCAAGTTTAGAAACTACCCTTGCAATGTCTTCTTTCGTTATTTTTCTTATTCTTTGATTTATTACATGTGGCAAGTGTTGCTCCTTAAAAAAATGATAATAAATTCCAAGAGAAGTTAATCTTGAAAGAGGAGTTTCTGCAGAAAATGTAATTTTAGAAATCATCTTTGTTTTTGCACGCTCTAAATCTTCTTCTGAAAAATCCATAAGAGAATTTATATGCTTTAATAAAACATCTCTTACTTTTTCTTTATTTTCTGATGTTGTAGAAGCATAAAAAGCAAAAATTCCTCCATCTAATCTTTCTTCACTATCAGCGTACACCCCATCACAAATTCCTGTATGAACAAGTTCCCAATAAAGCTTTGAACCGATAGAATCCCCTATTATATTAGCCAAAACGCTTAACTCATATCTGTCATCATTATAAATAGATACTCCATTTATTAAGAACAATTCATGCACTTGGAATAAATTTTCTTTCTTTAAAATTTTTGCTTTTTTCATCGGAATGAAATCTTTTTTAGGATGACTAATTTCTTTTTGTGGATTTAATCTCTCATCAAGTGTTTCTAAAAATCTTAATACTTCATTTTTATTAAAATTCCCTGCAATCGCCAAAACTTCATTATTAGCTGCATATAATGAATCATGATATGCTCTCATATCCTCCACTTCTATACCAGATACTGATTCTGTTGTCCCTAAAACAGAAATTCCGATGGGATGTCCTTTAAAAAAATCTTGATATGCTATATCAAAAAGATCAAATTGCGGTCTATCTTTGTAACGCGCTATCTCTTCTAAAACAACTTGTTTTTCTAGATCAAATTCTTTTTTATCAAAAAGAGGTTTTTGCATATCTGTTAAGATATCTAAAAAAGCAATTAAATTTTCTCCCAAGATAGCCCCATAATAGACCGTGAACTCTTCTGATGTAAAAGCATTCGCTTTAGCTCCAAGCTTTCCCATATCAAAATTAACATCTATTGCAGTCCTGTTTTTTGTTCCCTTAAAAGACATATGCTCTAAAAAATGAGATATCCCATTTATGTTTGGAGTCTCATTCCTAGATCCTGCTTTTACAAAATAGCCTGTAGCACAAGAAGCACAATCTGGATTGTATTCCATAATAACATTTAGGCCCGAAGATAATTTTTGATGTAAAAATTCTATCATATTAATCTATAACTCCCTTAATTTCTTTTTTCCCTAAGCTTACTATTGTATAATTTTTATATGGATACTTTTGTAAATAATTTTTAATATCGTCACTTGTTACTTTATCTATAGAATCAATAATAAATTCCTTTTCTCTATTATATCCAAGTTGCCACATATCAAATGCGATATTTGACGATCGAGCCAAAGACGTTTCGCCTCTTATTAAAATTCCAGATTTTAAATTATTTTTTGCTCTAATAAGCTCTTCTTCTGATAAATTTTCACCTAAAGAAGAAATCGTATCTAAAGAGACTTGCAACGTTTCTTTCGCATTTTTGGGTGTTGTTCCCGTATACAATATTGATTCTCCAGAATATTTATTAGCAGAAAACTGACTATAAATAGCATAAACAAGCCCTCTTTTTTCTCTAACCTCTATAAAAAGACGTCCAAACATTCCACCAGATAAAATCTCAGAAGCTAATAGCGCCGTATAATAATCGGGAGACGTCATAAGTGGTCCATTATATGCCAAAGCAATTTGAGTTTGTTCGCTATCATAATCGATGTGAAGATACTGTGGTTTATGAATATTTGAATATTCAAAAGGTTTTAAATTATTGGCTACCTTTTTGTTTTTGAAATAATCTTTTAAAAACAAAATAGCATCATCAGAAATATTTCCAGCTAACACTATTAAAATTTTTGAAGAATAATATTTCTCATAAAGATCTTTTATGTCTTTTAACGTTGTATTTTCTATTCCTTCCTTTTCTCCATCAGCATCTCTATTAAAAGGAGACTTATGATATTTATTTATAAGTTTTTTTATTACAAGTTTTGCAGGATTATCTTCGTTCGATAATAAGTCTTGCAAACATAAATCTCTAATATTATCTACTTCATCTTCTGGAAAGGAAGGCTCATAAATCATATCAAGAACCAAAGATAAGGTTTCATTTATGTTTTCACTAAGGCATGTTCCCTTATATATAAAAGAATCAAGAGATGCAGACTCTCCGTGGTTAACACCTAATCCATCAAGTTTATCATTTAACTCTTTTGCAGAATATTTTTTCGTTCCTCTTGATGTGATTTCTGGCAAGAATAATGAAGCTCCAATCGTTTTTTCGTCATCTCCGACCAATCCTCCTGGGAGCATAATACTATAAGAAACTGATTCTAAATACGGGATCTGTTCTATGACGATATGTGCAATATCATTAACATTAAATTCTTCTATCATTTAAAAATCCTTATAATAAATAAAATTTACTAATATGCAAAAGTTCTTTCATCGGTAAAATCGCTCTAAATATAGATTCAGGGGGTAAATTTTTCAAAAAAGCATTTAATGGAAATTGTCCCGCGAAAACTTCTGATAAATCTTTCTCGTTTAACATCGTGGCATGACTAGGATTGCATTCTTTGATAGTAAGTTTTTTATCCTCACATTGCAATGTAAACGCTTTTCCTGTTTGTTCATCTCCTAAAGATATCGATTCAGAAACATTTGGAAGCTTAAAACTTACAGCTTGCGCAAATTTCTTTAAAAAATTTTCCAATGTGATGACTCTAAAATTTGCGCTACTTAATTTTTTTGATTTCCAACAGTAATCTGCCAAAACATCTTGCAACTCTTTAGATCCTGCCGAAGATTCTATACTAACGGTTTCTATCGTTGGATCTTCTTTTTTCTTTTCTTCTAAGCAAAAAGAAGCTAGCTTTAAGACATCTTTTGCATCTCCCAGAGCTTCCATTATGTCAATTTTATTGTATGTCCAAAAAACGAATGAATTATTTAATCTATATCCATGCACTCTTGCACCACTTAATGCATCTTTTATATCTTCTTTTGAATAATCTAAATAAGTAGTTTTCTCTCTTAGAAGCTCATATACCAAATCTGCATCTGATGCTCGTACTATTCTTACTATATCATCTGATGTTGGTTTTATTATTTTTTTTTGCCAAAAAGAAAATTTTTGTGTTTCTCCGCCCTCTACCCAACCAAAGTTTGCATATCTAAAACGTTCCCCCCATAGATAGCTTAAGTCAATTTTTTCTTTTTTCATTTCTTCAACGACATGTTTCAATAGTAACGTCATCACGCCTTGTCCTCGATATTGAGGAAGACAAGCAACTTTTCCTATTCCCCATGCAGTAAAATGTATTTTATTTATAACCAAGTCTATTTTGTATGCACCAAGAAGCCCTAAAATTGTTCCATTGTCTTCGGCAAGATAATATTCTTGAATTCTCTTATCATTAAATAACATTGGATATCTAAACTCAAAGCTTGCATCTTTTGATTTTTCGAACGCTTGATCTGCAACAGATATTATCTTATCTCTTTCACTTATCAGTGATTTTCGTACAACTACGGACATATTCCTCCTAAAAACAAAACATAAATTCTATTAAAAAAGAGTAACCTATTTTCTATTTACTCGAAAGAAGCTTTTTTAGATACACGTTTGAAGTTTACCCACATTATGCATATCCAAAATTTTGACAAACTCCCCTAGATTTAATCGATACCCAGGGCACACGCTCACTTCTCTTGTTCCCAGGGCACACGCTCACTTCATTCGCGCTTACCCCTGGGCTGGGTTGTATAGCGTTTTCAACGCAGGTGCATTTAGCACACATAAATTTTTAGGATCGCCCTTTCAGGGCAATGAAAATTTTTGGTAAAAAAATGGAGGCACATACCCAAAAATTGAAAATTTCAAAAATAATAAAATTATAAATTCAAAACATCTCTCCACCATTCATTGAAATACCAATCTTATTGTGAAAATTATGTTAAAAAAAACACCTACCAAAAATTGTTAATATTGATTTTGATTTCATTTCAAAATTTGGATTTTTCATTTTTTTATTTAATACATCACAAATATTATTAACGTAAAATTTAGGAATATTTATATTTTTACCATAGAACTAATATTAATTTATATTATAAACGCTATAAATTTTATTTGCCCCAAAGGGGCGAGCCAATGAACTCGGCATGCTAATGCGCCCGCGTTGAAAACGCCATACAACCCAGCCCGGGGTTAGTGATCCTGAAAGGAGCACATACCCCAGGTACAAAAAAATACCACAAACCGCAGGCTGAAAGTCTGCAACGTAAATTCAGAAAT
>CAZHSB010000040.1:0-16081 GCA_964534945.1 uncultured Bdellovibrionales bacterium | reverse complement strand
TTTTGTAAAAACTTATCTTGTCCAAATAGTTATTTTTCCTTAAAATTTTTATCAAGGTGTGTTTATGAAAAATCTTTCCAATAATATAGAAAAACTTTTATGGGATTCAAATAAAGAATCTCTTAATACTCATCAAGTAATACTAATAGAACGCATTCTAAATTATGGTGATGTCGAAGATTTCAAGTGGCTTCTAAATAATTTTGAGAAAGATTTAATTGTAAATTTTATAAATACGCAGGGGAAAAAACGTCTCAATCGAAAATCATATCATTTTTGGAGTAATTATTTTGGAACACAATATAGCATGGAACATTCTTCCAAAAGCACAACTCTCACTTTTGGAGAAGATAGATGGTACTAATTGGATAAAAGATTTTTATCTAGCAGGCGGGACCGCACTAGCACTTCAACTTGGACATAGACAATCAATTGATTTTGATTTCTTCTCTCAAACAAAATTTTCTCAAACTAAAATATTAGATTCTCTTTATGAAATAACAAAAAAAACAGCAGAAATAAAAGAACAAGATGATGGAACTCTTATTTTATTTATAGAAAATATAAAATTATCGTTTTTCTTTTACAAACACCCGCTTCTTAATGACACAATAAAAATTCTAAATAATATTTACCTTGCAGGATTAAAAGATATTTTTGCGATGAAACTTATTGCTATTTCTCAACGTGGAACAAAAAAAGATTTTGTAGATCTTTATTTTTTATTACAAAATGGATTTAAAATTGAAGACACTGTAACAGTGCTAAATGAAAAATACTCTCATGTAAAATTTAATAAACTTCATATTCTAAAAAGCCTTTTATTTTTTGATGATGCTGAAAATGAGTTAGATCCAATTATGATAAAAGATTTTTCTTGGAAAGATGTTAAAGAATTTATCGAAATAAATTCAAAAAATTTTTTAAAAACTCTTATCGGACAATAACAACAAAACATGCCTTACGAAAAATATCATTTTATAAGTAAACCGTCAAAAGAACGCCACATAGAGAAAATGGCTGTTATCACAAAACTTTTGGGGGTAAATATAGCACCAACAAACCATGCCACAGTTTTAGAGCTTGGCTCTGGCACAGGAGATAATTTAATTTCAATGGCAATTTCATATCCAAAGTCTTATTTTGTCGGAGTAGATAAATCAAAATCTCAAACAGAAACAGGAAATAAAAATATAGAGAAACTTGGATTACAAAATATTTCTCTTTTAGAGCATGACTTTTCTCATTTTAAAAGTAAAATAAAATCATTTGATTATATTATTATGCACGGCGTGTTTTCTTGGGTTGATGAGAAATCAAGAAATGCAAGTTTAAAACTTATTAAAAAATATTTAAAAGAAGATGGTATAGCTTATATTAGTTTTAATTCTTTCCCTGGGGCAATTTTTAGGGATTTACTTATTAAGATTCTCCTTGATTCAGATGATAAAACATCTTCCATAAAGGAAAGAATAAAAAAAGTAAAAGATAATTTAGATTCATTGGAAGAAAGTTTTCAAGATAGCCAATCTGCCTATGCAGAAGGAATGAAGAATGAAATTACAGAAATTAGAAAGCTTAGTACCTCTTTTTTAATAAATGAAATATTAAATTCTGACTATAAATCTTTTTCTCTAGAAGAGTTTTGTTCATATATTGAAAAATTTAAATTGTATTATTTAAGCGATGCAAGTTTTATTCATATTTTTTCAGAAAATAGTAAAGATGAATATTTAAAAGAAAATATTTTAAAAAAGATAGAAAGTCACATCGATTATATTATGCCTAAAATTACCCGCGGAGTTTTAATTACTTCTAAAAAAATAAGCTTAAAACTTAATTTAGATATTTTAGATGATTTGTATATCTCATCTCCCCTTTGCTATACAGGTGGTACAGACAGTTATGGAGAATTTACAACACCTATTGGGAAAAAGTTTGAATTTGATAAAAAAGAAGAAATCGATTTTTTTAAAACACTCGAAAAAAGTTGGCCAAAACCTATTTTGTTAAAAAGCCTTTGCCCAATAATTAGAAAAAAGAAAATTTTAGATTATTTTTCAAAAGAATTTGTTGAGTTTTATACTAGAGATTTAAATTTTTCAAATTCGTTGTCTCAAACTCCTCTTGTTTCACAATTTGCAAAAATACAACTAGAAAAGCAAAATTTTGCTACAAATTTTAGAAATGAATATATAATTTTTAATGATTTTCAAAAGAAAGTTTTTAACCTTTTAGATGGAAAACACTCAAAAGATGATATTTTAACTATCCTAATAAACGAGCTAAAGGAAAACGGCACATTTAAAGAAGATCTTTTGAAAGATTTAGACTATGAAATAAATAAAACTTTAGATCTTTTTAAGGAAACGGCTTATCTTGTATAATCTTTTTGTTATATACTGTTTTTTTTATTTTATAAAAATATGTAAGGAATAAATATGGCACTTCATAGTAAGGAAATTTTTATCACTAAACTTTTAATATCTATTGCATCTTTAGTTATAGTTATCGCAGGAATAAAACTTGCGAGCGCAGTTTTAATTCCCGTTACTTTTTCAATCTTTTTGGCCCTTTTTGGATTAGCATTATTAAAGGGATTTCAAAAAATAAAAGTTCCAAAGTTTTTTGCAATTATTATAGTAATGGTATTCATTGCATTATCTTTTATTTTTTGTATAGATTTATTACGATCTTCTATTGTTGAATTTAATGATGCGATTCCTCAATATAAGACACGGTTTGATGACATTACAAAAGTATCGACTTCGTTTTTATCAAAACATGGGGTCTCTATTCCCGAAAATAAAATATCTGATATTTTTACAATTGAAAAAATGATGGATGTATTTTTAAAAAGTTTACGAGGAATCGTTGGGGCAGTATCAAATACGATATTAGTTTTTGTTTTAGTCTTATTTATTCTATTTGAGTCCACATCATTTCAAAGAAAGCTTGATTTTGCATTTAAAAATTCTACAAAGTTTGTTCGTTTTGCCAGAACAAGCGATGAAATTCAAAAGTACATTTTTATAAAAAGCATAACAAGTGCCATTACAGGAATTTTGGTTTATTTTTTTGTTTTATTTTTAGGCCTAGATTTCCCTGTTCTTTGGGGCATTTCCGCGTTTTTATTTAATTATATTCCAATTATTGGGTCCATTGTGGCATCAATACCAGCAATCCTACTTGCGATTATTCAATTAGGCTTTACCGACGCTGGTATAATTACTATTGGCTATATTGCTATAAACTGGGGCGTAAGTTATTTTATCGAGCCTTTTTTAATGGGGAAAAATTTGGGACTTTCTCCACTAATTGTTTTGCTTTCTGTATTTTTTTGGGGTTGGTTATGGGGACCTGCTGGCATGCTTTTGTCTGTTCCGTTAGCGATGGTAATAAAAATCTTATTTGAGAATAGTAAAGATTTTTATTGGATTGGTATCTTAATGGGGGACGGGCTAGATTTAAAAAATAAAAATAAAGAAGAAAAGCAGTAAATAGCATATGCCAAAACTAAACTTTTTGTATAAAGATAATTTTATTTTTGCTATTTCAAAACCTGCAAATATTCATAGTGTTATAAACGATAATAGTAATGAGCTATCCATTGCATCTTTGCTTTTAGAAAAATATCCTAATCTTTTAGATGTCGCCAAAAAAGAAGATGCTGGACTTTTGAATCGCCTTGACTTTGCCACTTCTGGGATTCTTTTTGGCGCTTGGAAAAAAGAATATTGGGAAAAAATTCATAAAGAAAATGATAAAATAAAAAAGACATACCTTGCCGTTGTTGAAGGACAAGCCAAGAATACAACTATAAAAACTTTCATCGGTGGTGCCTATAGAGGGTCTAAGAAAGTACGCTTATACTCCCTTTCCAAAAATCCAAAACGAGCACTTATTGGTGAAACTAAAATTTCTTTACTTGCTTTTAATAAGAAAAAAAATATTTCACTTGTATCAACAACTGTATTTTCGGCAAAGCGCCATCAAATAAGAGCACATCTTGCAAGCATAAAAAATCCATTAGTTGGAGATTCTTTATATGGAGCAACAAGTAAGGTCGCAGATTTTTTTGAATTTGACACTAATTATGAATTTTTATTACATAATGATTCATTAGAATTTTTTAATTCTTTATCTAATAACCATCTAAAAATATTAAATTATTGCCCCTGGGAAAGCCAATTTTTAAATATTTATCAATATTAATTCATTAATAAATTTGTTTTACTAACATTACGCATTTTGATAGGATTAGAGCTTGTCGTTTTTACGGAAAAACGAAAAAGGTTTTTAACACTTAAAAAAACAAGGAAAGGTTTTTTTAATGACGATTTCAAACAAAAATGTGTTCTCGGTCGCAAATTTTTCTTCTCTTTTTGAGCTCGGAAGCGAGCTGGAAAAAAAATCTGCTGAATTGGGGAAGGAATTTGTGGTGCATTTTTCGGATCTTGATCCTGAGGATGCGATTCAAGTTTTTGATTTTCTGCTCCTTGTCGAGCCGAAATTCGGTGCGATGATCTATCCTGTCAAAAAAGAAAAGCAGTCGTCAATGGGGGTTCTTTATAAGAAGAGATCTTCCAAAAAGTTTTTAAGCGATGTCGCCATGCTCGCTTTTGAGAAGTGGCCGCGCTAACACGTTTTACGGAATCCTTTCAAGAAAATTTATACAAAACACATTGTGTGTTTTTATAAATTTTCTGAAAGGATTAAAACTTTCTTTAGAAAGGAGGATGATTATGAAATTTTCATATTGTCCTGTTGATTCAGTTTTGGCCATTTGGAACGAAGATGGAGATGAATCTTTGATAGATAATTTCCAGTTCATTTCAAACAATATAGATCTTTACTTTGTAAAACATCGAAAAACCTTGCCGTTTGGTAAGATTACATTGATCTTTTACTTCCCTGTTAAAGATCACATCATTGGGGGAATTGGTATGCTCTTTGAAAGAGACATTGCAGCAATTGCAACTCTTGACAAGAGTAAAAATGAGCTGGTTCTTAAAATTATAGAGGACCATGCAAATGAGTACAAAATAAAAAAGGTTTTAGATCGCCATCAACCTTCGGTGTTAAAAGGTTAATCAAATCGCTTTGCTTTATAATATTTTATAAAGCAAAGCATCTTTTTTTATTACCCTAATCTTTTTTATTTTTCAAAAATATTTATCAAAATCTATTATCCGTTAAAAATTCTTTTCGTTATTTTTTAACTTTACTTTTCGTCGCTTTTTTTGCTATAGATTTTTTAGTTGTTGTTTTTTTATTTGTTTCTTTTTTAGCTACTGTTTTTTTTGTTGTAGATTTTTTTGCAGAAGCTTTTTTTGTTGCGCTCTTTTTCGCTGTTTCTTTTTTAGTTTTTACTACTTTTGCTTTTGTTGTTCCTTTAGAAGATTTTCTTGATGCCTTTACATCCTCACCGTTTTCTTGGCTTGCAAGTTTTGTGGCTCTTACTTGTAAAAGATTAATTGCATCTTCAAGAGTAACATCATCTATATTACTAAATGATTTTGGAATTGCAGCATTAATCTTCCCATTTGTAACATACGGACCGAATCTTCCTGATTTTACTAATATCATTTCTTCAGATACAGGATCTTTTCCAAGTTCTTTTGAAATTGATTGTACCGTTGATCTTCTTCCTCTAATCTTTGGTTCTCTTAAAAGAGAAATGGCCTCGTTTAATGTTATTTCTATTGGAGAAATGGTAGCTAAACTTCTAGTTTCTTTTCCTGCCTGAATATAAGGCCCAAACTTACCATTTGAAACAATAATATTTTCATTATTATCAGGAAAAACTCCTAATGTCTTTGGAAGCTCTAATAATTTTAATGCAATATCTAATGAAATCTCTTCTGGGTTCATTCCCTTTAATAAAGAAACCATTTTAGGTTCTTCATTGTTTTCACCAAGCTGAACATACGGCCCGAAACGCCCAACTTTAACATAAATATTTTTTCCATTATCTCCCGTTCCCAAAGATCTTGGTCCCTGTTTAGCTGTAATTAAAAGCTCATTTGCTTTTTCTGATGTTAATTCATCTGGGCACATCATTTCAGTGAGTGCAGATGTTGTTTCTCCATCTGTTAAAAATGGGCCATATCTTCCAATTCTAACTTCTATCTTTTTGTCGTCATTTTGTGAAATTGTGATACCACAAACTATTCTTGGATCAATGTTTTTTTCTCCCTCTTTTACCAAAACATCTAACCCTGCATGACCATTTCCAAAATAAAAATTCTTTAAGTACGAAATATTATTTTTCTCACCACGCGCAATTGCATCTAAATCATCTTCTAAATTTGCTGTAAATTTATAATCAACTAATTCAGCAAAATCATTTTCCATAAGAGATGTTACAGCCATTGCTAAAAACGTTGGAACAAGTGCTGTTCCTTTTTTAAATGCATATGTTCTAGAAAGCACAACATCGACAACCGTTGCCCAAGTACTTGGACGTCCAATTCCCCTTGTTTCGAGTTCCTTTATTAAGCTTCCCTCTGTATATCTATTTGGGGCTTGGGTTATATGAGAAAAGGCTTGTAAAGAATTTATATTTAACTCTTCTCCCTCTGACATTTCTGGCAATATTTTTTCCTGATCTGCAATTTCTGCCTGTGGATCATCTGCGCCCTCAACATATGCTCTTAAATATCCTGCGAATGTAATCGTTTTTCCAGATGCCTTAAATAAAGCTCCGTCACATTTTAAATCTACATTAACTCGAACTCCTACAGAATCTTTCATTTGAGACGCTAAAGTTCGTTTCCAAATAAGTTCATATAATTTATATGCTTCTATTCCTAACTTTGCCCTAACATCTTCTGGAGATGTAAACATACTTCCTGCTGGTCTTATTGCCTCATGCGCTTCTTGTGCATTTTTTACTTGTGTTTTATATAATCTTGGAGAATCTGATAAGTACTCTTTTCCAAATTCTTTTTCTATTAGATTTTTTGCAGCATTTAATGCTTCCTGTGAAAGAACTGTAGAATCTGTTCTCATATAAGTAATAAATCCATTTTCATATAGCGTTTGAGCTATTTGCATCGTTCTTTTTGCAGTAAATCTAAATTTTCTGTTAGCTTCCTGCTGAAGACTTGATGTAACAAATGGTGCATATGGTTTTGTGATATAGTTTTTCTTTGCAATTGAAGATACGATTACAGCTTCTTTTTCTAGTTTGTTTTTTAACTCATTTGCTAATTTATCATTTAAGAGGATTACATCACTTTCATTATTAAGCTTCCCTGTTGAAGCCACAAAATCTTTACTTGTTGCAACTTTTTTATCGTTTATTGAATAAAGATTTGCTTCAAAACTACTATTCTCACCTTTTTTACTAAATAACCCCTTTAAATCCCAATATTCTGCTGATCTAAAATTTATTCTTTCTCTTTCTCTTTCTACTAAAAGTCTCATAGCGACACTTTGTACTCGTCCTGCACTAAGGCGTGGCATCATTTTTTTCCAAAGAAGTGGCGATATTGAATAACCAAAAAGTCTATCTATAAACCTTCTCGTTTCTTGTGCTTTAACTAAATCTTCATCTATTTGTCTTGCACTATTTAATGATTCTTGAATGGCTTTCTTTGTTATTTCATGAAACACAAGTCTTTTTACGGGAAGTTTGGGCTTTAAAACATTTAATAAATGCCAACTTATAGACTCTCCCTCACGGTCCTCATCGGTTGCGAGTAATAAATTATCAACGTTTTTTACAAGTTTTTTTAACTCAGCTACTTTCTTTTTTTTAGAATCTGGAATGACATATAACGGTTCAAAATCATTATCAATATTTATTCCAAGCCTTGACCACTTTTCCTTTTTTACATTTTCTGGAATTTCGCTTGCATTATTTGGAAGATCTCTAATATGGCCAAACGAAGCTTCTACGATGTAGTCGTTACCTAAAAATTGCCTAATTGTCTTTGCTTTTGTTGGAGACTCAACTATTACTAATGATTTTGGCATATGCTATCTCTCTTTTTCTTAACTTTAAATAAAAATAAACGAGGTTACTATATAATACATTCTAATTTAATAAAAAAGGCTTAATAAAAATTAAATTGAGGCTTTTTGACTTTCTTTCTTAGTAAAAAGTTATCAACAAATGTGAATTGTTTTGTTGATAACATTATTAACATACTAAAATTATATGGTATTTTAATATAAAACACTTATACTAATTTTTGAATCATTTTAAATTTTCTTTCTTTTTATTTGCCCATTTCTTTTTCTAAAATCATTCCATGTTTTATAGTAAATGTTTTAACTCTCTCCGAATAATTACCACAGAAGCTAAGAATGTGATTATTTACTGCGCTAATAAAGACTTGGGTTTTTTGATTAAAAATCATAGAAAAAAGCATTTCACGCCTTGTGTCATCTAGTTCTGAATCAACATCATCTAATAAAACGACTGGGGATTCTCCTAACTTTGATTCTAATACCTTTATTACTCCAAGTTTTAATGCTAGGACAATACTTCGTGCTTGCCCTTGAGACGCATATTTTCTTGATTCTTTATTTCCCAAAAAAATTAATAAATCATCTTTATGAATTCCAACCATTGATTTTTTAAACATTAACTCTTGGTTTATATAATTATTATATCGTGAAAACAATTCTTCCTTAGTTTCAATTCCTAAAAAATTATTTTTTAATCCAAGATTTAGCTCTCCATCTTTTGGGGCAATTTGAGAATAAATTTTTTTTGACTCTATCTCTAGTTCTTTTAGAAACTTTACTCTCTCTTTTTGGATAATAAACGCATTATCTGCCATTATTTTATTCCAAGGTAAAATTTTTTCTTTACTTACCGCACTTTTTAATAATATATTTTTATTTTTTAATGCTTTCTTATATTGCAAGAGATTAACCAGATATGATGCATTATAATCACTAACATGCTTATCTAAAAATTTCCTTCTGTCCTCTGCGCCAGATTTTATCATTAAAATATCTATAGGATTAAAGCAAATACAAACAAGATTTTTAATAAAATTTCCTACAGATTTTTCTTCTATATGATTAACAAAAATTTTTTTGTTTTGATTTTTATAAAATGATATTCCAATATTTTTTGAACTGATAGAATCTTCAATATCTGCAAAAATTGATGATTCTTCTTTTCCTAAACAAATAAAATCTTGGGATTTTGCTAATCTAAACGATTTTGTCAAAGAAAGAATATAAAGTGATTCTAATAAATTTGTTTTCCCCTCTCCGTTGTCTCCGTGAATTAAATTTAATCTATTAGAAAAATTTATTTCTTGATCTTTTAAATTTCTAAATTGATATAATTTCAATTTATTGACAAACAAGAATGCCTCAAAAATTAACTAGCCCTTATCCTCATTGGCATAAGATATGCTATTGCAGAAGTGTCTTTTGGAGAGAAAATTTTTATTGGCTTTGCCTTACCAAAAACTTGAAAAACTACTTTTTCTCCACCTAAATTCGACACTAGATCAAGTAAATATTTTGGGTTAAATCCTAAATCTAACGGCTCCTTTTCTTTATACTCGATCTCTATCTCATCTTTTGCTTCACCAACCCCTGGGTTAACACTTGTAATTGTTAATAGCTTATTTTCAAAATGAAGAATCATTTTTTTGTCTTTATCTGAATTCATTAGAGTCATTCTTTTCATCGAATTAACAATTGTATTTGTATCAAATTCTATCAAAATACCGTCTCCCTCTTGGACTGCCATTGAATAGTCAGGATATTTTGCATCAATTAATCTCATTCCCATTTTTATATTTTGAGTTTCAACAACTATCAACGAATCTGTAACGTCTAACGATATTTCGTTCTCTCCTGCTTCGTCTAAAATCTTTTTAAGTTCAAAAATTCCTTTCTTTGGCACTATAATTTCCGAGCTTAAAAATGGCATATCTATTTCTCTAGTTACAATGGCAAGTCTATGACCGTCTGTAGCAACAGCTTTAACAACATTTACATTTTTACCCTTTTCGTTTTTGATAACATCTTTTTGAAAACATACTCCATTTAGGCTCCACCTTGTTTCGTCATTTGAAACCGCAAAACTTGTTTTATTTATCATGTCAGATAAAACATTTGCTTTTATTTTATGTGCAGCCTTTATATCTGACGTTGGAAATTTTGGAAATGATTCTGCGCTAATTCCTAAAATTTTTGAAACTGTTTTACCTGATGTAATTGATAAGATTTCTCCCTCTTCTACTTCTAATAAAACATCTTCATCTGGAAGTTCCCTTACCATATTTGCAAATAAGTTAGCATTAATTGTCGTCTTCCCCTCTGTAATTACATTCGCACTGATTTTTGCAATAATTGTAATTTGCATATCAGAAGATGAAATTGTCAACATATTACCATTTGCCTCAAGTAATGCGTTTTGTAAAATAGGCATTGTTGATTTTTTTTCAACAATATTTTGGCTGATTTGCATTATCTTACTGATATCTTGTTTACTAACTACTAGTTTCATAGAAAAGCCTCTTTTATTAATTTGATGATTCTTAAATTACGTTTATATCACGTTTTTTAATACAAAGATGATTTATTGAGTGTAACAAAATTTAATAAAAAGTAAAATCATTCGCTGATTTTATAACAAGTTAAAGACTATTTTTTTGCACATTGCAAAGCTTATTGATTGCAACCTTGAACATCGCAAAACTTGTTAATTATGATTGCTGTTTTTATGTTTATATCTTGCATCAGATTAATGATAAAAATTTTTGCGCGTTTTGTTGATTTGTAATTTTTGTTCGCAAGATGCATAGCGGATTATTATTAAAATTTTTATTAGCCCAAACAGCTAATCGAAAACTTTTTAAGCATTTATTAAACAAAATATTTCCAAGTTCCATGGAAATAAAATCGTACCCGTAAAACATTTTTAATAATTAAAGATTGAACTATATTTGATTTTTTATTTACAACATATTTAACCACATGTTATTAACAAAAATCACATATAGAAAACAGATAGTTATTTATGTTTTCAACATTTAATGTTTTTTATTTACTGTTGAAATTTAATACATATTACCTTTTGCTAAGCAAAAAACTTTAATAAATAAATAACACAAAGTTATCAACATAATTTTCCACAATGTTTATAAGTAATATAACTATATGTATTTTAGAATTTATTACTGTTTATTTTTTGTTCACACTTTCTTTATAAATTGTGTAAATATGATTTTTTTCTAATATTTAACATTTTTTATACAGAATACTTAACAAGTTAAACACAAAAAATAATTATTATTATCAAGTAATTATACAACTTATTAACATATGTATATTTTTTGATTTCTTTATAAACAAGTATTTATTAACAATAACTATTTGTAATTATTATATAATATTTTATAATTTCAATTTTGCTTCTATTAATAAATATATATTTATATTTTAGTAGTATTATTAATAGGGCATGAGGATTTATGTTGAAAATATATATAAGCTATCGATTTTTATTGATTTTTATTGTTTAAAAGGTGTTTATTGTTTATAGAATAAAATAAAACTTTTTCCACTGAAATTCATTATTTTACACAGCCATACAAATATTTATAGAATTGTGAACAATTTTTATAAAATTATCCATAAGATTTGCCATGCTTTTATACAAAATTTACCGGATTTTTTATTGTATTAATAATAAGTTATCTATTTTATAGACAAAAAAAGATTAAATTGACTGTGAATATTATCTATTTATTTTTTCTTGTTTTTTGCATATACAAAAAACTAATTTAATAAACTCCTTTCAATTTCTTTTATAATTCCTGAAAGATCAGGATCGTTATCTAATTTTTTCGATACAACATTTGTTGCATGAATAACACTAGAATGATCTCTTCCACCAAACTTCGCTCCAATCTCAGGATAAGAACAAGTAGTATGTTTTCTACAAAGATACATTGCAATGTGTCTTGGAAAAGATAAGTTACGAGTTCTTCTTTTTGAAATGATATCTGATATCTTCAAATTAAACTGGTTCGCAACTGCACCCTTAATATCTTCTACTGTAATATTAGATTTTTTCGGCTTATATAAATGTTGAAAAACCGACTCTGCCAACTCTATACTAATTGGAATTTTTTGTAAACTACTAAACGCATTTAATCTTGTTAAGGCTCCTTCTAATTCTCTAACATTAGAAAAAATATGCTCAGCAATCCAATGTGCAACATTTTCATCAAGGAAAAAGTTTTCACTTTCAGCTTTTCTTTTTAGAATAGCAACACGAGTTTCAAAATCTGGAGCTTGTAAATCTGCAATTAAACCCCAAGAAAATCGAGTTAAAAGCCTTTCTTCAATCCCAGGAATATCTTGTGGCATTTTATCTGATGTAATTACAATTTGATGTTTTGCATTGTAAAGTGCATTAAATGTGTGGAAAAATTCTTCTTGAGTTCTGTCCTTTCCCATTAAAAATTGAATATCATCAATTAGTAAAACGTTGATGTTTCTCATGCGTTCTCTAAAAGCTTCCATTGTTCCAAGCCTTAAACTTTGAACAAGGTCGTTCATAAATTGTTCTGCTGATAAATAGACAACTTGATAATCTGGGTGATTTGCTAAAACCTCATTTCCTATCGCGTGCAATAAATGTGTCTTTCCAAGCCCAGTGCCACCATACATAAATAATGGGTTATAAAACATTCCTGGACTTTTTGCTACTTGTTCGGCAGCAGCGTGACAAAACTGGTTATTATTTCCGACAACAAAATGAGAAAATCTATAGTTTGGATTTAATGATGTTGATGCTATTTTTACCGTATTATTTGGGGGCGTTGTGTTATTATTATTCTGATGGAAATAACTATTTTGAGATTGATTATTTGTAAAAGCATTATTTGGAGTTTGTTGCACTACGTGAGGTGTTTGTTGTGGAATATTCGTTAAACAAGGGGTTTTTACAACAATAATTGGCTGTTCTTTTTTTACAATGTTTGGGTTTACTTGAAATTTTAAATTTATATCGTGTCCTAAAATATCATTTAAATTACTACTGATTAAAAATTTAAAATTTTGATCAACATGTCTTGCAACAAGTTTTGATGGTGCATAAATTAGCGCAACAGCTAATTCTTCGTTAAAATCTTCAATAATAAGAGGTTCAATATAAGCTGTAAAAACTTGCGGATTTACTTGTTTATGAAGCTTTACAAGGCATTGCTCCCAAGCATCTAAAAAGGATGAAGATATTTTTTTTGAAGTATTATCCGTCATTAGCCCATATGATTTACACTAAGACTTATCCACAATTTGTTGATAAATTGTGAATAAAGTATAAAAATTTAAATACATAAAAGTGGTTATCTAATCTATCCACATAACAAAAACAAATCGTATTAAACTTGTTTATCAATAATTTTACAAGTACAAAGTGAAAAATTTTTTTTAAAACAACGTAAGTAACCAAAAATAAAAAAATAAAATAATCACTAGTTAAAATTAGTTAAATATCTTATGCTGACAAGTAGTTTATTTTTTATGTCAAAATATATGTTTTATAAAAGTTATACAAGATGTCAGAAGGTCATTTTACATATTTAACCCCGTTTATCGAAAATCAAGATGAACAAAAGATTATAACTGCTATTATTTTAGGACTTATCTTATGGGGAATCGGGTGCTTTTGTCGAAAAAAGATTAGCACAGCACAACAAATAGACAAAAATATTATACCAAATGGAAAGATAACATGTTTTTCTTTTTTTGATTTTTTTGTTGAAAAATTTACAAATTTTTTTGATTCTGTTTTAGGGCGAGAAAATAGGAGGCATCTGCCATTTATCGCAACAATTTTTATGTTTATTTTATTTGCCAATTTAATTGGTTTAATTCCTGGGATTCCTGCGATCACAACAACGGTTCAAGTTAATGTAGCAATGGCGATTGTTACGTTTATATATTTTAATGTTCAAGGCGTAAAAGAGCACGGCGCTTTTGGCTATTTTAAGCATTTTTGTGGCCCGATTGTTTTTCTTGCGTGGTTTATGTTTCCACTAGAAATTTTTAGTACAACGTTAAGGATATTAACTTTAAATTTAAGGTTATATTGGAATGTTACAGCAGACCATTTGATGCTAAGCATTATTACTGATAATGTATGTCCATATTTTATCCCTGCAGTGTTGTATGTATTAGGAGTTTTTGTGTCTTTTATGCAAGCTTTTGTTTTCACAACATTGAATATGGTTTATATTAAGCTTGCCACAGAGCATGAAGAAGCTCATGAAGGTGAGCATGCGTAAAAAGTATTTAAGGTAAAAATTCTTTCGATAAGTTTTTATCGGTAAAAAAGGTTTTTATATAATTTTATATATTAAGGAGTATTAATAATGAAAAGATACGTTAATAAATTAACGCTTTTGTTGGCATCTGTTGTAGCTTCTCCGCTTATGGCATTTGCACAAGAAGGGGTTAATCAAGGTAAGGATGGGGTTGTAATGGGAGCAGCAGCAGCAGTGATGGCTTTAGCTGCTATTTCAGGGACAACGGCACAAGGAAAAGCTCTTTCTTGTTGTTTAGAGTACATTGGAAGAAATCCGCAAGCTAAAGATCAAATGTTTACACCAATGATTATTGGTTTAGCAATGATCGAATCATTAGTAGTTTTATCATTCGTTATTGCTATTATGATAGTTATGTAGTTTCAAAAAAGTAAAAAAGGATATGTAAAAAAATAGTTTGTTTTTAGCATATCCTTTTTTAATAATAATCCTTAATCTTATTTTTACTTTTCTTTATCGTTTTTTTTCTGTTTATTATTTAATGATAAAAGCTCAAGTATCGCCTCTGCGCCTGTAGCCGCCGCTATTACTATTTGTTTTTTATTATTACTAACTGCGTCTCCTATTGCAAAAATTCCCTCAATGTTTGTTTGTGTCGAAGAATCATTTGTAATGATAAATCCACGATCATCAAATTTTAAATAATCATTAAAAAGTTTTAAGTTATTTGATGGTTCATTGATAATAAAAATTCCATCAACAGGTATTTCTGATTTTTCATTATTATTATTTTCTAATGAAATTGAAATAACACCTTTTTTGCGATCGCCATTTATCGCGGTAATTTTCGAATCAGAAATGATTTGTATTTTTTCATTTTCTAAAAAATGATTTGGAATAGATTGATTATATATATTTTTTGCATGGCAAATAAAACATATTTTATTTGCAAATCCTAGTAAGTAATCTATCTCTTGAAAAATCTTTTTACTATTTCCATATACGGCTATAGTTTTATTTTTAAAAAATGGAGCATCACAGGTTGTGCAAGTTGACACGCCAAAACCTAAAAGTTCTTTTTCTCCGTTTATATATTGTTTTATTTGTGATTGCCCTGTCGCAATAATTAAAAAATCGCATTCATAAGTTTCGTTGTTTCCTGTTAGTATCTTTTTATTATCTTTTATTGAAAAACCGATAATTGTGTCATTAATAATTTCTGCTTTAGAGTTAATGGCTTGTTGCGTCATGTTATTTAGTAGAGTTTTTCCATCGATTCCATTTGGAAATCCAGGAAAGTTTTCTATTCTGGAAATTTTTGACAACACTCCTTCTGTAATATCTTTGGAAATAATTATGGGTTTTAAATTTGCTCGTCCTGCATAAATCCCTGCCGTAAGTCCCGCAGGGCCAGAGCCAATAATAATAAGTTTTGAATATTTCATAACATGTTTTTTTAATATATAAATTTGTAAAAATTATATAATACTTTACGAAAATTAATGTTTTAAGAAAAGATGGAAGTTTTTTTAGCATTTAAGGTTGTTATTTTCTTGTTGATAAGTTGGTTATTTTTTGTGGAAAAATGTTGATAAAATAAAAATAAAATAAAAAAATGTAGAAAACCTTTTTAATAAGTTTAAAAAGGTGAAAGTAAAATATCAAATAAAAACAATATAATATATCACTTATTAACAACATTAACAACATTGTGGAAAAGTGTTTATAATTTTATATTAAGTGGTAATAGATGTTTATAAAAATTTCAAGTTTAAAAATTGAAAGAATTAATGTATTCTTTTTTGAGTGATAAATGGGTTGTT
>CAZHSB010000039.1:0-16085 GCA_964534945.1 uncultured Bdellovibrionales bacterium | reverse complement strand
AGGAGGCATATTCCGCGAGTGCAACAGAATTATGAATTGTAAATTAAACTGCAATATTTCTTACATTGTTCTTTGTTGACCTTACAAAAACTTCTTTGCTTGTTGTAAAATCTTCATAGTAAGTTTGAAGCTCTTTTCTTAATAAAAGCCTAGCTCTATGAACCTTTGCTTTTACCGCAGGAATACTTAAATTTAACAACCTTGCGATTTTTTTATTTTTTAATCTATCAACATCACGCAAAATAAAAATACGTTGATATTCCTCAGGTAATTTTAAAATCGCTAATTCTAATCTGTTTTGTAATTCATGTTGAGTTGTTACGTAACTAATGTCGTTAGAAGCATTTTTCATAAAAGCTTGCACAGGAATTACCTCTTCTTTATCAGTAAGAGATATAGCTTCCATCTTTTTTCTTTTTCTTATTATCATGAATGAAGCATTGCTTGTTACTCTATAAAGCCAACTTGAAAAAGTAGATTCTTCTTTAAAAGAATTAATTTTTGAAAAAATTGCTAAACATGTATCTTGTAAAGCTTCTTCGGCATCTTCTTTATTGCGTGTAATTCTAAAAGAAAGATTATAAATTTTTTGAGCATAACGATCTATTATTTCTTGAAATGCTTCTTGGCTTTTTTCTTCTTTTATTAATCTTACTAATTGAATGTCTTCTAATTGTTTCATACTCTTTTCCATAATGTTCTCCAAATATTTTTTTGTTTTTTGTTTCACGAAAAAGCATCATGCCTTTCCTCATTTGAAAAACATTGTGCAAGATTTCCAAAAGCGATGTGTCACAGTTTTGTAACAGGAGCGTAAATGTTTTGTAAAAAATGAAAAAAATAGATAATATGTTGATTTTAAATAAGATTTTTTGTGTCTAGCTTGCTTTTTTCTTAAAAGGTACACTAAAATTTATGACAGAAAATTTATTTATAGCAAAAGTTATTAAGGCAAACGCAGGTTCTGGGAAAACTTACGAACTTACAAGACAATACCTAAAACTACTTTTCCAAGGAGAAAGCGTAGATCATATTCTTGCGACGACTTTTACTAAAAAAGCCGCAGGAGAAATTTTATCGAGAATATTAAAAAGATTGGCAGAAGCCATATTAAATAATGAAAAAGAAAAAGAATTACTCAAATCATTAAACTTACTTAATCAAAAAATTTCAACGGAAAAATGCTTTGATGATTTTATAAAATTACAGCATAAAATTTTAATTTCTACTATGGATAGTTTCTTTGCTAAAATTGCAACAAGTTTTTCGGTAGAGCTTGGATTAAACGGCAATTTAAGGATATCCGAAGAAAATGAAAAAGAAAAAATTTATACAGAAACTATAAGAAAACTTTGTCAAGAGGAAGAGGCAAAAGAATTATCTTCTCTTATACGAGATTTTAATGATGGTGAAGAAAAAAATTCAATAGATATGGAGTTAAAAGAAAAATTATCAAGTTTATATGATATTTTTATCTGTACGCCGAAAGGAGCATGGGAAGAAATAAAAAGCAAAAGAAATAAAGCTTCAGATAAAGAAATAGAAGTATTTATTCAACGTTTAATATCAGCACCTCTAACGCTTACAAAGGCAGGTAAGCCAAATGAGCGATTCATACAAGCAATAAAAAATTTAATAGAGCAAGTAAGGAAAAAAGAATTTAATAAATGTTGCTCTGAGGGATTATGCAAAGCAGTTATTAGCGGAGAAAATAAATATTATAATGTAGAAATTTCGCCTGCTATAGTAAGTATTTTACATGAATTAATTGATATTATAGAAGCCGAGTTCGTAGATAAATTAAATAGAAAAACAAAAGCCCTTTATAATTTACTATCTAAATATGTAAAATTTTATGAAGAGTTAAGAAATAAAAAATCAATCATTGGGTTTTCCGATCTTAAATATATTTTAAAAAACGTAGTAGAAAAAGAAAAATTAGAAGAAATTTATTATAGATTAGATACATCAGTAAAACATATTTTATTAGATGAATTTCAAGATACATCTTTAGTTGAGTGGGAACTAATAGAACCAATTATTGATGAAATTTTATCAGGCGGAGAAAAAACTTTTTTTTGTGTTGGAGATCCTAAGCAAGCAATTTACGGTTGGAGAGGAGGTGTTGCAGAAATCTTTGAAAAAATAACTCCAAGATGGCCACACGTTAAATTAGAGGAATTAAAAAAAAGTTATAGATCATCACCCGTGATTATAGATTTTGTAAACCTTATTTGTAAAAATTTGCAAAAAACAAAATTAAAAGATGAATATTTAGATGTGGCATTGTCATGGGACGAAAATTTTCCAATTCATCAGGCACAACTTGATATCAAAGGGCATGTCTTTGTCGAAGGAGTATGCCCACCTCCCAAAAATGAAGATACAAAAGAAAATGTGTATGATGTGATTATAGAAAAGGCGTCACAAAAAGTTTGTGAACTTGCAAAACAAAATCATAATATTTCTATAGGAGTTCTTTGTAGAAGTAATAATTTTGTAAATAAAATGATAACCTCGTTAAAAGGAGAACCATATAATTTATCTATAAGTCAAGAAGGTGGAGTTCCTTTGCTCGATTCAAAGGCAGTAGTTTTTATTTTGGCTGTGTTAAAGTATATGAATCATACAGATGATTCTTTATGTGAATATGAAATAAATTTATTAGCGAGTGATATTATAAAAAATAAAGAAATATTTTTTAAAGATTTAAGGAAAAGATTTATATCAAATGGTTTTTTTAATGTAGTCTCTTTTTTAAAACAAAAAATTCAAGATAAAATTTCCACGAAAGATAATTTTAAAATGGAAAAACTTCTTGAACTATGTATATCGTATGATAGAGATGCAATTTATAATATTGATGATTTTATAAATAATGTGAGAAGTGCAAGAGTAGAAGAACCATCGACTTCAAATATTAAAGTTATGACCATTCATAAGGCTAAGGGATTAGAATTTGATGCCGTTATACTTCCAGAGCTAGATGGGAGCATGTTAAAACAAGCAGAACCTCTTACTGTTTATTATGATGACAGAACGGAAGCCCCTAAAAAAGTTTTTGCACATATGCCAACAATAGGAAAAATAAATGAGGAAATTGGGAAAATAGAGCATCAAGAAAATGCTTTAAAAATAAGGGAAGCTCTTTGTATTTTGTATGTTGCTTTAACGAGAGCAAAACAACATTTAAGCATCTTTATGCCAATAAAAAAGACTACAAAAACTTTAAATTGTGCAGACTTTATTTTAAATATTTTAAATCCAGATTTTGAAAATAATAATTTTATTTATGAAGTTGGTGATAAAAATTTTTATGAACAAAAAGAAAAAATAATAAATACAGAAATAAGGGAAAAGAAAAAATTTCAAGCATTTCAAAAACAGAAAGAAAGAAAAAATTTAATTATTAAAAATCCATCAAGTGCCGAAGGCGAAGGGTTTTATGATATAAAAAACAGGTTTAATTTAAATGTTGAACAGGTACTAAAAAAAGGATCTTTATATCATAAATTTTACGAGCAAGTCGATTGGATAGATAAAGATGACTTTGTTTTCGATAAAAAAATATTTTTAGATAATGAATTGGCGGATAACTTTTCTGATATTGAGCTTGATCAAGCATATTCAAAATTTTTAAAAAGCTTTGAGTATCCCAAAGTAAAGAATAGATTTTTAAAATCTTTTTATGATAAATGGAATGTCGATAGAGTGGACATTTTAAAAGAAGAACAGTTTATTTTTAGAGATGGAGAAGTTGCATTTAAAGGTTTTATCGATAGAGCTATACTTGGTTATAAAGAAGATAAATTAAAAAATATTGAAATCATAGATTTTAAAAGCGATAGCATTGATAATGAAGATACGATATCTAAAAAAGCTTTATTTTATAAACCACAAATTGATATCTATAGAGAGGCTTTAAAACGACGATTTTCTAAAGATAAAGTTGACATTTCCGCATGCTTATTATTTGTGTCTGTTGGGGAGGATTATACATATACTTATGGCAATAATAACAATTGATTATAAAAAACTTTCTGATGATGCTTTAAGAGGAATTATAAAAGAATTTATCTTTGAGCAAACAATGAATTTATCGCAAGATTTCGATATGGAAATTGAAATAGCAAAAGTCAAAAAAATGCTAGAAAAGGGGCAAATTAAGATTTTATTTGATGAAGAAAAAGAGATTTTATCGCTTAATTTATAGATTTTTTCTCGTTTGCATAAATAAAAAATTTAATATTTCTAGAGAAAAACGAGGCTCAATGTTCAAAACCGCGTTTGAAAAAGTTTTTTTTAAGAATAAAAAAAAAATCATTTCCAATATTTCAAGCACTTACAAAAAATACAACATTTAGTGATTGACGGAACATTTAGACACAAGATATTGTGTTTTATACCGAAAGCGGTTAATCAAGATTTCTTAGCAAACTCTTAAAAACTTTATGTAATTTATGAAAAAAACGGGGGAAATTTGCACAAAGATTAGGATTTTGCGTATATAACAAAATAATTTTTTTCAGTTGGAGGTTTGAATCGTGTTAGCAGAAAATATTTTTGATGGATTTAAGAAAAGAAATGGAATGGTTGTAAGTTTTGATCTTTCTAAGATTGAGCATGCAATTTGTAAAGCGTTCGATGAGGTTTCTCGTAAAAATCAGACGCCATTTTTAAAAGATGTGCCGTCAAAAGTTGCTAATAAAGTTTTTGAAGAATTAAATAATGAAAGTAGCCTTTATTATGTTACAAAAGATCAAGATAAAAAAAGAGTTCCCAGTATTGAAGATGTTCAAGATTTAGTTGAAGTTGTCTTGGCAGAAGAGGGATATGCTGAGGTCTTAGCATCGTATAAGAGATATAGAAAGCAAAGAGAGTTCGCAAGAAATAAGATAAAAGTGTTAAGAGACGCAAATGACGGTGAAGATATTGATGTTACAGATGCCACACTTTTATTAGTTGAGTCACATTCTTCAAATATTACTCGTCCATGGGATAGAAAAAGGATTGTAAAACAATTACTAGAAGAAACAAATATCGGTTCTGAGCTTGCAAACACAATTGCAAAGTCAGTTGAAAATCAAGTAATAACCGCAAACTTTCCATCAGTAAGTTCTTCATTGATTAGAGAGCTTGTAAATAATGAACTTACAGCTAGAGGACTTCATGCACAACTAAGAGATTTGTCATTGTATCCTGTAAGTAAAAAATTTATTGAACAACTTATGTACACAAAATCTGTAGAAAACAGTAATGTTGTAAATAATAATCCAGAAGCTGTTAATTTAGGAATTGCAGAGCTTGTTTTAAAACAATGGGCTCTTGATACAATCTTTTCTCCAGAGGTTAAAAGAGCACACGATACAGGGGCAATTCATCTTCATGATTTAGGTTATCCACATAGAGTTTATTGCTCTTCTCATAGTGTAGAATATGTTAAGAAATTTGGCTTAAAAGGACTTTTAAATTTAAATACAGAATCAAGTCCTGCAAAAAGTGCTTCCGTATTAACAGGACATTTAAATACTTTCTTGGCTTCGATGCAGGCAAATTATGCAGGAGCTTTGGGAATTGCATACATTAATATTTTTTATGCTCCGCTATTAGAGGGAAAAGATAAAAAATATTATAATCAAACAGCACAAGAGCTAGTTTTTAATGGTTCTCAGAATGCATTTTCAAGAGGTGGTCAGACATTATTTTTAGATTTTAATATTCATACAGGTATTCCTGAATATATGAAAAAAGTTCCTGCAATCGGCGCAGGCGGAAAATATATGCTTATGTTATCAGATGGTGCGAAAGTTTTCTTAAAAGAAGTTTCGCAAGATGCTACTGATGCAAACGGTAATAAACTTATGAGTCTTTTTTACGAAGATGAAACAGGAGAAAGTCGTTTGGTATTAAAGGAAATAGCAGATAAGCAAAAAGGCGTGATATACGATAATGAAGTAGAGGCTGATCTAAGAAAACGAGGGGAAAAGATAGTTACATATGGTGATTATGAACAGGAAGCAAGAGATTTTACTTGTGCTTTGTTAGAGGTTTTCTCTGAAGGTGATGCTAATGGAAAAATATTTGAATTTCCAAAATGTGATTTTCATGTAAGTGAAGAAACTTTTTCTGATCCAAAGCAATATGAAGTATTTTTAAAAGCTTGCGATTTAGCTAGTAAAAATGGATCAACATATTTTATTTTCGATAGAGACGCAGTAACACTTTCTGCTTGTTGTAGACTAAGAACGACGATAAGTGATAATAGAATGCTTTTACATCCTGAATCTATGCGTTTTTGCGGTTTCCAAAATGTTACAGTGAATATTCCGCAGGCAGCATATAGAGCTTCTAAAAAAGGAGAGAAAAATTTAGACGGCGTATTTAAGGAAGTCGAAGCTACCATGGAGCTTTGTGCAAAAGCTCATCTTGAAAAGAAGAAAAAATCACAAGAGATGATGAGTGCGCCTGGGCATCCATTATATCAAGTAGGAAAACTTGCAAATGATGGAAGACCATATATTGAACTTGATAAATGCACTTATATTATTGGAGTTATTGGTGTTAATGACGCCGCTAAATTTGTGACAGGAAAAGAGCTTCATGAAAGCGAAGAATCAATGAATTTTGGTTTGAAACTTATGGCAAAAATGTTCTTGAAAGTAAAAGAGCTAGGCGAAAGATATAATTTAAAGTTTAGTTTAGAAGAAACACCTGCAGAAAGTGCTTCAAGACGTTTAGCAATGACAGATCTTGTATACTTTAATAAAGAAGCAAAAGAGATTATTAAGGGTGGTGATGAAGATTTTGCTTACTATACAAATTCAATTCATATTGCGCCAGAAGCTCCTGTATCTTTAGTTGAAAGAATCAGATCTCAGAGTATGTATCATAGTATGATTGAATCAGGTGCTATGATTCATGCGTTTGTTGGTGAAGAAAAACCATCAAGAGATGCAATTAAAAAATTAATAAAAGATACTTTTTATAGAACACAAGCAGCACAGCTTACAATTTCTCCAGAATTTACAAATTGTATGGATTGCAATGATATGTCTAGAGGATTGCATGATAAATGCCCTAGATGTGGGTCTTCAAATGTTGTTGGTGAGACAAGAGTCGTAGGATATTTTTCGAAGATTCAAAACTGGAATAAATCAAAACGTTTTGGAGAGCTTTTAGACAGGCAAAGAGGTTCATATTCAATAGAAAATGCAGATGAAGTTGTGATGCATGAACCAAGTGCTGTTAGCGTTGAAAGTGCAAAATTATTTTCAAAATGTAAAATTGTTAAAGATGAAAAAAAATCTAATAAGGAGGTAATAAATGACGAAACAATTCAGAATCAAAGTTTACGGGAAGAAAGGGTGCAACAAATGTAGTCTTTTAAAAGGAAGACTTTCAAAGCTTTTAGAAGAAGAAAAATGGCAAAATTTCGAAATGATTGATTTTGATATTTTGACAGAGGACGGGCTTGTTGCTTTTGTTAAAGAAGAAGTTTTAAATCCACAGCGAATTCCTTGTTTTGTACTTCAAAAAAGAGGAAATGATGGGGAATATGAGAATATATTAAATCCAGAATATTCTAAGGGTACAGGTTCTGAATCATTACCATTTAGATTTTTAGGAATTGAGACTGATTATTCTTCTAAAGGAAATGGAATAATAAAACCAAGTGATATTGATGCAGTTTTAGAAAAAGTCGTCGGCGCCTAAATTAATCTGTAATTTTTTTGTGGAAAGAAATGGTTCAAGATTTAGAAGAGCTAACACCACTTTATAGTTATATGAAAAATCCGTCACTCATTGATTTTCCAGATGAGATGGCGGTAATTTTCTTTGTAAGTGTTTGCAATTTTAGATGCCGTTTTTGTCATAATCGAAGTTTAATAGATAAAAAACACAATCTTTTTTCTTATGGATATTTAAAAGATCTTTTAAAAAAATATAAGGATAATTGGACAGAGGCAGTAGTAATAAGTGGTGGAGAGCCATGTTGTCATCCTAAACTTTATAATCTTTTAAAATTTATTTCAGATTTAGGATTTAAAATTAAATTAGATACAAATGGATCATTTCCTGATAGGTTACAAGAGGTTTTACCATTAGTTGATTATGTAGCGATGGATTTAAAAGCTTCTTTTGAAAATTATGGAAAATTAGTTTCTTTTTCTGAGACTGATAAGATAAAAAAATCGATAGAGGTTCTAAAATTATCAAATAAACCATTTGAATTAAGGACTACAATTTTAGAAGATTTTCATACAAAAGAAGAAGTAAAAAAAATGGTTCCTATTTTAGACGGAGTTTCAAAATATTTTTTACAGCCGTTTATTCCTAGAGAAGAAGTTTACGATGAAAATTTAAGAAATGCGCCAAGAACAAGTAAAATGTATCTTGAGGAGTTACGGGCATTATTAAGAGAAAACGGAGTTGAAGCTGTTATAAGGTAATTTTATGAATCAAATGAGCTTTAATGTTAACAAAACGTTAATCTTAAATCAGGTAAGGCGAGATGATAAGATTTTTCAATCTGAAAAATTTAAGAAAGAATCAGTTCTTTTAAATATTATGGTTGGTATAATTGAAGATGAGATTTTATATCCAACTCCTAAAGTTTTTTCTGATGGAAAAGATTGTATCATTGTAAATTCTGATCCAGAACACTCCGTTATCGTATGGACATCGAATGATTATAGTGAATATAAAAAACTTTTTAATTTCATTCAAAAAGAATTTTCTAATAATCTTTCTTTACGCATGATGTCTAAAATAGATTTATATGATTTTTTAAAAAATAATAAAAAAGTTTCGGATGAAAGGATGGTTTTGTTAGGAGTTTATCAGTGTACAAAATTAAATGATATTAAATATATTGGTCGTCCTGATAATATAAAAGAAGATGAGATTTCTGAAGTGGCAAAATTGCGTACTTTATATTGTAAAGAAACGGGGGAAGATATAAATATTACACCAGAAAATTGTATGGAATATGCCAAAAATTTTATAGATGTCCCTTGTTGTAAGGTTTGGAGAAATGATCAAGGCAAGATTGTTGCAATAGCATCTATTCAAAGTGTAAAAACATATAGCCGAATTGGAGGAGTTGTTACTTTACCAGAAGAGCGCGGAAAATCTTATGCGAAAATGTTAGTTCACTTTTTAACAAGTGAAATTCTTTCAAAAGGTGAAACGCCAGTATTATATACAGATTATAATTATTCTTTTTCTAATAAATGCTACATTGCCGTTGGATATGAGTTTAAAGGAAACTCTGCAAATTATGGAATTTTAAGAAATCCATTTTAATTTATTTTCGTTACAGACATTAATTATGCAAAGTTTCCTTAACTTCTTTTAATCGTTGTTAAAAGGTACAAACTAAAAAGTGCTATTCCATTTAGCAACTTCAGGAATACTTAAAACCTTAGTTGTATCTCCATCAATAGTTATTTTTTCAATTTTATCGCCTTGGGCAATTTTATTTACGACATCTTGTCCTTCGAGAACATATCCAAAGACAGTGTGATGACCATCTAACCAAGGAGTTGGAACATGAGTTATAAAAAATTGGCTTCCATTTGTGTTTGGTCCTGCATTTGCCATTGATAATGTGCCAGGTCTATCATGTTTTAATGATGCATCAAACTCATCTTTAAAACGGTATTTTGGACCACCTCTTCCAGTACCCTCAGGATCTCCTCCTTGAATCATAAAATCTGCGATTACTCTATGAAAAGTAAGCCCGTCGTAAAATCCTCTTTTTGAAAGATTAACAAAATTTGCGACAGTCACTGGGGTTTTGTCTGGTGTAAGTTTTACCGTTATCGTGCCCTTGTTTGTTTTAATGTTTGCAATTAAATCTTGAGATGTAGCTGATGAATTCATAGTAAAAATTCCTAAAATAAAAACAATTAATAAGTTAAAAAATTTCATATAAAAATCCTATTTAAAAGATAATTTTAATAAATTTATTACAAAAGAGACTACTCAACAAGATAAAAATAATGTAATATACTTTCCATGAAAAAAATCGAGCGATAGATTTTTTTGTTTTTAATAAAAAAAGGGAGAATTATGAAAAATAAAATTTTTACAATAACAGTTATGGCACTTTTGCTTAACCTTAGTGCTTGTTTGGGACAATCAGACGCAGATTTTCAAGCTAAAATTAAAGAATATATAAATAGCGAAGAAGGCAGAAAAGAAGTTGGAGCTTCTGTAGAGAAATATTTCCAAAAAAGGCAAGAAGAAGAAAGAGCAAAACAAGCTCAAGCAGAAGGACAAGGATTAGAGGAGCAATTTAAAAATCCTGTAAAAATTGAAGTAGGAAATAGTCCTGTAAAAGGTCCACAAGATGCAAAGATTACAATTATTGAGTTTTCTGATTTTCAGTGCCCATTTTGCAAACGTGGAAAAGATACAATGGATCAAATCTTAAAAGCTTATCCAAAGGATGTAAAAATTGCATTTAAGCACTTACCACTTGATTTCCACAAAAATGCAAAGCCTGCTGCACTTGCAACTTTAGCTGCTGGAAAGCAAGGAAAGTTCTGGGAAATGCATGATATCTTTTTTGATAATCAATCAAGCTTAAGTCCTGAATTTATTACTGCTACTGCTGAAAAACTTGGTCTAAATATGGATAAGTTTAAAGCTGATATGGCTTCTGATGAACTTGCAAAACAAGTAGAAGCTGATATGAAGTTAGCTAGAGAAAATGGCATTGGCGGAACACCTGGTTTCTTCGTAAACGGTGTTGCTGTTAAGGGTGCTTATCCTTTTGACCATTTCAAGGGAATTATTGATCGTTGGTTAGAAGCTAAATAATTTTTATATAGCACTATTGGAGATAACTGAAAGGAAAACGAAGGATTTGCCTCCGTTTATCCTTTCAATTATCATCTAAAATTATAACCTAAAAATATCTCACTTAATTGTTTTGGGCGACAATTGAAAGAAATGAAAAAGTGAGTGTCCAAAATTTTTTTACTCTTTATCTTTTTCTTTTTTTCTTATCGTTTGCTTCTTGTTGTACTTTTGCTCTTTCTGCTTCTTCTAAGAATCTAAATGTGGTTGCTACGCATTCTGTAGTGATGAGCATTTTGTTGTCAGATATGTCTGGTTGAGACATTTTTATAGAATTTATATTTACAATTCTTGTTAAATTTCCAACTTTTTCAAAGAATTTTATTACTTTATGAAAACTTCCTTTCACATTTATTTTTACTGGAACTTTTGCATAAAAATTACTTAATTCTTCATTAATTGGCTGAAAAAGTTCTATTTCAAGTCCTACTTGCTTTGCAAGACGCGAGATCGAAGATAATAATTCTGGGATTTCCTTTGAATCTGGAAGTTCAGATAATGCAAGAACTAACTTTGATTCTAATTCTTTTTGCTCTTTTTTGGCTTTTGGTAAATCTTTTGATAATTTTGATTGATACATTACTTTTGATCTTTGTATATCAATATTCTCATTTAATTGATTCCTTTTGTCTAAATCACTTTTTAAAAAATATTGCCAAAAAATTAGAAAAGGAAGTAAAAAAGAGGCTAAAACAATACAAATTATTTGTGTTCTTGAACGTGATAAAATATTCTCAAAAAAAGCATTCATAATTAATTATCCATTGTTTTATTATCAGTTGTTAACGCATTAGTGATAGTTCCTGCATAATTTACAGTGGCCTTTACCTCGAAATCTTTTATTTTTATCCCTTTTTCCAAAAATTGTTTTGAATAATTTAAATCAACATTACTAAAATATTTTGATGACTCTAATGATCTCATAAATAAACTTAAACTTTGATCATCAAGAGATTTGCCTTTTATGGTAAAAGTCCCTGCTTTTTCTTCTAAACTTTCTAGCCAAATTTTATTTGGCACAGCTAAATTTAAATCATCTAATACTTTTACAGGTCCTAATTTATTTTTCTTTAAAATTGCAATCACAGATAATTTATCACTTAGATCTTTTTTTACCGCATCAATATTTTTTACTTCTTTTGTTTTTTCTTCTAATGATGCAAGCTGTACCTTTAATTTAGCATTAGTATCTTCTAGAGTAGCAATATTTCCAATTAATAAGCATTTCCATAAAATACATATAATCAAAAATATTATTAATCCACCTGCCCAACCTACCGTGAAATATAAGGTATTTGGATTCTTCTCTATTTGGCTTCCTAGTAAATTTATTTTTATCATTTTAATTATACCTTTTTTTACTATCGCCAAGTTGCCTTAAAGATAATCCAAGCAAAACAGACATTTGTTGACTTCTTGCCTTAACACTTTCTTCATCTAATCCATTTTGAAATTTTACTTTTTTTAATGGATCAAAGGTTTCACAATCTACATTAAATTTCTTTGTGAAAACTTGATTTATGTTTTTCCAATTTGCTCCACCACCTGTAATAAAAATTTTTTCGATAGCCTCTGGCGTGCCACTTTCCCAATAATATTCAAGTTGTCTCTTAAGATCGCTTGCTATTTTTTCTATTTGTTTTTGAAATTCTTTCTCCAAAGAAGCATTTGATTTAGAAAATAAATTTTCGTCACAAAAATCACTTTCAGATATTTTTATTCCTAAACTCGTACTTAAATCTTCCGCAATTAATCTTCCCCCTATTGGAATATTAGATGAAAATAACATCTCTCCATTGGAACAAATACTTATTGTAGAATATCGTCCACCGATATCTACTAATGCAGTAGTTTTTGAGAAAAGTTCTGGATAATTAAATTCAAATAAATTTAATAATGCTAAATAATCTACATCTAAAATTTTTAAAGTTAAGTTTGAAAGAGCTAGTGTATCCTTTATGGAATCAACAATTTCTTTCTTAACAGCAGTAATAACAACCTTAATATTTTGATCGATACTCTTTAATAAAGCATAGTCAAAATAAACACCATCTAAACCGTGTGGAATTAAAGCATTTGACTCAAATCTAATGTTTGAATCAAGATCTTCAAGTTTTTCCATCTTTTGCATAGATATTGTTTTTGAAAACGCGGCAGAGCCTGGGACGGCTGTAACAATATTTGTTGAAGAAATGTTTTCTGTTTCAAGAAAAGTCTTTATCTTTTGAGCAATATCTTCTGGTTTTATAATGATATTGTTTTTAAATACATCTTCATCAAATGATGAATATGCAAATTTTGAAACTTCTATATGATCATCAACAAGCTCTGATTCTAATATACGAATTCCACTTGCGCCAATATCAATGAATAAAAGTGATTCTTGTTTCTTAAATAAATCTAAAAATGAAGATATTTCCATAATATTCTATAAAAAATTTTATAAATATGATTTCGTCATATTTACAAAAAAAGATTCCTACATTAGGATTCTTTTTGTAAAAAAAAGGCTCAAAAATTTTTAAAGTAAACAGTGTTTTATGATTATAGATATATCAATTTTTCCATTAAGTGAGACTTTGGAGTATGAAGTCCCCCAAAATCTAGAGGAATTAGTCAATATTGGCGCGCTTGTCACCGTTCCTCTTGGCAAACGTACATCAAGAGGATATCTAGTTGGTATAAAAGATGAGAGGCTAAAAGAAGAAAAAAAAGAAAATGATAAAAAAGAGGAAGAGAGCTCATACAAAATAAAAAAAATTATAAATATAGAGTTTAATGGAAGATGCTTTTTTAATGAATCTTTGTTAGAACTTTTAAACTGGCTATCTTCTTATTATAACATAAGTCTTTCTCGAGTTATTGATACAGCACTTGTTAAATATGCTGATGGACAATTAAAAAAACAAATTATATTAAAAGCAAATGAATTTTTAGACATCAAAGGTAAAAAACAATTAGAAATTTTGGAGAAAATAAAAGAAAACAATAATCAAATTGATTACGACACATTATTAAAAGATTATAAAAATATTTCTGAGATTATAAAGAAATTAGTTGAAAAAAATTTGATTGAGGTTAAAGAAAGCAAAATTCTTGATTCATATATAGAGCATTCAAAAATTAAATCTTCATATGATAAAGAAGTAGTCCTTTATGAAGAACAAGAAAAAGCTGTAAAAATTATTGGAAGCGATATAGACAATAAAATTTTTAATCCGTATCTTTTATACGGAATTACGGGAAGCGGAAAAACAGAAGTTTATATAGAGCTTATAAAACAGGCATTAAAAAATAATCGTAAGGCTATGTTGATAGTGCCAGAGATATCACTTACTCCTCAACTTTTAGATAGATTTAGGATAAAACTTGGAGAAAATATTGCGGTTTTACATAGTGGAGTGTCTCCAGTAAATAGATCTTCTGCGTGGCAAGCATTACTTGACGGAAGATGCAATTTTGCTATTGGAGCACGTTCTGCGGTATTTGCGCCACTTGATAATTTAGGCGTAGTTATTGTTGATGAAGAACATGATTCATCGTTTAAGCAAAATGATTCTTTTAGATATAATGGACGAGATGTCGCAATTATGAGAGCAAAATTTTCAAATTGCCCAGTTGTATTAGGTTCTGCGACGCCGTCTCTTGAAACTTATTATAATGTAGTAAAGAAAAAATATAGAAAATTAAGTTTAAATAAAAGATTTGCAAATCATCAGAAATTAATTTTTGAAGTTGTAAATTTAAATAAAATAAAAACAAAAGAAATGACTTCTTCCAATATAAGTCCACAATTATATGAAGCGATAAAAGAAACTGTAGAAAAAGGAGAACAAGCGTTTATACTATATAATAAGAGGGGATTTGCAAGTTTTTTACAATGTGATAGTTGTGGCGCAACAATTACATGCCCTAATTGTAGTATTTCAATGACATATCACCAACATAGAAATATATTAAAATGTCATCAATGCGATTATACAATGCCTTTTTTAGAAAAATGTCCTGCTTGTAAAGAAAAAGGTGAAGAAGGATTACTGATAAAAAAAGGATCTGGTACTGAAAAAGTTTTTGATGAGTTAAAAGCTTTATTTCCTGAATGTTCAATAGGAAGATTAGATAGAGATTTTGTGACGACACTTAAAAAATATGAATCTATTTTACAAGATGTAAGAGATAATAAAATAAATATTTTAGTTGGAACGCAAATGATTGCTAAGGGGCATGATATTCCTAATGTTAGTTTAGTTGCAGTTGTTGATTGTGATGTAAGCCTTTATTTTCCAGATTTTCGAGCAACAGAGCGAGCGTATCAATTATTTACTCAAGTTGCAGGGCGCGCAGGTAGGGGAGATGCTGAGGGGAAAGTCGTTTTGCAAACTAGAAATCCAGAGCATATTGCAATTGATGAAACAGTAAAAGCAAATTATTATGCATTCGCTAACGCAGAGCTTCGTCTTAGAAAAGAAATGTCTTATCCGCCATTTAGTTTTTTAGCAAGAATCGTTATATTAAATAATGATACAAACATCGCATTAAATGACATAATGTTAATTCGTGAAAAAATAATAAAATATATAGAGCATTATAAATTAAAAATACAATCATTAGGCCCCGCGCCTGCACCAATTCAAAAAATTAAAAATCAATATAGATGGCATATCATCTTAAAATCTCAAACAAGAAAAGATTTGAATATTATTGTAAATATTATAAATAAAGATTTAAAAATAAATTCTAAAACGAAAGTAATTATTGATATTGATCCTCAAGATATGCTTTAGGTGGCAATTTTGGCGACACTTGAAAGAAAAGGCAAGGATTCTCCTCCAAAAAAGTGGATGTCCTAAAATTTAAAACTAAAATTTACTTCTAAAATTTACTATTGAACGCGTCTTCTTTTTATTCTTGCCGAAAATCTTTGTTGCCCTGAAAGGGCGATCCTAAAAATTTTTGCATGCTAAATGCACCTGCGTTGAAAACGCCATACAACCCAGCCTAGGGGTAAGCGCGAATGAAATGAGTGCGTGCCCTAGGGGCAGGAGAAATGAGTGCGTGCCCTAGGCACCTCTCGTCGATAATGCATTATGATGCATTGCATAAAGTTGACTTTGTTTATAATTTAGGTATATTATTTTAATGTTTTTTTAATAGTTTAGTCCTTTTATGCACTTGTAGCTCAGTAGGATAGAGCATCTGATTAGAAGTCAGATGCTCTA
>CAZHSB010000038.1:0-16235 GCA_964534945.1 uncultured Bdellovibrionales bacterium | reverse complement strand
TTTCGTGCCCTACTGCAGAAATAACTGGAATTTTTGATGCAAAAATAGCACGTGCAACAACTTCTTCATTAAAACACCACAAATCTTCAAGAGAACCGCCTCCTCGCCCGACAATCAAAACATCAACATTATTTAATTTATTAAATTTATTTATAGCATTTGCTATTTCTTTCTCCGCGCCATCTCCCTGAACTCTAACATCTATAAGATAAACTTGTACAGATGACATTCTCTCTTTAATTTTAAACATTATATCATGAATTACAGCGCCTATTTTAGACGTAACAACGCCAATCGCCTTTGGTAAAAATGGAAGCCTTCTTTTTCTACTTTCGTCAAAAAGTCCCTCAAGCTCTAATTTGTTTTTTAGTTCTTCGTATTTTTTCCTTAAAGTGCCCTCACCTTGAAGCTCCATGGCAGAAACTATTATCTGAAATCTTCCAGATTTATTATAAACATTTCCCTTTCCCCTACAAACAACCTTGTCCCCAATTTTTGGCTTGATTTTTACAAAATATGCGCTTGATTTCCACATTGCACACGAAACCTGCGAATTTTCATCTTTCACTGTAAAATATAAATGTCCGCTTTGCGCAGTTTGAAATTCAGAGATTTCCCCCTCAAAAGAAAACTCTCCAAGAGAATTTTCCAAACTATAATTTATTGATAACACAAGTTCTGTAACAGAAGAAAATTTTAACATCTTTATATAAAATCTTTTTTATATTTTAGTAAAAATAGTATCCTATTAGATTATTTATATTTTTACAAACAAATTTTTGATCCTTAAAAGTATATTTTAACTTAAAATAACCCGCTGTAAAATATACTTTTTAAATATCTTGGAATATAATCAAAAACAAATTGATAACATTTGAGAACGTTAAAATGATTTATACAGAAAAAAACATACCTTACTTAGCTTCATTATTAAAGAATGGAAAAGTTGTAGCTTTCCCGACAGAAACTGTCTATGGACTAGGTGCAAATGCATTAGATGAGAATGCAGTTTCAACAATTTTTAAATTAAAAGGACGTCCCACTATCAATCCTCTTATAGTCCACATTTATAAGATAGAACAAATAGATGAATTTTGTAATGTATCAAAAACACAATTAGAATTTATAGAAAAATTAAAATTTTTTTGGCCTGGCCCTCTTTCTCTTGTTCTTCCTAAAAAAGATATTATTCCAAACATCGTAACCGCAGGGAAAGATTCTGTAGCCATAAGAATGCCAAACCATAAATTAACATTAGAATTACTAAGAGAAACTAATTTACCAATTGCTGCTCCAAGTGCTAACCCATCTGGATATTTAAGCCCGACAAAAGCATCTCATGTAGAAAACGCATTTAAAGATGCTGTACCAATTCTTGAGGGAGGTGATTGCCAAGTAGGACTTGAAAGTACAGTTTTATCACTTCTAAAAGAAACACCTATTATTTTAAGACATGGTTTTATTACAAAAGAAAAAATTGAAAATCTCTTAAAAATAAGGGTAATCGACGGAACTACAAAAAAAACATTAGCCCCAAAAGATATTTTATCTCCTGGTATGCTACTGAAACATTATTCGCCCCAAACCCCTCTTTACCTAAAAGAAGAAAAAGAAATCCCAGTTAGCAGAAATTCTGCCTATATATGTTTTTCTGACGAAACTCCTTTATTAAAAGAAAAATACGAATCACATTTTAAAAAAATTGTATTCTTAAGTAGCAATAAAGAAAAAATTTCACAAAAACTATTTGCAGTTTTACATGATTTAGATATCATGAACTTTGATTTTATTGTAATTGATTCATGTCAAGAAATCGATCTTGGTGTGGCGATAATGGATAGAGTAAAAAGAGCAACAAATAAGGATAAGAAAAATGGAATCTAAAATTTTTGATGTAATAATTAAAGACTTAATAAGCCATGGAGATGATAGAGGTTTTTTTAGAGAAATAGTTAGAGGCACTGAAGATATTTTTCAAGGTGCAAAGTTTGCCCAATGGTCACATAGTAAAATGGTTAAAAATACCGTGAAAGCTTGGCACTATCATCATGTACAGTTTGATTTTTGGTATATTCCTACAGGATTAGTGCAAGTTGTTCTATATGATAACAGAGAAGAAAGTCCTACATATAAAACAAAACAAATTATTATGACAGGTGACAGTGCTGTATATCCAGAGGCGCACACAGTTTGTATAAGAATTCCTCAGGGTGTTTTGCATTCTTGTAAAGTTTTAAGTGATAACGCAGATCTTTTTTATATCACATCAGAAACTTATAATCCAAATGATGAAGGAAGATATCCATATAATGCAGGACCATTAGAACACGATTGGGGAGAAAATGTTATTGTTGTTCCAAATGATACGAAAAGATTTATACCAACAGCAGAAAGAAAAAAGATAAAGCTTTAATATAAACTAAAAACTTTTAATTTATTTTTATAAACTTACAAATTTTCTATCTCAAGCTCAGACTCTGCTTCTTTTTCGGCTTCTTTTTTATCGCCAAGCTTCACTCCGCTTACAAGTAAGAGGACTCCTCCATAAATCATAAAAATAATATAATGACTTATATGAGAAATTATCGAATATGCCACAGCTAAATCTTTAGACTCGCCACATAATGCAAACGCCATAACACAGCCTGTTTGAAACACTCCAACAAAGCCAGGCGCACTTGGCACTGCTACAGCAAATGCTATACAAACAACGATTGCTAATGCTAAAGATAAAGACGGTTCATCAAAAAATAAAAATAAAAAAGCATAATAAAAAGCAACTGTAGATAGCCATACAACCACTGTTAATATCGTTGTCATCATAAAATTTTTAACATTTTTTAATGGTTTCACACCATCAATTAAACTTATTAAAATTGTATGTAATTTCTTAAATATATGTTGCGGACAAATATTCTTAATTTTATCAAGAAACCAAAATAAAATTTTACTATAAAAAATTGCAAGAATAATAAACAAGAAAATAAAAACTGCCAATCCTGACAGTGACCAAGCGCCAACGTAAATTATTGATGGAACATTATCTAATACAAGAAGCATTACGGCAAAACAAACCAATGCCATTGCTAAATCAAAAAATCTTTCTGTAACAATAGAAATAAATGTGCTTGGATAAGGCAAATCGGCTTTTTTGCATAAATAAAATGGCCTTAAGAACTCACCTGCTCTAAATGGCAAAATATACGTTGTAAAATTTCCAAATTGTATAGCATTATAACGAGCCCAAAATTTTGTTTTTACACCGAGCAAATAGCTCCACCTAATTGTTCTAAAAACATAATGGATCATGAACAAAGCTAATGCAGGCACTAAGTACCAAAACCGTCCTTTAATATTTTTAAAAGCCTCTCCTACTTGAGTCCAATCGGTTGCAAAATAAATCCATAAAATCAGACCCACACTAACTGCTACACTTAATAATATCTTAAAAGTCTTTGACCTAAACATTTCACCCTTAAATAAAAATACAGTTTAAAATATATAATAAATCAAGACATTTAACAATAGAATTAAAAATTCCCTTTAAAATTACGATATATAACTCTGTGATAAATAAAACCATACATCCATCGTTAAAAGTTCTCTCTATTTTTTTCTTATCATTAAGTATTCCCTTGTCTCTTCTTTACGAAGCATTGAAAGCGCTTGGCATTGATACCATCATGGGAATTGGATTACTCTCGATCTACTATACATCATTATTTTTTATTGCACTTGAAACATTAAGAAGATATTTTAATCATAAATATGTTTTTCAAAAAGAAAAAATGATTATTTTCCATGGAATAGTTTCTCCTAATCTAGAGAAAAGCAATTGCGAATATAGAGATATTATTGAAGTAAAAGCCGAACAAGGAATTCTAGGACGATTGTTAGATTATGGAGATATTTTTATATCTATGGCCAGTTTCTCCGATAAAAAAATCGTTATAAAGTATGTCGACGATATCCAAAATATAAATAAAGAGATAATCCAATTTCATGAGAGAAAACCCTTATAAAAAGTATTCTTGCATAACTATTTTAATAATATTATTATTCGTGCATGAGATCTAAAGTTATACATCCATCTTTTAAAGTAATCTTTTTATTTTTCTTAACATGGTCTGTTCCAGGATCGATTATATACACCATTATTGCAACAACAGATTCTTTATCTGGCGTTCAAATAGACATGGATTTAATTTATTATATTTTTATTGCCTTTTGCGGATTAGAAGGCGTCAGAAGATACTTTAACGATCGATATGAGTTTAAAAAAGATAAACTTACAGCAGTACAAGGATTAATTTCTTTTCATTTAACGAGAAATACCATTGATTATCTCGACATAAGAGAAATAAAAACTAATCAAAGCATTCTAGGTCGTATTCTGGATTATGGAGATTTATTAATTTCTACATCAAGCACTTCAGGAATTGAAATTACAATGAAAAATATTGATGATGTTGAAACCCTAAATCAAGAAATAACAAAATATAAAACATCTCTTGTAATTAGCGCAACCACAGGCAATAAACAACAAAAATCTCCAACCACATAAAATAGAGTGCAAAAAACTATATATTTTATACAAACATTTTTTTAAATTTATCAAAAAAGCCATTTTCGTTTTGCTTATCGCAAATTTTGGGAGGTTCTTGTTCAACTTTTTGTAACTCCTCTAGAGCAGTTCTTTCTTTATCAGAAATATTGGTTGGAACATTAACAACAATTTTTATGTGTAAATCTCCTCGTCTCGTAGTTCCTAAAACTTGGACTCCCCTATTTTTTAATCTAAAAACCTTATCTGCAGGGGTTCCTGCTGGGATCTTTAAAATTTCTTTCCCCTCTAAAGTTATAATTTCTACATCTCCTCCCAAAACTAAACTAGTATAATTTACAGGAACCTCATAAAAAAGCTCAGCCCCTTCTCTCTTGAAAATTTTATGATTTCTTACTCTAATATTTACATATAAATCCCCTGAAGTTCCTCCATTAATTCCAGATTCTCCCTCTCCTCTTAATTTTAATCTCTGTCCGTCATCTATACCTGCAGGAACCTTCACTTTTAGAGAATTTTCGCTTACTTTTCTTCCTGTTCCTCTACAAGATTGACATTTATTCTTAATAATTTGCCCCGAACCATTACACTGAGGGCAAGTCCTACTTAAAGTAAAGAAACCTTGTTGAATCCTAACTTGTCCCGTTCCTCGACATTGTGAACAAGTTTCTATTTTAGATCCCTTTTCTGCGCCCGTTCCACCACATTCATCACAAACGACTCTTCTTCTTAATTTTATTTCTTTTTCGATACCAAAAACTGCTTCTTCAAACTCTATATCTAAATCATACGATAAATCAGCGCCAGACTCTCCTCTTGAGCGTCCACCTTGCATATTCCCGCCAAAAAATGAACTAAATATATCTCCAAAGATATCCTCAAAACCAGAAAAATCTCCGAAGCCTCCCATACCAGCCCCTTGTTCAAAAGCGCTATGCCCATATTGATCATACTTTGCTCGAGAATTATCATCACTCAAAACTTGATATGCTTCTGTAGCTTCTTTAAATTTTTCCTCTGCCTCTTTATCTCCTTGATTTTTATCTGGATGATACTTCAACGCCAAGCTTCTATAAGATCTTTTTATCTCAACCTTGTCCGCGCTCCTTGAAACTCCTAAAACTTCGTAATAATCTCTCTTTGCCAAAACTTCATTCCTTATCAATAAAAAAATGTACTTACTTTAATTTTTACTTTTAAACACTTAGCGTATTATAAACAAAAATTAAAATAAGTACACTTTTCTTAAGAGCTATAAATGCTTTTTTATGCTAAAAACTTTGATTAAATCAAGAATTTAATTCCAAAAATTTAATAAATTATTAATTGCCCTTTTAAATAATTTAGGCGCTCTTATTCCAAGAATTAGCTTGCCATTTTCATTTAAAAGAAAACCAACCTGAATTTCCGCGATCTTTTCTTCTTGGCTACCATATAACACAACTGTCCTTATAATCTTATATTGTTGATAATATCTTTTTAAATAAATTTCATCAAAGGCATCATAATTTTTTAATTCATCAATTCCATTTTTCTGAAATTCATATTTCTTCCCTTCAATGGTAATTGCTTCATTCTCCTTTATATCAATCAAAACTAAATCTGGAATATAAACTATTCGATCTTTATTTCCCAATTTGTATGCTTCACGATCTGTATATTTTTCAAGAGGAATATATTCCCCACAAGAGGTTTTAAAATATCCTTTTTCACAACCAGCATGATTTTCAAAAACAGAATAACTTTCCGTAAAATTTTCAACCACAATGTGTATAAAAATAGTTCCTAATTTTTCACCCTTTTTTTCATAGTGCCAATAACTTTTAGGGAAAATTGTGTATAAAACTTCCAATCCCTGCAAATTTATATTTAACTTATTAGCAATTTGCACAAATTTATTTTTTTCCCGACATTCCCCTGAGATAAACCATGTCTTGTTATTTCAATATTTTTTTTCCAACCAAGCTGGCGCAAAACAGCTGAAATCATACTTAACGCACCAATATTTGGATCATGAGATAATGTATTATTTTTCAATAACCTTCCAGAAATTTGAATTTTCTCTTCCATTTTAGTCAATAAAATTAGGTTGATTCTCTTGATAAAATATTAAAAAATCAACAAAACTAGAAGTCCCCGAAATCATTTTTATGAAAACTCGTTTTACCTTTGCACAATTAAATCCAATGACCTCATAAACAAAATTAAAACATTTGCTCTCATCTAATATTGGTAGTATTCTTAAGCTATCTCCAAAGAAACCACATTTATAATCTTTCGCAAAATATGAAAAGATTATCTCAAGCGCTTCTTTTTTAGGGCGTTCTTCTGTTAATATCCAAATATTATTCTTTTTTTCTATCATTTTTTCGTTAAAATATATACTTGTTCAAACACTTTTTTCTTTATTTTTGCCAAACCACCATTATTACTTTTAAAACGTGAATATTCAAATTGTTCAAGCCTTACTTCGCCATATTTTTTCAATGCACTCATTATATCATCTTGCTTCATTATACCTTCTGAATTGTAACTCAAAACTAGATGATTATATTTAGCAGTGCCCGCGATAATATTCAAATCCCGAATTGCAGTTTTTACATTACAAAAACTTGATTTTTGATTTTCATATTCACGTATCCCTGTAATACCCTTAATTTTTGGGTTATCGTATCTTGCAATTGTCTCTATTAAATGATAATTAGGCGAATATTGTCTTTCATTATATGGAGGATCTAAATATAAAATATCGACATCTATTTTGGGTAATAGATCCATACTATTAACATTATACACAATGTTTTTTTTCTTGTTATCCAATATTTGAATTGTCCTTAGCTCAAGTTTTTTTAAAGCTCTTGGGTCCCATTTCTTATGAAAAGCAGCATATACTCCTGCCACGTTCGCATAAAACGAAACTGTTTCAATTAAGCATGCAAGAAGAATGTAATATTCAGACTCAGATAATAAATTTTTAAGTTTCCATTCTTCAATCTTTTGCCTAATCGCATCAATTGCTTTTCCATTTTCACTACTAAAATACATTCTTTTGTGTGGCAAATCATATGTTCCATCGGGAGTATAGTTGTTATATATGAACCCTTGTTGATAATCTATATTATTCAAGAACTCGACGACTGTATCAAGCGGAGAACATGGCACACACCATAAATTCTTATATTGCAATACAGAAAGTAATTTTTAAAAAGTAGGAACAGTATTATTTTCGATATACGCTTTCTGTAAACAAAAAGACATATACATTAAGTCTGAGGAAAAAATTTTATAACCCAATTTCTTAAAAAATTTTGCAACGCTAGTAGTGCCAGAAAAAAAATCAAAAAAAGAATCTCCTTCAATATTATTTATTCTCAAAATATTATATATCTTTTCAATTATGTTTTCTTTGTTGCCAATATATCTCATTATGCCAATTCCAAATAAGTTGTTAAATCTTTTGGATCATAATTTGTTATTAAAACTTCATCAGTCCTCTGATTTTCGTTATTTATTGCATGATAGTTTGAATTGGCATAATTCATTTTGAAATGACTTAAATAGTATTTATTGTCAGCAATCCAGTTTAAAAGTAAATTATTTTTCTTTCCCCTATGCTCCAAGACATTAGATAACGCAAATTTTATTTTTCTCTGATTAACATAATCTAAAATAGATAAAAGTTTTTTTCTTCAACCTCACCCCACCCTGTAAAACCACGTTTTCCATCATTATAGGTTCCAGTAGTTATTAAATATGGAGGATCACAATAAACGAAATCATCTTGTGATAATTTTGAAAAATTAAATGAGTCAAAATTATTACAGCAAAAAGAAACATTTTTCTTTTGCAATTGGTCTACAAACGACACTAAATTTTCCTTTATTCTAGCATTGTAACAACTTCTTTTCTTACCAAAGGGATTATTAAACTCATGGGAATTATTAAAGCGAATTTGATGGTTGAAAGAATATGCAACTAGGACAAAGAGATCAATTGAATCACGTTGTTCATTATATAATTTCCTTAGCTCTTTATAGCCACATTCATTTGTAAGCGATAATTTATATTCAGCAATTCGTCCTTGAATATGCTCTAATATATCTTTTATTTGACATCGTTGAAAAACGTTATACAAATCAATCAAGTATGATATATTATCATTGAAAACTATCTTTTCAGCAGATACATTTATTCCAACATTACAACCACCACAAAACAAATCCACAAAAGTTTTTATCTTCCTTGGAAACAATGGCATTATTTGAGGTAATAATTTAAACTTACCTCCTATGTAATTCATTGGAGAACAAATATACGGATTCTTTATACCATTATGTTTTTCAGTAACACATGTAGTAATTAATTCCGAAAAAGTTTCAGCGAAAGAATCTTCATTAAAGATATCAAGCTGAACCATATCACCACTTATCGCACATGAATCTAAATATCTCATCTATTAATTTCTAAGTTTCAAAAACTATACCTACGAATTCATGTTAACTAGTAGTAAAAAAATTATCAAGTCTTATTTTCAATAAACAAGAATGCAAAAACAATAAAAGGAGCAAAAAATATACGTATTTATCTAATCGTATCTTTTTTGCTCCTTAAAAATTTTTAAGCTTTATTTCATCTCTTCAAAGTCTACATCAACTACATCATCATCTGACTTTTTATTTTCTGCTTGTGCAGATTGCGTAGATTGACTTGCTCCCTCTGAAGCTTGGGATCCTTGATTTGCTTGAGCAGAAGCATTCTTATACATTTCTTCAGAAAGTTTGTGACTCGATTTCATCAAAGATTCATAAGCATCGGTCAATGCTTTCTTATCCGAAGAAGATGTCTCTAAAACTTTCTTTGCATTTGCAAGTTCTTTTTCTAAAGACTCTTTATCTTGATTCGAAAGTTTCCCCTCTAAATCCTTAATCGATTTTTCTGTAGAATAAACTAAATTATCAAGATTATTTTTTGCTTCTACAGATTCTTTCTTATTCTTGTCTTCCTCTGAATGAAGTTCGGCATCTTTTACCATCTTATCAATCTCATCATCGCTAAGACCAGAAGAAGCCGTAATCGTAATAGATTGTTCTTTACCCGTACCCAAATCTTTTGCGGACACAGCTACAATACCATTACTATCTATCTTAAAGGTTACTTGGATTTGAGGAATACCTCTTGGAGCAGGTGGAATACCAACAAGCTCAAACCTTCCTAACGTTTTATTATCCGTTGCCATTTCTCTTTCACCTTGAAGAACATGTATCGATACCGCAGGTTGATTATCAGCAGCAGTTGAAAAAACTTGCGATTTTTCAACAGGGATTGTCGTATTCTTATCTATCAATTTTGTAAACACACCACCATAAGTTTCAATTCCTAAACTAAGTGGAGTTACATCTAACAAAAGAACATCTTTTACATCACCTTGTAATACTCCGCCTTGAATTGCGGCACCAATTGCAACAGCCTCATCAGGATTAACATTCTTAGAAGCTTCCTTTCCAAATATTTTCTTTACTCTCTCTTGCACAGCAGGCATACGAGTCATTCCGCCTACTAATACAACATCATGAATATCAGAAATGGATATATTTGCATCTTTTAATGCTGTCCTACAAGGGCCATCTAATCTATCTAACAAATCAGAACAAAGTTGCTCTAATTTTGCACGACTTAATTTCACATTTAAATGCTTTGGACCAGTTGCATCAGCAGTTATAAATGGTAAATTTATATCCGTTTCTATCGCAGAAGAAAGCTCGTGTTTTGCTTTCTCGGCAGCTTCTTTTAATCTTTGAAGCGCCATCGTATCGCTTCTTAGATCAATTCCTTGATCTTTCTTAAATTCATCTGCTAAATAATCCACAATTCTTAAATCAAAATCTTCACCACCTAAATAAGTATCACCATTAGTAGATTTTACTTCAAAAACTCCTTCAGCTAATTCCAAAATTGAAATATCAAAAGTACCACCACCTAAATCAAACACAGCTATTGTTTTTTCTCCACTTTTTTCCATTCCATAAGAAAGCGCTGCTGCAGTTGGCTCATTTATAATTCTTTGAACATTTAACCCCGCAATCTTTCCAGCATCTTTTGTAGCTTGCCTTTGGGCATCATTAAAATATGCAGGCACTGTAATAACAGCATCAGTTACTGTCTCTCCCAAATAATCTTCAGCAGATTGTTTCATTTTGCCTAAAATCATAGCAGAAATCTCTTGCGGACTTTTATCTTCCCCACCAAGCTTTACCCAAGCATCACCATTTTTTGCAGCGATCAACTCATAAGGTAAAACTTTCTTTGCTCTAGTAACTTCCTCTGCATCATACTTTCTTCCAATCAATCTCTTAACTGCAAAAATAGTATTTTTGGGATTAGTTACTGCTTGTCTTTTAGCAATTTGCCCAACTAATCTTTCTTTTGAATCAGTGACAGCAACAACAGATGGTGTTGTCCTTGTACCCTCTGCATTCGAAATAACAGTAGCAGAACCACCCTCCATAACTGCGACACATGAATTTGTCGTTCCTAAATCTATACCAATTATTTTTCCCATAAAAAATCCTCTCTTTTTTATTATTTTTTCTCAAACAACTTATCTTAATAATCATCAAATTAAAACTAATCAAGAAGATGATATAAAAAGAACCAAAAATCTTTATTCTGCATTACCAGAACAAACAACAACTTGCGCATGACGTAAAATTTTGTCCTTATAATAATAAAGTTTCTTCACTTCACTAATAATTTCATTTGCCTTTACATCATTAGACGCAACACGACTTAAAGCATTATGCTTTTGCGGATCAAACATTTCTCCCACAGAATTCTCCGATTTGACGTCCCATTTTGACAACACATCAACAAACTGCTTTTGCACCAACTCAAGGCCAGACCTTAAGCTATCTTCAGTCGTGTTTTGCGAATTGCTATGCTCTAAAGCACGATCTAAATTATCTAACACTTCTATGATATCAACTAAAATTGATTCTCCTTGATACTTTAGAAGTTCTGATCTTTCCTTACTTGATCTCTTTTTAAAGTTTTCTAAATCAGCCAAAGCCATCAAATATTTTTCTTTTGCGTTCTCTGCCTCGCTTGTTAATGACTTAACTTTTTCTTCAAGCTCTAATATTTTCTTATCTTTCTTATCTTCTTTTTCGATGGCGTCTAAATCATCTATATCCCTATCTACCTTTATATCTAAATCTTCTAAACTCTCAGAAGGTTTTCCTTTTTTATGTACCATAAAAGATCCTTTTAATATGTCAAAATCGTACCTTTTATTTTATAATCATCTAAAAAATACCTTTCAAGGAAATCGCATTAATTTTTATGAAAAAAAACAATGTTTTTACAAAATCAACCGAAGGAATAATTATAAGATGTTCACAATCTGGAGATCATGCATTGGTTTTCGATACATTAACCTTAGAAGATAAAAAGATCTCCCTTTACTTTGCAAGTGCCAAAAAGAATACGGGGATTTTTGAAATTTTTGATATATGTTCTCTTGAATTTACTGATTCAGATAGTTCGCTAAAAAAGCTAAAAGACTTTAATTTTATTTTAAGTCCTAAAAATTTACGAAAAGATTTTACAAAATTTTGCGCAACAACAACATTATTTGAAGTTTTTGATCTTTTAATAAAAGAAGATGACGTTACATGTGGAACATATAAATTATTAAAATCTGCCATATTAAAAATAGAAGAAGAACAAGAAAATTTAAAAATTCTTAAAATTTTATATGATACTTTATTTTCTTTACTTTCCGTTTTAGGATTCGAAAATAAACTATTAAAAAAACCTGCATCAAAAAATAATCTTCTAAACTTATTAGAAAAAATTGAACGAATTCTTGAACGAAAATTAAAGAGCACTCAAGCGCTAAAAGAATTACTTCCAACAAAAAGAAAATAAAGGAGACTTCACATAAATTCTAATTTAAGATGAATGCTTACAATGCCCGTTACAACCACAAGATTTTGATGAGTGTGCCCCTTTTCCATAATCTGTTTCATACCACCCCGTTCCCTTGAGGACAAAACTAGACTCTGAAATTAATTTTTCAACGGGAATGCTTTTTCCTTTCTCTTTACACTTTGGACATTCTTTTAAGTTTTCATCTGTAATTTTTTGAAACACTTCAAATCTTCCACAAATTGGACATTCATATTCATAAATTGGCATAACAAAACTACCTAATAAAATAAAAATTCTTTTTTCAACAATTTTTTAATTTAATCATTATCTATAAAATCTTCAAGACGAATAAGGAAATCTTTCTTAAGATATCCCAAAATCTCTATATTTTTTATTTTTTGCCTTTCCCCTTTTAAAATTTTTATTTTCGATTTCGAAATGCCTAGAATCTTTGATAAAAATTTTATAATTTCTATATTCGCTTTTCCATCTACTGGAGGAGACATGATCTGTAATTTTAACATATCTCTAAATTCACCGATTATCCGTGATTTGGAAGCTCCTGCTTGTATATAAAAGGACACAATCACACCATCTTCTGTTTCTTTTATATAGTCACACATGGGAAAAACTCTTTTTTATAAAAAAAAATAATGCTAGCATTATAAGCGATGTATTGATATTTTACAAATGAGGATATATGGAAAACGTAATTTTAGCTTGGCATATCTGGTTCTTTTTTGCAGCAGTATTGTTCATAGCAGAAATGCTTACAGGAACATTTGTATTGTTATTTTTTGGTATTTCTTGCACGATATCAGCTATGTGTGCAGCTGTAGGATTAGGCGCGAGCATTCAATGGTCAGCATTTTGTATTGTAAGTAGTATGACAATTCTATTTTTTATGTTAAAGAAAAAGTCTAAAAGCTCTCCCCGAATAGCAAACTCGGAAAGGCTTCTTGGCTTGATAGGAATCGTAATTAAAGAAATTCCAGAGTTTGGATCTGGCGCTATCACAGTAAAAGGCGAAGAATGGGCAGCTACGAGTGAAGATCATGGTCAAATTGCTAAGGATACAAAGGTCCTTATTAAAGAAATTTCTGGTGTAAAATTAATTGTTTCAAAGGAGATATAATTATGGGAGGATTAGGATTTATTGCTTTTATATTAAGCGCAGTTGTCATTGTTTTTATTGTGTCTGGTGTAAAAATCATTAGACCTTATGAAAATGCTCTAGTGGAACGACTTGGAAAGTTTAATCGCATTTTAAAATCTGGACTTGCAATCGTAATTCCATTTTTAGAAACTGCGATGAAGGTAGATTTACGAGAGCAAGTTGTTGACGTTCCACCACAAGAAGTTATCACAAAAGACAACGTTGTTGTAACTGTTGATGCCGTTGTTTTTCTAGAAGTCGTAGATCCTTTTAATTTTAAGTATAATATCGCAAATTTTTGGGCATCTGTTATTAATTTAGCGCAAACTAATTTAAGAAATGTGATAGGAAGTATGACTCTTGATGAATCGTTAATCTCAAGAGATTTAATAAATGCACGTCTTCAAAAAGAATTAGATTTAGTAACTGATAAATGGGGAACAAAAGTTACACGTGTCGAAATTAAGCGAATTGAACCTCCTACTGATGTTACTGATGCGATGCATAAGCAAATGAAAGCTGAAAGATATAGGAGAGCAAAAGTATTGGAAGCTGAAGCTGAAAAGTCATCTCAAATTTTAATTGCTGAGGGACAAATGGAAGCTCAAATCAAGAAAGCTCAAGGTGAAGCTGAAGCAATCAAGCAAGTCGCTGATGCTGAAAAATACAGAAAAATTGCAATCGCAACAGGAGAATCTTCTGCTATATTAAATGTATTTCATGCGATCCATGAAGGAAAGCCTGATAAAGATTTAATCGCTCTAAAATATCTTGAATCTTTAGAAAAAATTGCAAACGGCAATGCAAGTAAAATTTTCCTTCCTTTAGAAACTTCTGGAATTCTTGGGAGTTTGGCAGGAATTAAAGAAATCTTTAATGAAGATAAAAAATAAAATTAAAAGAAATTTTTAATGACAAAAAAAAGGGGCGTGATAAAATTTTCATCACGTCCCTTTTTTTATTCCTCTAGAAACACAAACTAAAATTAATCAGCATCTTTTCTAAGGAAAGTTGGGATCTCATGCTTTTCGTTACTATCTCCACCAAGAACTGGAATCTTACCTACTCTTATTCCAGAAGTTGAGATTTGAGAACTTTCAGTCGAAACCTTTGAACGTCCTCCCCAAAAAGATGGTTTTTCTTCTCTTAAAGTTTGAATCGTTGTAGATTTTTTCATATCTGTAGCACCTTCAAACCCTGTAGCAATTACAGTAACTCGAACTTCGTCTTTTAAATTTTCATCAATTACCATACCCCAAATAATGTTCGCATCTTCATGAGCTTCAGCTTGAATAAGTTCTGCAGCTTCATTAACTTCTTGCAACGTAACATCAGGAGATGATGTAATATTGATAAGGACGCCTCTTGCACCGTGAATTGATATATCTTCAAGTAATGGACTAGAAATTGCTTTCTCAGCAGCTTCAACAGCACGATTATCACCTGTAGCAGAACCAGCTCCCATCATTGCCATTCCCATCTCTGACATAACGGCTCTAACGTCGGCAAAATCAACATTTACTAACCCCTCAAATATAATTAAATCACTTATTCCTTTTACAGCTTGATATAAGACATCGTCAGCTTTTTTGAATGTATCTATTAAAGATGTATTTCTTCCCGCAATTGAAAGAAGTCTTTGATTAGGAATTGTAATTAATGTATCAACACTCTTTTTTAATTCTTCAACTCCTCTATCTGCGTTTTTAGATCTTCTTTTCCCCTCAAACAAAAATGGTTTTGTAACAACACCAACTGTCAAGCAACCAATCTCTTTTGCAACTTCAGCTACAACAGATGCGCCCAAAGTTCCTGTTCCACCACCCATTCCAGCAGTAATGAAAACCATATCAGCGCCCTCTAACGCTTTTCTGATTTCTTCAACACTTTCTTTTGCAGCAGCATAACCAACATCAGGATCTGCACCAGCGCCAAGACCTTTAGTTACTTCTCCACCTATTTGAATTTTTTCAGGTGCCTTACTAGACAATAATGCTTGCGCATCGGTATTTGCTGCATAAAATTCTACGCCTGCCAATCCTGACGTTAACATATTATTAACAGCATTAACACCTGCACCACCAATTCCAAATACTTTAATAATGGCTTTGCTTGCCTTAAGTTTTTCTGTTAAATCATTCATATTTACATCCTTAATGTTTCAAGAGGTTAATTCCTTTTTTACTACAACACAAAAAGTCATACTAAAAACTGCTTAGTTAAACTAACTTAAAGTAACACAGAATTACTTAAAAGAAAAGATAAAAAAACCATGTTTTAAAAATTTTCAGTTTTAAAATGAGAGCTTTCTGTCTGGAAGTAAATCCTACATATTTTTGTAAAAAAAAACAATATAAAGTAAGTGAGAAAAGTAAAAATTTTCCATAAATCTTAGGCATAATGCGCCTAAGTTTAACAAGCAAAAACTAATCTTCAACAAAGATAATGATTTTCATATTTTAGCATCATAAAATTGAATAAAAATCTAATGCTAAAAGCATGAATTATAAGAACTGGCCGAGCAGGATTCGAACCTGCGGATGCTGGAATCAGAATCCAGTGCCTTACCACTTGGCGACCGGCCAA
>CAZHSB010000037.1:0-17575 GCA_964534945.1 uncultured Bdellovibrionales bacterium | reverse complement strand
CCAAACTCTTTTTGCTTTCCTCAAAAAAGGAGGTGCCTTCCAGTTATTTTTAAAGTTATTTTTAAGGAGGTGCCTTCCAGTTTCTCAGAGGAGGTGCCTTCCAGTTTCAAAAGTTATTTTCCAGTTATTTAAAAATTTTTCCATCATAATTTTTATTAATATTACCTCTTTCATCAAAAGACCGACTAGTGACAATTCCTAGAGAATGTGCCCCTTCGTGATCTGTATATGTTTCAAAAGAGCCCACCCCACCTTTTTTATCAATATATGATGCGGCCTGCTGATTAGCTTTTCTTGCCTCAGGCGTTTGTACTGCAGACTGAACCGCTAGATTTGTCCCTATATTATCACCTATTGGCGAAGCGCTAAATTTTGAAAGGTCTGTAGAATAAGAAGAAGCTGTACTTTTGAACGCTCCACCTGCACCATTTTCATCACCATAGAAATTAAACATTCCTTTTGCATTGTTACGTTTTTCATCAACAATTTCTCCCGCCCCCATCATTCCTTTTATATCATAAGGTTTTTGTTGAGGCATTAAGTTAACTCCAAATACTCCAGCAATATGTTGCATGCTTCCTGCCATATCTCTCTTCATTTCATATCCAGCCATATCACCTTCATATTTTGCCATTGTATCCTGACGCTCTGCATAACCTTTATTCAAGCTTTGAGATGCTCCAAATCCGAACGAATCAACATTCGTATTTGCGGCATTAAAAATACCTGCTCTTTCCATCGGCAATACCGTTCCAATATTTGTTAAATCTGCCGCTATTCCCGCTCCATGTGCTCCAAGACTTAATGCTTTTTCAATATCATAAGGGCTTGCTCCAATTTGTGACATTGAGCCAAAAGGATTAAAGCTTCCTGTCCCCATAAAGCTTCCTGTCCCCATAGCAGCGACAGCAGAACCAACAACGCCTGATGCCGACGCAGGCGATGGATAAGTATTTTTATGTGCATTAATAGCTGCAGCTTTTTCGGAATTAGATTTCGAAGGGTCACCAATAATTTCCAATACATTTCGTAGACTATTTATTTCCTCTTCGCTTGCGTTATTAGGAATACCTTGTGACATAAAATCTTGTATCACGCCCACATCTTTTCCTGCATCTCCATTATAAAAACCCCCAAAGGCCCCTGCTACATAACTAGCATAATTTTTAGCATACTTAATCCCCCCTCCAAGTAATGCTCCTGAACCAAGGACTGCCCCCTGCCATATAGCAGCTTCTGCCATATGGCCACTATTAGCTTTTAAAGATGCTCCAAGCCCTGCAAAATTTTTTCCATACCCTTCAAATCCTCTTTGATAATTCATATTATTCTTTGCCAACCCGAGTTGATTCTCAAGCCCCTTCTGATAACTTCCACGATATTGTTGCTCTAACCCAGCATCTGCCGCCGTATTCCCTGCCTGCATAGCTCTCATAGCGTATTGTGTAGCGGCGTTAGCTTTAACTTGTCTTTCTGCTGCGCCGACGGTATTTGTTATAGCGGCTGCGTGTTGAGATTTTGCTGCTGCTTCTGCTGCGCCACCTGCTGCTCTTTCGGCTCCTCCTGTCATCATACTTGCGAGACTTCCGACACCGTGTTTTCCTTGAAGAATTACCTGACCACAAATAACTGGCACCGCCATATATAGGGCTGCCATAAGATAGATGTAGTAACCGTTATAAGTCCCATAATTAAGGCTTAACCCATTAGCTGACATCATGTTAAAAATTTTCAATGCTTCTTTTATTTCCGTTGTCTGATCATTATCCGTTATAGTTGGAAAAGCGCATTTTCCTAATCCTTTATTTCCGCATGTAACTTCTATAGCCGTAACTCCCCCATTTTTGCTTGACATTTGTTTTATTAAGGCAATATTAGATGCCGCCGCTTGCTCTGAATTTCCAAGCATTCCCCAAATATTTCTTTCAATTACTGCAACTATAGCGAAACCCACATCCCAAAATTTTACCCATGCCCAAAAAGCCGCCCAAGTAATTATGACTTTGTGACATCCTGGAATTATAAAAATAATACAGGCAATTGGATATGCACCTGCCAAAATAAACATCAAAATTCCTTGAACATATGGCATCATTCTTGCCCAAGTATAAATCTCTCCATATTTGTTTTGAGATCCCAATGACTGAATGTGCCTGTCTGAAGCTTGCTCTGCCTCTACTTTTGTACTAAATTGAGTTTTTGCTATATCTGGGACAAATTCTAACTCATTTTTTAACAAGTATGAATATATAAGATCCCTAGTAAAATATTTTAATTTAGTTTTTGAGAGCCTCCCCCCCCCATCTTCACTACTATCTAAATTCCAACCATAATAAAATGCTGCTAAAATATCATTTTCTTGAGAAGAATCTGAGTCATCCCAGTCTGCCATCATCTTATGATATATTTGCCCACTTTCCCACCTTAATGCTTTTATCAAGATAGGAAATACTTTATCACAAGTTATCCAATCATGATCAGGCTCTTTGATTGGTTTAATTAAATCTCCCTGCCCTCCCAAAAATTCAATTAATCCTGTTCCCTCTGAACTAGAAGACTCTGGTTTAGAAATAAGTCTTTTTAAAGAGCCAGCTACAGGAATAATTCCACTCTTTATTTCTGATTCTATTTTGCTTTCATAATTATCTATCAATATTTCTGGTCCTTTGTCAGCTCGTAAGAACCCTAAAGATGCCCTTCTTGCTGTCACAACCTTTTTATCATCTATCAAATTTTTTATTCCAACACCACAAGTGCCTGAAAGATATTCCACAAAGGCATCTTTCAAACCTGGCGTTGTAATCCTAGCCCCAGTAATACTCTGAAGTTTTGACCATTTTAAATTTGATAAAATTGTAGCATCTGCTTTTCCATTTTTAATTGAAAAATTACCCACCTCTCCCAAATTGGTTGTACCCGTACCAGATTCTAATTTATCAGCTCCAATCCAAGAAGATAATTGTGCAGCCGTATCACTAATAAGCCAGTCCCAAAAAGCGAATAACCATGAAACTTTTATTTTTTTAGTGATATCATTTTTTTCTACCCACTCAGCCTCTTGCCCTTTAGCTTTATCTAGGTCTTCAGTACCAATAATGGGAGATAAATTTCTAAGCCCTGGTTCTGCAATTTCCCAAACCCTTTTTTGATTTTCTATATATGTATTACCAATTCTCCACGCAACTCCTTTTACACCTCCTCCATCAGAATTCCATGGAGTATAAATCATCCAATTAAATAAGGCAGGCCCTAAGGCGAACCACATTACATTTTTAGGAACGTGTAATCCATTTAAAACTATCATTATGATAAAGGCAAAAAAAGAAAACATGTATATAAAGACTCCCCACATCTCCCAACCACCCGCTCCAATTAAACTAATGATAGAAGATTGTAAATAATATCCTTGAGTTGCAAATGCGGCTCCAACCGCTGTGAACGCAGAGCCAGGACAATCTGTTTCGCTACAAGCTTTAATTTGAATTAATATATCTAAAAAATCCTGTAACATTTTATCTCCTAAAACCTATATTTACCCTACATTAAAATCACAACTAATTACTAATTATAAAGTGCTTCGCTTGGCTTATCATTAGCTTGACCATTCGCACTTAAGTCTGAAGCCAATCCTTTAGTATTAGCATTTTGATAATCATTCAATCCTTCCTTTATACTCATCAAAACTTCCGCTGATTTTTTATTTATTTCATCTGTACGACTTATATCACTAATGCCCAAAGTATTCTGAACGACTTGCCCAATTTGCTTCATGGCTATTTGATATATTTCACTATTTTCTCCGAAAGAAGCTATCGTTGTGTTTTGCAAATAACCATACATTATGTTATATGCCGAAAATAGAGTTGACGTCGCAACCACATTCGCAAATTTGTAATATACTGTTTTGTATACTTTAGATGGGTCCTTATCATCAGATGAAGAGTTCCCATATTTCAACAAATCTTCTTCAATACTATTTATTAAATCAGAAAAGATATTACATGAAATTTTACCATCGTCTGATCTTGATGCATATTCTTCAGCCAAAGCATATAAATTCTGCACTACTTGCAAATCCATTGCAAAACCTGGGCGCTGAAAATACTCAAAAAATTTCTGAGTATCTTCAAGGCCCAAGAATTTTTCCACATCCCCATTTCGTTTAACTTGTTGGCAAAAATTTCCTAATGTTGTTACTAACTGTTCATATCGATGAGCAACTAACTTCTTATACAGTTTATATGGTGTTGCATCCTCATCACTCTGATTACCAGAACAATCACTAAGATCACCACCTGGAAAAATAAATTTATAATTTATTTTTCTAACTCCTATAACATCACTATTTCGATTATTATCTTCTTTAATTTTGAACAACACATCACCAATAAATGATTGATATGCCGTTTTTAACTTAGTCAAGCTTTCTTGCTCTTCCCCGTCGTTATTATTCTCGTTCTTTCCCTTCCCTGCTTCTTGATTAAACAAGTAATCTGTTAAACAAACCTTTTCCCCATTACTAGAATCCTCTAAATCTAGAATTTCTTTATAATTAAATAATTCTGGATCTATTTTATCATTTCCTTGAATATCTGAATCATCTCCCATACAAATTTCTTGTGCCTCAAACCATGTATAATGATGATTGTTATTCATTTCATTCATCTTCTTCCTAACACAAGTAAAATAAGCATCTGTTATACTTTGGCTCATTTGAGGATTTTGCTCAACTTGCTTTATAAATGATAATTCTGCCAAATAGTGGTTCATTAATGCTTGGTGTGTTTGAGAAATGGCATTATATCTTGCTTGACCTACGGCAGAATTTGCAAGCCCCCAAGTTACAGCACCAATCATGGATGCCGCACCATTATTATTATTAGTACTTCCACTAACAGCTTCATCATACATTTTTTCCCATTCTTTAGAATTAATCATCCTATTAAATTGTCTTTTGGGAATATAGGTATGAAAATCTTGTTGTTTTTCATTTGGGCGGACTTTTATTGGTTCATCTTTAGCAATTTTACTGTCTTCTACTTTCTCTTCTGCCAAGGCGGCATTCTCAGTTCCACCAAGATTCGTTGACGAGCCAATGCCACTATTTTGATTTTTTCCAAGCTTTCCACCAGTAACTTGTCCTGTATATACTTGATTTGCAATATCAGAGTTTTTTTTAGTTAAAGGATCATCTTCCGCAACAACATTACTAACACCAATAACCGTTGTTAGCATAATCGCAAAAAACAAAAAAAGAATTTTCTTAATTTCGTTAAGCATCTTTATTTCCTTTCATTAAATTGAATATCTGGTTTAATTCAAACTTGCGCGGTATCTTGTTAAAAATAAAAGCTTCGCCTGTGTTTTCGCACCTAAAGTAAACAGATGGAATGTCTTTTACCTGCATAAGTTTTATAAGTTTCTCCCCCTTTAATAGAGGAAAAGAAACATTTGCATATTTTCTAAATGATTCTAAGCTCATCGAACTAATTGTAGAGCTTACTCCCACTAATTTTCCTGACTTTGAAGAAAGCATATCATCATAAAGACTTTGTACTGCCGAGGCAATGTTTAATGAAGCCTTTTCCATGGGGTTAAAAAAGAAATAAACACTAACATCACCTTTTGGATCTACAGGAACTTTGCCTTTATATTCTTGTTCCATCGATGCACGCAAAACTAAATCTTGAGATTTTTGATTTATGGATTCTTCGGTTTCTATATTGTCGCCATTTTCTTCTTTTTTGTTTTCTAAGTCATCGTAAAGTTTTTGTGCTTTAGTATGAGAAGATTCAATTTGTGTTTTGTAAGCATTATCAAAAGAATTAAATAAGGAATCATCTTTTTTAGAAAGTCTGACTGCTTTTGCAGATTCTGCTCTTCTTTTTTCTTCTTCTTTTTTCTTTAGTTCATCTTCTAGAAGATATTTATATTCAGCCATATCGGAATCATTAGAGAAGTAGCCTTCTTTTGCTTTTCCTAAGCCCTCCATTGCAAGTTTTTGGAATGCGATAGTTTTGTTTACGATTTCTTTTTCTTTAGAAGAATAGTTTACAAATTGTTTTGCATATTTAAATGCAAGGGCATCGTCTCCTGCTTGAAGTGCTGCAATCATTCCTTTAAAAGGAAGTGGAGCATTGTTTTCTGGATAATATGTTACGTCTTTTTCAGGATCGCCAAATTGGTTAATAACTTTTTGGCTTGGAGATAAATCTTTTTGAGATGCATCATCGTTTAAATTATTTGCTAGATTTTTAGAAGGTTCTTGATTAGTATTAGTGCTTTCTAGACTTTCTTGATTTGATTTTGCAGATATATTATTTTGATTGTTTTCTTCCTGATCTTCTCTTTGTCTAAAATATTCGAGTTTTTGTTGTTTAGCTAATTTTGATTTTGGAAGAAAAACACTTTTTGCTGAACCTTTTTCAAAGAATGCTTTTGATTGGCCTGCAAAAGTATTTTGAGGAACGATCAAAAAAATTGTTAAAAGTGACATGTTATATAGAAAAAATTTATTCATTTATAAAACATTAATAAAACATATAAAAATCCAGCGTCATATTGTCTTGTTTAAAATGTCCTGTGCTTCAAAAATAATAACGTTTTTCGAAAAAATTTTAATAAAATAGCGTTATTAACTTTCTTTAAAAGACACATTCCATCGCAAGATGACGACATGATTTTCGATTTGCTTTAGGTTAGGACGTTAACTTTTTAAAAAATAGATAACCTTTTGATTTTTTGTATAAATTTTTAGCAGACCCGAGGTACACGCTCATTTCTCCTGTTCCCGGGGCATACGCTCATTTCTCTTGCTCCCGGGGCATACGCTCATTTCATTCGCGCTTACCCCCGGGCTGGGTTGTATAGCGTTTTCAACGCAGGCTCATTTAGCACGCATAAATTTTTAGGATCGCCCTTTCAGGGCAACAAAGATTTTTGGGGAAAATAAAAACGGAAGTGCGTTCAATTTAGAAAAACGCAGGAACATCGAATACATAAAATTTTAATAGTAAATTTTTTTAATAGTAAATTTTAGAGAGTAAATTTTATGACATCCACTTTTTAGAAGAAGTAAATTTTAGGACATCCACTTTTTAGAAGACACCTCCTATTTTCCGAATTGTTGTCGCAGACCTTCAGTCTGCGGTCGGGGGGGGGTTGTTACCCAGGGTTTGCATTCCCTTCGGGAAAGCCAACCCTGGGCTGGGTTGTATGGCGTTTTCAACGCAGGTGCATTTAACACACATAATTTTTTAGGATCGCCCTTTCAGGGCAACGGAGGTTTTTGGAAGGAATAAAAACGGAAGTGCGTTCAATTTAGAAAAACGCAGGAACATCAAATATATAAAATTTTCAAGTTCGCCATTTCGGAGGGTAACGGAGATTTTTGGGAAGAATAAAAACGGAGGCACATTCAATTAAAAAAACACAGCACATCGAACAAACAAATTTTTCAAGTTCGCCATTTCGGGAGGGTAACGGAGATTTTTGGGAGGAATAAAAACGGAGGTGCGTTCAATTTAGAAAAACGCAGGAACATCGAATACATAAAATTTTTGTTGCAGACCCACGGTACGCGTTCATTTCAATTATCGCTAAAGGCTTTCCCCGATTCTCTTTTTAGGCTGTATTTTTCGATGAGAAATTGAACAAATCTTCCAACCGTCCCCTTTCTAGGGGGTAATTTTAGATGAGAATTGGAAGAAAATGGGAGGTGAGCCGACGAAATAATACTCTAGTATATTGAGGAGGCGAATCCCTCTCGTTTTATTTCAATTATCGCTAAAGGCTTTCCCCGATTCTCTTTTTAGGCTGTATTTTTCGATGAGAAATTGAACAAATCGGGTGGCGAACCGAGGAGATAATACTCTAGTATATCGACGAGGTGAGGTCCACCCGATTTGTCCAATTTATCGCGGAAAAAACAGCCTAAAAAGTGGCGAGGAGCTTTGTGAAGGTAATAGCTTTCTCACTATCCATCAACGAAAGGATTTGCCCAATCCTTTTCTCGCTCATTTTACTCATTAGTTCTAGAGCGATTGGAGTATCGATTTCTTCCATAAGTTTTGCAGCTTCGTCTGGAGCCATTGCTGAATAAATTTTTGCTAATTGTTCTACTTGAACATTTCTTTTTTGATCTACGCCCTCTCGTTGAGTTTTTAATTTTGATGTTAATTGTCGAAGCTCTGCTAATTTTACTTCAAGCTCATTTTCTCTTGCATCTAAATCGATCTCTCTTAAATCAATTTTCTTACCTCTTTCTGAAAGTTCGGCTCTTCTTGCATCAAGTGATGTTAAAACTTTTTTATCTTCTTTTGAAAATGAGTCTGAAGAAACATTTTGAACTTGCACAGGAATTGAAGCTTGCGCTTTATTTACAGTGCCTAAACCGATTGCTTCTAATGCACCAAAAAAAACTTTTGTTACTGCAAAAAACATAATGAGAATAAGAGCTAGTGCTTGTCCCTTGTCCATTGTCTTTATTGGAGGCATTGTAGCAGAAGATGCTTGTTGGTTATATGATGACATTCTTGGAGACGTTCCTACAGTATCGCCTTTTAAACCCTGACTAATTGTTTTTGCAATTTGTTTAGGATCTATTTTTTGAGCACCTGCACGATTTGGTTGTTTGCCATTTGCCATCCAATTTGTCATAGACTTATGAAGATTTTCATATAGTGCTTTTGCCTCTTCTCTTGTCATTCCATTTGCCTTTGCCATATTCTTATCCTTTCCTTGTATAAATTTTATATTAGAAATTCATTTCCTAATTTAAATCTTTGTATTGCAGTATCGTCATTTTCTTTTTCCTCTTCTTTTAGAAGATTTTTTTTGTATTCCGATTCTTTTTTTTCACGTAATAATTTCAAAGCCTCTGCTTCTTGTGAAGCTAAAAGATACTCATTTTTTGCAAATTCTACGTCTTTTTTGGCAGTTTTTATGATTTCCTTTTGTTTTTCAATTTCTTCCGCCAAATAAACAGCGTATTGTCCCACAAGTATCAAAAAATTTATATTTATCGTTCCTTCTCCAAGAGAATTATTCTCCATAAGAGAAGATAAAGTAGATAATCTTTCCTCTTCTTTAGCTAAAATTTGATTTTTTAAAATTAGCTCTCTTTTCTTCTCGTCCTTTACAATTTCACGATATCTTAAAATTCTTTCTAGTTTAAAAACAAATTTTTTCAAAAAGTCTCTACTCCTTATCAAAAATTTCTTTTAAAGCTTTCCAAGTTTCTTCTTTTGTGCATTTTTGATTAGCCTTTTGACACAAAAAAGAATTAACTTTGTTTATTAAAGAAACAGCTTTATCAACTTTAGGATTTTGTCCTGCTTTATAAGCCCCGATTGTAATAAGATCTTCATTATCTCTGTATGTAGCAATAACGTCTCTAACTTGAGATGCAAAATCAGAAATTTCTTCAGGAACAATATCAGTCATTAATCTTGAAATACTTTGTAAAACATCTATTGCAGGATAATGTCCTCGTCCTGCTAATTTTCTATCAAGGACAAAGTGCCCGTCTAAAATACCACGTGTCGCATCTGCTATTGGCTCGTTCATATCATCGCCCTCTACAAGGACAGTATAAATTCCTGTTATTGAACCGTCGCCAGATGATGTACCTGCTCTTTCTAATAATTTTGGAAGCATTGCAAAAACAGATGGTGTATATCCTTTTGAGCTTGGAGGTTCTCCTGTTGCAAGGCCAATTTCTCTTTGTGCCATTGCTAAACGTGTCACAGAATCCATCATAAGAATTACTTTTTTGTCTTGTTCTCTAAAATATTCTGCTATTGATGTAGCTAGAAATGCCGCGCGAATTCTTAATATTGCAGATTTATCTCCTGTAGCAACTACGACTACAGATCTTTTTAATCCTTCTTCTCCTAAATCTTTTTCAATAAATTCTCTTACCTCTCGTCCTCGCTCTCCAATTAGTGCGATAACATTTACATCACTATCAGAATGACGTGCGATCATACCAAGTAATGTTGATTTTCCAACTCCAGATCCAGCCATAATTCCAATTCGTTGTCCTGAACCTACGGTTAAAAGACCGTTAATTGCCCTTACGCCTGTATCAAAGCATTCATGAATTCTTGCCCTTGTTACAGGATTTGGAGGATTATTATAGAGAGGAACGCTTTTGCCAACTTTTATTTCTTCTTTTCCGTCCATTGGCATTCCAAGTCCATCTATAACTCGTCCCACTAATTTATCTGAAACTAGAACATCTCCTGTATTTTCTCTTGCGATAACTGAAGTTCCCGATGATATTCCATGAACTAAATCAAATGGCATAATCAAAATATTATCTTTTTTAAATCCTACAACTTGTGCTAGATATTCTTTATTGTTAGCGTAAATTGCTACATGTGAGCCCACAGGAACTCTTGGACCATTTGCCTCTATCAAGATTCCTGTTGAGCGGATCACAGAGCCTTTTAGCTCGTATGACGAAACAAAATCAAGTGATGCCATTGCTTTATTTAGTAAGCTCATTTACCACCCGATTCCACGTATTTTCTAGATTAAAATCGACATCTCCTGCTGATGTTTCTAAAACACAACCTTTTTTTATTGTGTCATCTTTTACAAATTTGCAATCTTGTTGTTCATCATTTTTGAAAAGTTCTTTTATATTTAAATTTTTTAAAAACTCATAAGATTCAGTACTAACTCGAACTTCTTTTATGTGTGCACCGTCCATACTTTGTAATGCTTTTGAAATTACGGTAACAATGTAATCAGGGTTTACTGTTATTTGTTGATCTAAAACTTTTTTAGCAATAGCAATACTTAAATTCAACGCTTCTTTTTCTAAAGTTTCATTATGCGATACAACTTGATTTTTTAAATCTTCAAGAAAAGTGTCTATTTCTAAACTATATTTATTTTCTAATAATTCTTTTTCTTTTTTTGCCTCTTCCAAAGCTTCATTTTTACCTTTTTCATAATATTCTGTTTTTATTTTTTCTAATTCTTCTTCTTTTAATTTTAATTCTTCTTCTTTTTCTTTTTCAATCTCTACTTCTTCATTTTTTTCTTCATATTTTCCAAAATCAAATGCTTCTGCTTCTGGAAGATGCATGCATTTACCCTCCCTATGGTCGACTCCTCCATAATCTGCAAAAACAGGATCTGAAAGTAATCTATCATTATTTATTATATCTAAAGTTAATGGAAAAAATGTTTGTTCTTCATGATAATTTCCTAGTATCTCCCACCTTGTTGCTTCGTATGGTGTTTCTTTATAATTAACTTGTGTAGGGTTTTTATCATTCATTTTTTTTATTTTTTATAAATTAAAATACAAAATTAACTTTATAATCTACCGTCGTTTAACCAATAACGGATTAACAATGCTGCTTGTTGAGGATTTTCTTTTACAAGTCTTGAATTTTCCGCAAGTAAATCTTCTAATTGATCTAGGTCAACAGCAGGTTCGAAGGAAGGAATTTTTACTTTACTTTTTTCTTGATCTATTTCTTGTTCCAACTCTTCCAACCCAGATGGCAATAATCTACTTAAATCTACTTCTGCATCTGTAGGTGTAATTAAAAATTTTATCATTGGTTTTATTACAATGAAGAAAAATAATATTATAAACAAAATTGGAATAGATTTTGTTATTGATTTAAAAATGAAATCTTGCGATTCTTGTTTTTCCATAACTTGCTCCAAATTAATATCTGTTGAATAAAAAGGAATATTCTCAACAGTAACAACATCACCCCTTGTTATGTCATATCCAACAGCACTTTTAACAACGCCCTCAATTCTTTCTAAAGTTTCCTGTTCCAAAGGCACAAATTCTTTTTTTTCTGGCGTAGTTGCAGTTGCAGGAGCTATTACGTTATAAGTTCCATCAACTAAAACGGCTACAGACAATCTAACAAGTCGTCCTTTAGGAGAAATGCTTTTGCTGACTGCTTTTGAAATTTCATAGTTTTTCACACCTTCTTGCCTACTACTTCCTTCTTCTCCAATTCCTGATGGCGATAAAAGTGATGTATCTTTTGAAAGATTTGAAACGACTCCTGGAACACCTCCCCTTTGAGATGATCCTACTCCCTCTTGAACGCTTTTCTCTGAACGAATAACACGTCCTGCTGGATCATAACTTTCTTCCTCTTTTTGAGACGATGTAAAATCAAGTTCTGCTGTAACTTTTGCGATAACTTTATCTGGCCCCATAACTTTTGCAAGCATTTGTTCAACTCTTGTGGCATAAGCTTTTTCTAAGCTTTGTTGATAATTTAATCTATCTGTATCAATAGCAAACTCATCTGCCTGATCATCAACTTCAGTTAATAACTTTCCAGTAGAATCTACAATATTGACATTTTCTGGAGTTAATCCCTCTACGCTACCAGAAACTAAATTTACGATTCCCTTTATTTGATCTTTCGTAAGTCCATTTCCTGTATTTAATTTTAACATTACAGAAGCTGTGGTTAATACTTTGTTTTTTGAAAAGACTGTTTTCTCAGGTTGTGTTATATGCACTTTTGCTGAAATTACAGAATCAAGTGAGCTTATTGTTCTTTCCAATTCTCCTTGAATTGCTCGTACAAATTTTAATTTTTCTACGAAACTTGTAGTTCCAAAGTTTGTCGTATCAAATATTTCAAGACCAACTGTTCCACCCTTTGGAATACCCTCAGAAGCTAAAGAAATTCTTAACTCATGTACCATTTCGGGAGGGCTTACTGCAATAGTATCACCATCTCCTCTTATTTGGTATTTAACTTGTTGCTCTTTTAATTTATTAACAACGGCAGCAGAATCGATAGGTTTTAAATCTGAAAATAAAACAGCATAATCTGGTTTACTTGCCCAGTTTGAAACAAAGATTATTCCTGCTACAGAACCTACTATTAAAATTGGGAAAAGAATCTTTTGTACTAATGGTAATTTTAAATACCCTTCTAAAAGATTTCCTAATATTGCACTTGGATCTAAAGATGTTGCCACTTAAATTAAACTCCTAAATTATATTTGCATTTTCATTACTTCTTGATATGCTTGCACAATTCTTGTCCTAACTGCATTCATTAATTGAAATGCCACATCAGCTTTTTCAAGTGCAATCATCGCATCGTGAGGTGTGATATTATTTTTCTTTAATACCATATCCTCTATTTTTTGATCAGCTTCTAGTTGAAGATCATTCACTCCTTTTACTGCGTCTTTTAAAAATCCTGCAAATCCTTCTTCATCATTTCCTTCTTTATTTATTTTATTTAAACTTGAAGAAAGATTATTTATTGATGATAACTTCTCATCAGAAGTGATTTTTGAAAAACGATTATATATTCCATCTATAGACATATTAAATTTCCTTTTTAATATCTAATTGAAATCTCTCTTGCTTGACGAGACATTTCCCTTGCCGTCTCAAGTGCCGTTGCATTTGCTTGGTAAAGTCTTGAAGCAGACATTAAGTCTGTCATTGCCGAAACTACATTTATATCTGGATATGCAACATAACCATTTTCATCAGCATCTGGGTGTCCTGGCTGATAAACCATTTTAGGAGGAGAATTATCCTCTACGACTGCCATTGCCACAGGTCTTGAAAGTGTCATTTTGTCTAAAGAAGAAGCAAAACTTCCCTCCATACTTTGAGCAACTTGCATAAGTTGTTTTGGTTTATATGGAGTACCATCTTCTGTTTTAGTCGTTTCTGCATTTGCAATATTTGAAGCTAATAAATTAACACGCAATCTATTTACGCTTAATCCATGAGCAAGAACATCTATACTATCAAACATACATTAATCTCCATAAATTAGTTTTGAGCATACCTAATTGCATTTCTTAAAATTTGTAATTTTTTTCGCACAAGTGATGCAGAAAGATTATAATCTGATGCATTAGTTGCCAACTTTCCCATTTGAATATCAATATCAACATTATTTCCATCACCTTTTGTAGCGCCAGAATAATCAGCATCTAAGAAAGCTCCCGTTTCATCTTGCGAAGTAAGATGATTTTTGTTTGTGGTTTCGGTTGTGGATTTATTTTTTTCAAATGCGCGCTCTAGTTCATGTGCAAAATTAACATCTACAGCCTTATATCCCGGAGTTTCTGCATTACTTATATTACTTGTTATCGCTTGAGATCGGTACCAATATAAGTCCATCGCTTTATTTAAGGCACCAATACTTTGGTCAAATAACTTATCGATTCCTTTTACATCGCCCATAAAAAACCTTGTCAAAAAAATAGACAAAAAAAATTAACAATTACTTCCTTGCAAATAATATGCACAATATGAAAAAAAGATTTGCTATTTTTTTAATAACTTATAAATTTTACTTTTTGAAATTATGTCAATTTTTTGACCTAGTGATTTTTATTCTTTGATTTTTGTTTTTTACAAAGCTAGGATTCTTTTTGAATAATCAACTGCACTTATAATTGATAAGACAACAGAAATTGCTAATAAAAAATTTCCGATTGTACAACAATCAAATGGACTAAATGGAAAATAATAATTACTTAAAAATAGGAAGCCAATTGCCACCATTTGAAAAGCAGTTTTGTATTTTGCGACTTTTGATGCTGAAACGACAACACCTTTTGAAGCGGCGACAGTGCGTAATCCCATAATCCAAATTTCTCTTGCTAGTATAATAATTACAAGCAAAGAACAAACCCAAGGCTTTCCATCGTTTCCAACTCTTATGGACAAAAACATTATAAGCGTAGAAACTACAAGTAATTTATCCGCTATTGGATCTAAAATTTTACCAAGATTAGTTACAGCATCATATTTTCTTGCTAAATAACCATCGATAAAATCTGTCACAGCGGATATTATAAAAAAAACCATCGCAAAATAAATACAAATTCCCTCTGGAAAATACATAAATAATACCATTACAGGAACTGATAACAAACGAGAAAATGTTAATATATTTGGTAAATTTTTAATCCCTATCATTTTATATTTTAAAACCTACATCATGGCATATCGCATTTGTAACGCCAAAACTTTTCTTACATAATTTTGTGTTTCTCTATATGGAGGAACACCTCTAAATCTATCAACTGCAGTTTCACCTGCATTATATGCTGCCAAAGCGAGGACTCTATTTCCGTTGTATTTTTTCAACAACTTAGCAAGTAACCTTGTGCCACCTTGTATGTTTTGTTCAGGAAGAAATGGATCCCTAACACCTAAATTTTTAGCAACATATGGCATAAGTTGCATAAGTCCCAAAGCACCCTTTCTAGAAACTGCACGAGGATTATATAGGGATTCTGCATGGATAACGCTTCTTATCAAGCTCTCAGAAACATTATAATAATTTGCAAATCTTTTTATCAAGTCACAATATCTTACAAAAAGTTTTGCATCATCCATACTTCGTATAACGCCAACGCTTCCACGATTGTATAATGAATTTGGATTATAGACAACCGCCTTTGATCCCTTTGGAGGTGTTCGATTAGTAATTAAAAGCGATCCATCGCTTTTTTTGATTACATAGATTGGCTTAGAAAAAGCTGGAACAGTAAAAATAAATAAACTTAATAATATAATTACTATTTTTTTTAAATATCTTTCCATTAAATATATCCATAAAATAGTCGCTGTATAAAAACATCATCTTTTTAAAATGCCAATACATATTATATATATGGTCAACACCTAACACGTCTTTGATTTTAGGCATTGCCTTATTTTGTAAATTGGCAAAACAAAAATTTTATACAAAAACTAAAATAAAAATATCTGCTATCGTAAATTTGATAATTTGCTCGTTAACAGATTTCATAGGTATAGATGAAGAAAATAAGAAAAAAGGCTCTTGAAGTCATAAAAAGATTTGCCCCAATCCCTTTAAAACACCAAAAGCCCAAGAAGTAGCAAGGTTATAAATGTCTATTATCCTTATATTTATCCCTAAAGAGAAATAAATATAAAATCGTTTTACTGAGTAAAAAGTGGCGAGGATAATAACGCCACTTTTTACGATTGCTAGGTTAATTATCCTAACAAGCTTAAAGCAATTGCTGGTTGCTGATTTGCCTGAGCAAGTACAGAAGCACCAGTTTGTTGTAAGATGTTCAATCTTGTAAGCTCTGCAGCTTCAGAAGCAACATCTACGTCTCTAATTTGGCTCTCTGCTGAAGCAAAGTTTTCTTTAGCAACCTCTAAGTTGTTGATTGCAACTGTAAGTCTTGACTCAACAGCACCTAAATTACCTCTTGTTGTTGCTAATGAAGATATTGCATTATTAACAGCATCTAGAGTTAATCTTGAAGCAGATTGTCCAGCTTCGATTGTTGCACCACTTATTGAGTATGACATAGCAGATGAACCAGTGTTAGCTAATCCTAATGAATTAAGAGTTCCCTTTACATTAGATATTGCTATTTGAGATGTAGATTTTGAATCAAATCCAACTTGTAGTGTTAATCCACTTGTCTGACCATCTAAAAGTTTTACACCGTTAAACTCAGTTGTTACAGCGATACGTTCGATTTCAGATGCTAATGAACTAAATTCATTTTGTAGAGCCGAACGTTGAGTCGTCGAATATACACCGTTTGCTGATTGCTCTGCAAGCTCTGCCAAACGAGTTAATACGTCAGAAACTTGTGAAAGAGCACCATCTGCGATTGCTATAGAAGAAATACCATCATTAGCGTTTCTTATTGCAACTGAAGCAACACGTTGATCTGCTTTTAAGGAGTCAGCTATTGCTAACCCTGCAGCGTCATCGCTTGCTTTATTAATTCTCATACCTGAACTAAGTTTAGAGTATGTAGAACTCAAATCAGATGTTGAACTTGACAACTGCCTTTGAGCTTTTAGTGAAGATATATTACTACCAATAGTTATTGCCATATTATTTTCCTCCTTGAAAATTAATTTATCAATCCTTCCGTGGATTAAAACTTAATTGGCGGTAACTTGTTTTTGATTTTTATTTTAAAAAGAAAAACTAAAGATAATGTTTCACACACTAACATCATCTTCTTACCGCACACATTCAATCCCTTCAATGGAAGCTAACGGCAAAGGAAAATAAAAACTTGAATTAAATTTTTATCAAATGGCATTTTTTAGATATAACCACTTAATAATAAAGGAATAAATTTAGATGCGAAATGTTTAATTACTACCTGGGGTTTGCATTCCCTTCTCCTGCCCCCGGGGTATGCGCTCCTTTCAGGATCGCTAACCCCGAGCTGGGTTGTATAGCGTTTTCAATTTAGAAAAAAGGATAAATTTTAGGACATGCACTTTTTTGGAGGGCACTTCCTTTGCACTTTTTTGGTAGGCACCTCCTTTTTTTGAATGCAAAAATAGAAGATGCCTTGAATTTACAATTTTATTATTTTAAAAATAACGTATTGCAATGTAATTTCGAAAAAATTTGGATCTATAATCTTCGTTATCCCGAAGGGATAAAAATATCTTAGCATGATTGATGAACATATGCCAAAGGCATTACACAACCCAGCCCAGGGTTAAGCGCGAATGAAATAATTTTTGTCACGTCCTGAAATAAGTCCACACATTTTGATGGAGACAGGAGATGGGAAA
>CAZHSB010000036.1:3823-18577 GCA_964534945.1 uncultured Bdellovibrionales bacterium | reverse complement strand
ATGCAAAGGACTGTTATGAGCGTTTTGGAACGAAACTTTCTACGGGTGGAATTTGTATTTTTAGTAAAACGTCGAAAGATTCTTCTTGGAACTGCGATGCATGGGGAATTAAGCCGTAAAGAAAGTTTTTTTAAAAGTAAGATAACGTGAAGCCTTTTGATTTATGGATGGATTTTGTTAATAAGAATCCAAAGTACATGGGAAAGGATTATAAAGTTTTCGCATTTGGAGATAATCCTAATGAATTAGTAAAATTAGTTTTGATTGGAGAAAAGACGGCTACTAGTTCTTTATATTCAGACTATAAAGTTTTACCAAGAGTTGGAGATATCTCTATATTGATAGACAGTAAAGGCGATGCTAAGTGTATTTTGCAAAATACAAATGTATCGATTGTATCGTTCAATGATGTAACTTCTGATCATGCCCAAAAAGAAGGAGAGGGGGATAAAACTTTAGATTATTGGAAGAAAGCACATTTAAAATTTTGGGGTGATGTTTCGCCTAATGAAAAAATTGTGTGCAAAGAATTTAGAGTTGTTTTTATTTCTGTTTGCTAGCATTTGGGGAATTTTTAATGGAATATCAAATTAAAATTGGACATGATATAAATACAGATGATATAGATAAAATTTTTATTGCAGTTGGATGGGGAGTGTTACGTTCTTAAACACAATGGAAAAGAGTATGATCCTATGGTGTTATCATAAATTTAAATGTGAGGCGGAGAATATTTTATTATAAAATTATCTTTAGATTATTTGTTAAATTAAAAGGTAAAATATGTCATGGCAATACTTGTTACGTTAGGTTCTTTCAAAGATGTTTTCAGTTCAATTGAAATTTGTTCAATTATAAAAGAAATACTTTTAAAATACGGAAATAAAAATGTAGAAGTTGCACCAATTTGTGATGGTGGGGAACATACATTTGATGTGATGAATTATTATTATGATTGCGAAAAAGTTGTTGTAAAGAATATTGTAAATCCGTACTTTAAAAAAGTTACTAGTAAATATTTAGTACATAAAAATGAAGCCTATATAATTTCATCAGAAATTTTAAGATTATTTCCAAACGAAGATAACTATAAAACACTTCTTGGACTTACTGATTATGGTTTAGGTCAGCTTGCTTTCGATGCTATAAAAAAAGGATATAAAAAAATAAATATTTGTTTAGGGGGCACATCGACTGCGTGTTTAGGAATTGGGTTTGCGCAAGCTCTAGGGGCAGAAATTTTTATTAGTGGTAAAAAAGCAAAAAAGCCTGTTACTGCTTGTCAGTTGAAAGATGTTTCAAAAATTATTTTTCCAAAGGGGAAATTTAAAAACATCAAAGTGAACGTCATAAATGATTGCACATGTTCTTGTAGTGAAATGGAGTTTATGACAAAGTTAAAAATTGGAAATAAGTACAAACCAAAAACAGAAGATATTTTATCAACAATTTGTAAGGGAATTATCAATATACAAAAGCATACAAAATTAAATTTTAATAAAAATTTTTCTGGAACGGCGGGAGCATTATATTTTGGAATTGAATCTTTATTTGAGACAAGACATTTTTGTGGCTCAGAATATTTTATTAAACTTTTTAAGATAGATAAAAAAATAAAAGATTCATCTTGTATAATAACAGGCGAGGGGAGATTTGATGCGCCAAATACAGAAAAAGGTCCGATGAAAATAGTCAATATTGCAAAAAAGTATAATAAAAAAGTGATATTTTTATGTGGACAAGTTAAGGAAGATTTGTTTAAGAGTATTCCAGTAAATGGAATTTTTAAAAATAATAAACTTCTAAAAGAGTATGGAATCCGAGAACTTATAACTTGTCAAAATGATTATGAAAAGAAAGTTTTTACTTTGGATTATAAAAAAAGAATTTCTTATTTTAAAAAAAATACGGCTTTAGTACTTGAGGGGAAATTAGAATCTTTAAAAACTTGTAAAAAGTAAGAGTCAAAATTCATTTATGATTTGTCGTGCGAAAGAGAAAATAATTATCTATTTAAAGCTTTAAAAAGTTTCTTAGGGGAGGCTTTCACATTATCTTGAAAATTGTATAAGAAAAAATTAAGGCTCGATCCGGATTCGAACCGGAGATGGTGGTTTTGCAAACCACTGCCTTGGGCCTCTTGGCTATCGAGCCGTATTAACATAATACGTTAAAAACACTCTATATTTATAGCAAGAGTATGAATATAAAGCAAGGGATGGGGAGATTTTAGCTTTCATTTTTTATTAAATAAAAAATTTTTTATAAAAGAGATTCAAAATCTAATGCTTTTTGTATTTTGTTCGATAGCACAATTGTTAGGCATATACCATCCTTTTTGCGAGTATGGGGCAACTATGAGATTCTTTGTGGTTGCCCTTTTTTTTATTAGTGAGCTCGTAAAAATATTATTAAAATATGAAGTACAAGATAGGTTTACGTCACTTTATATCATCATCCATTAAATCGATGAAAAATAATCCTGATGCGAAGTCTAAAACTTCCTCTAAACAAATTCCGCCATAAACTCCGAACAAAAATAGATCTGCACCTGCGCCAACTTCCCCTGGGCAAGTGTTACGTACACTTGATTCTGCAAAAAGTGGCCCCGCACCAATCTCTGCGCCATACTCTAATTGTATAGGAGATGTCCTTCCAAAATTTCCAACTCGAAGTGATGCAGGAATCATCTGTCTATAACCGACTTGCCCAAATTTTGTTACACGTACGACTGCGCCTAAAGAGGGACCAATACCAACATCAAATTTAAACATATCAATTAAATCAAGCACCCTATTTACTGGCCAAAGAAGGATTTTGACAAATGTAGAAGATTCCTCTTTTTGTGACCCCTCCTTGAAATCCGACCATGGCCTTATTGGGCTTGCCTCAATCGAATTTTCAGAAGTAGCATAGGAAAAATTTATAAGAAATAAACTTAAAAATAAGAAAGAAAAAAGAAATAAACGCTTCATAACCGCCTGTTTTCATTGTAAAATCGTTAAAAAATCCAAAAATGCTCCTTGATAGAACCTATTTTTAGCTAAAAGGATAAAATACTTGTAGCTAAAAAATTTATTGCTCAAACAACCACGTTCTACATTAAATATTTTTTAGTAATTTTGTCAACCTAAATTTATTTGCGTTTTTTTTAGATAAATAGTTTTTTTTACTTGACCAATATAAAAAAAACTTGTATCTTTCCATACTATTGGTGGGTTATTGTGGGGAAAAGTGGGATAAATTTTTTTGTGCAAATTTAAAACATGTAACATATTAAATTTTTTATTAAATTAGCAAATCAAAATGGTAGATAAATCATTAAATGATGAAAATTTGATAAATGAAGAAATAAAAGATGATGTTTCACAAGGACAGTTTAGCGGAGATTTATCTTTTCACGGAAATTTTACTCATGCAATAGATGCAAAGTTTAGAGTGAATCTTCCAGCAGATTATAGAAGAGTTCTCTTGGCATCTAATGAATCAAGTGTTGTCATTACAAACTACATAAGTGAAGGCTCTAGATGTTTAGAGGGTTTTTCCCTTTCTTCATGGATTGAGTTTGAAAAGAAATTAAGAGCTAAAAGTAGATTCGATTCAACATTGCAACGCTTGGAAAATTTTTATTTAAGTAGAGCTTCTGAATGTCAGATTGATAAAAGCGGAAGAATATTAATTCCAGAATATCTTAGAAACTATGCAGGAATTACAAAAGATGTGACGTTTACATCATCAATACATGGGTTTCGCGTTTGGGATAGTAGAGTTTGGGATTATGTATTTAATGAAGCAGAGCAGGCACTTTTAGAAAATCCTGATCTGTTTGCTAAGGTTGATATTTAAGTGAAGCTTGAAAAGACATCACACATATCTGTGATGAAAAAAGAGGCTTTAGAGTATTTAAAAGCATCACTCGGAGGAACTTTTTTAGATTGCACATTGGGAGGTGCAGGTCATACAAAGGCAATCCTTGATGCGAACAAAGACAATAAAGTTTTTGCAATAGACAGAGATGTTTTTGCAATAGAACGGGCAGAAGAATTTTTAAAAAGCGAAAAAGATAGAGTGTTTTTTTATAACACAGAATTTTCAAAAGTTTCTTCGCTTTTTGAAAATAAAAAATTTGATGGAGTTCTCGTTGATCTTGGACTTTCAACAGATCAATTAAAAGAAGAAAGAGGATTTTCTTTTAATGATGAAAGTTCCCTAGATATGAGAATGAATCAAAGTGCAAAGCTTACAGCATATTCTGTTGTAAATGAAACGGAGTATAAGGAACTTTTTGTTATATTAAAAAAAGGTGGAGTCGGCAAAGAAGCAAGCGCGATTGTAAAGGCTATTATAAAAAATAGACCAATCAATTCGGCAAAAAGTCTTGCAGAAATTATAAAGTCGGCAACGTATAAATTTTTTAAAAATAAAAAAACAAATCCTGCGACCGTGACGTTTCAAGCAATAAGAATAGCTGTTAATGGTGAGTTTGAAGAAATAAAAACATTGCTCGAATCTATTCCCGATATAATAAAGCCATCGGGAAGATTGGTGGTAATAAGTTTTCATTCTTTGGAAGATAAAATAGTTACTTCCACAATGAGAAGTTGGCAACGAGGAGATGATGTTTTGCAAAGATTACAATTTGCAACATTTGAAAACAAGAGTAAAGGAACACTTATAACAAAGAAGGCAGTGATGCCTTTAGAACAGGAGATAGAAAAAAATCCTGCATCTCGAAGTTCTTTGATGAGGGTTTTTGAGTTTTTTTAGAAATAGAGTTTTTAGGAGAATAAGAAAATGGCTGTTTGTCTTGATTATCAATCTGTCTATGTAAAAAAAGTAAAAACTGTAAGCAATAGACTTACGATTCTTGCGAGTTTCTTCTTGATGTCGGTATTGATTTTTCATGTGTGGATTAGATCTGAAAAAATTTCTCTTGGTTATAATATTGCTGCGGCACAAAATAAGACAGAAGAATACAATACAATAAAAAAAGATTTAGCAATGCAATTATCCGTAGTTGAAAGATATGATAATTTGATGGATATCGCTAGTAAGCGTTTGGGGTTCTCACAAGAATCAAAATCACAAATTTTTACTTTGGAGTATTAGTACGTTTAAAATATGTCGCCTAAAAATATTAAGACAAATGGTATTGGTATAAAAAATGATAGAAAACGTTATCAAGAGGAGATTTTTGAAAATATAAGAAAGTCACGCAGATATTGGCTAGTTTTCTTCATGTCAATTTGGGCTTTTGTATTAGTGTGGCGACTTTATTATTTACAAATTTATGGAGCATATAATTTAAAAGATAGGGGCGCAGGACAACATTTCAAAAAAATAAGCAGATCATCAGAAAGGGGAAATATTTATGATCGAGATGGAAAAATTATGGCTTTATCAGTCGAAGCGCCATCGGTTTTTGTCCACCCTCAAAAGCTAAAAGATAAGGAAAAAGCGGCTCAAACATTATCAAAAATTTTATCAATGCCTAAAGAAGAAATTTTAAATAAATTTAATACTAAGATGCCATTTGTTTGGATAAAAAGAAAAACATCTCGTGATATTGCAGAGAAAATAACAAATCTTAAAGATCCTGCAATTCAAACAGAAAAAGAGTTTAAGAGAATTTACCCATATTCAAAAGCTGCGAGCACTCTTATTGGAAAAGTAGGATTAGATGAGGTTGGCCTTTCTGGGCTTGAGGCGGTATTTGACAAAAAACTTCGCGGAAAAGCAAAAAAAGAAATAATAACAAAAGATGCATTAGGAAAAACAATCAAAACGACAAATACTGATTCATTTGAAGTTTTAAAGGGAGAAGATATTAATCTTACAATCGATGCAGATATACAATTAATTGTTGATGAAGAAGTAGAAAAGGCAAGAGAAAACCTCAATGCTAAAGCTGTTATTGCAACTATGATTGATGCTTACACGGGGGATATTTTGGCTATGAGTCAAAGCCCTGGAATTAATTTTAACAACCCTAGTTCGACATCTCAAAAAGATTTAAAAAATTTAGTTATAGAAACAGTTTTTGAACCGGGATCAATTTTTAAACCAATAGTAGCTTCTATAGCATATGAATTTAAGGCCGCGAACGAGAATGATATGTTCGATTGTGAGCTTGGAAGATATTCATACGGAGGAAAGATAATAAAAGATTCTCATCCTTCAGGTGTTTTGTCTTTTAGAGACGTGGTAATAAAATCATCGAATATCGGAATGACAAAAATAGCAGATAGACTTGGAAAGGAAAAACTTTATAAATCTTTATCGGCTTATGGTATCGGAAAAGTAGTTAAGCTAGATTTCCCAGGAGAAACGCCAGGAATCTTTCGTCATTATTCTAAATGGGCAAAAGTTGATGTTGCAACGCATTCTTTTGGACAAGGTGTTGCTGTAACATCATTGCAAATTTTAAGAGCGTTGGCATCTTATGTAAATCAAGGCTTTTTGGTTGACCTTAGATTACTAAAATCAAAACCGATAAAAAAAGAAAGAATTGTTTCAGAAAAGACTGCCAATTTTATGAAAGATGTTTTAATTGATGTTGTTTCTGCATCATACGGAACTGGAAAAAGAGCACGTGTTGATGGCTATACTGTTGGAGGAAAAACTGGAACAGCACAAAAGGCCAAAGAAAATGGACGAGGATATGCGGAAGGAAAATATATTGCTTCTTTTGTGGGCTTTGTTGATACCGTTCCTTTGGATATCCCAATTATGCCATTGCTTATAGTAAGTGTTGATGAAGCGCATTCAGATAGTATTTATGGTGGGGCGTTGGCAGGACCAGTGTTTAAAGACATAATGCAACGCACAATGATGCGTTTGGAAAGTAAAAAGTTATTAAATTAAAAATATTTTAAAGGGTATTGTTATGAGTCAGCCTATAATGATTAAAGATATAGAAAGCATAGTCGGTGGAATGCTTTTTAATTATAGTGATAATTTGAGAATAGATTATATCAGTTTTTCAAGTCGTGATATAAAAGATGGAACATTGTTTGTCGCGATAAAGGGGTTTGAGGTTGATGGGCATAAATATATAGATGATGCTTTCTCAAAAGGTGCAATCGCAGTTTTATGTGAAGACGAAAAATATTTATCAGGAAGAGTTGGTATTGTTGTTAAAAACTCTAGAGAAGCTTTGGCAAAAATTGCAAATGTATTTTTTGGAAATCCATCTTCAAAACTTTATTTAGATGGTGTTACAGGCACAAATGGTAAGACTACAACAAATTGGATCTTACAAAATATTTATTCATTACTTTCCGAAAAAACTTTAAGATTGGGAACTCTTGGGGCATATAGTGAAAATTTAATAAACCAAGAATTCCAAACTGGAATGCCAGATCCATTAACGATTCAAGGAATATTAGAAAAAGCTGTTGATAATAACGTTTCTTATGCTGTTCTTGAATATACATCTCAAGGTGGAACTCAATGTAGGGGCGATTATTTAGAGTATAATGCGGGAATATTTACTAATCTTACGCAAGATCATTTAGATTACCATAAAACTATGGAAGAATATTTTAAGGCGAAGGTAAGATTTTTTGATTTATTAGTGCAGAGTCCTAAAAAAAATAAAAGCGCCATAATAAATATAGATTGTCCATATGGAAGAAGATTATTTGAATATTTACAAAATAAAGGATTAAACCTTTTTAGTTATGGTTTTGAAAAAAATTCTGATATTTATATTAAAGATTTCAAACAAGATATAAAAGGAAGTGTTCTTACAATATCCTTTGAGGGGATAGAATATATTATTGAATCAAAATTTATAGGAAAATTTAACGCATATAATATTTCTGCCGCATTTGGTGCTTTTGTTGCAAGGACAAAGAATCCGCAGAAGTTTGTTGAGTTATTCCCTAGTGTTTCGATGGTTCCAGGTAGATTAGAACCTGTAGTTAATAATCATTTTGGAATTTATGTAGATTATGCTCACACTGATGATGCATTAAAAAACGTTCTTACTACTTTAAGAGAAATTGTAAAAGGAGATAGTAAGCTTTGGTGTATTTTTGGTTGTGGAGGCGACAGAGATAGGACGAAGAGACCTAAAATGGCGAAAGTTGTTAGTGAACTAGCAGATAAAGTTGTAATGACAATGGATAATCCACGAACTGAAGATCCTAATCAAATATTATCAGATATGCTTGAAGGTTATGATAGTCCTGATATCATGGAAGCAGATAGAAAAATTGCTACATTTGAAGTCTTAAATCAAGCAAAAGAGGGAGATGTTATTTTGCTTGCGGGAAAAGGGCATGAAACTTATCAGATTTTTGGTCATGAAAAAGTTCATTATTCTGATAAAGAAACGGTCGAAGAAATATTAGCGACGATGTAGTTTTTTAGGTTAAAAGGCATTTTAGATATGTTATATAATTGGCTTTATACTTTTCATACACAGTGTTCATTTTTTAATGTTTTTAAGTATCAAAGTTTTAAGGCAATGTCTGCTTTTGTTTTTTCTTTTTTCCTTGTGCTTTTTTTACAGCCACGTCTTATATCTTGGTTAAAAAATCAAGGCGTAAAGGGACAACCAATTAGGCAAAATGGTCCAGAGAGCCACTTGGCCAAGACGGGAACTCCTACAATGGGAGGGCTTTCTATAATTATTGCCATTATTTGTTCAATGCTTCTTTTTACGGATATTACAAATTTGAATGTGATATTAGTAATTTTCGTTTTAATATCATATGCAATTTTAGGATTTGTAGATGATTGGAGAAAAGTTACAAAGCAAAACACAAAAGGTATTCCTGGAAAAATGAAAATTTTTTGGCAAACACTAATTGCAGTAATTTTTGCGTCTATCCTTTTAATAAATGATTTTCCAACAACATTAAATTTTCCATTTTTGAAAAATTTTTCAATAGACCTTGGTTGGTTCTTTATTCCATTTGTTGCATTGGTTATCGTTGGCACATCAAATGCCGTAAATCTTACAGATGGTTTAGATGGCCTTGCGATAGGTCCAATTATGACGGTAGCTTTATTGTATGTTATTTTAACTTATGTCGCAGGTCACGTTAAACTTGCTGAATATTTATCTGTTTTTTATCTTCCATCTGTAGGAGAGTTAAGTATTTTGCTTATGGCATTATTAGCAACAGGGCTTGGATTTTTATGGTATAATACTTTTCCTGCGACTGTTTTTATGGGAGATTTAGGTTCGTTGTCATTGGGTGCTTTTTTAGGCGCTGTTGCGGTCTTGGTAAAACAGGAACTTTTATTAGTCATCGCAGGAGGTGTATTTGTTGTAGAGGCATTATCTGTAATTTTGCAAGTTTATTATTTTAAATTAAGTGGAGGAAAAAGAATTTTTAAAATGGCGCCGATTCACCATCATTTTGAATTAAAAGGGCTTTCGGAGCCGAAAGTTATAGTTAGATTTTGGATTGTATCAATAGTGTTGGCGGTTATTTCATTAGCCACCTTAAAGTTAAGATAGGAAAAATTTTTATATGAGCTCAAATAATAAAGTTACATTGGCAAAAATTCCAATCTTGTTAGATCCTATTTTAGTATTGCTTGTTATAGTTATAACCTCTTTTGGGCTTTTGATGATTTATTCTACGACAGCAGTCGTGGCAGGAAAAGATTATGGTACTGAATACTATTTTGTAGGCAAGCAAATTGCCGCAGCAATTGTAGGCTTTTTGATGATGATTATTTTCTCATTATTAAAAATAAAGAATTTATATAAGTATTCTCATTACATGTTATTTATATCGATATTTTTACTTATTTTGCCAATGATCCCCGGCATTAAAAGTGGTGCAGGAGGAGCTGAGCGTTGGGTTAGATTGGGATTTCTTAAATTTCAACCTGGGGAGTTTGTAAAGATTTTCTTTATAATCTATCTTGCAGGTTTTTATGCTCGCCATGAATCGGAGATCCAAGATTTTACTACAGGGCTTTTAAAACCTCTTATTTTAGTTGGAATTATTGGTTTTCTTTTTTTACAACAACCAGACTTTGGAAGTTTGGCAATTATTGTTGGTGCTACTTTTGTAATGGCAATAAGTGTTGGCGTAACGATGAAGTATTTTTTTATTGGAGTCGGAGCAATTTTACCAATAGCTATATTACTTGTTTGCACATCTTCTTATAGAATGAAAAGAATTGAAGCTTTTCTGTTCCCTTTTAAAGATGTTTCTGGGAAAGCATATCAGTTAGTTCAATCCTTAATAGCAATTGGAGGCGGAAATTTTTGGGGAGTCGGTTTAGGAAGTGGTCAACAAAAATTACATTTTCTTCCTGCGTCTCATACAGATTTTATTTTTTCTGTGATTGCAGAAGAATTGGGATTTTTTGGCGGGATAATCATTATTTTTGTTTTTTTCTTTTTGTTTTTAAGATGTTTAAATATTGCATCAAGAGTTGCCAATAAAACTTTTCCATATGCCTTATCTATGGGAATTATGGCTCTTATTGTTCTTCCAGCATTTTTGAATTTTGGAATAGTCATGGGGTTATTGCCGACAAAAGGACTCGTTCTCCCATTTATCGGTTTTGGAGGTTCTAATATATTGGCAACTTTTATGGCAATTGGGTTATTACTTGCAGTAGTAAGAAGCACATATAAACAAGATTTTTAAATTTTGTTCTCAAAGAAATTTTTTTAGTAAGGAATTTGATAATGACGGATGATTTTTTATCTGAAAAAATACGCGCTGAAGATATTATCTTAGGTTCATTAGGATTCGATGAAGATGCAAAAATTGTATCCATAGAAAAATTAGATCATGGATTTAAAGGAACGGGAAAATGGAGTAGTGGTGAAGAATTTAATTTTGTTTCTGATGATTCATTATCAGAATTAGAAGAATGGGCATTAACTGTTCTAAAGTAAAAATTTTTTGACAGATTTTTTTCTATAGATAAAATGTTCATATTGTATTTAAGGAAGGGTAACGTGGAGAATATTGGGACACAGGGTATCGAGACTGATAGATTATTTTTAAGACAATTTGAATTAGATGATTTAGAAGACATATATAATAATTGGCAGTCTGATGATGAGTATTATGAATTTTTGCCAAATTTTCCCGCTAAAAATTTAAAAGAAGCTGAAGAAAGTTTACTTTCATGGATAAGAGGTTATGAAGATTTAACAAATTATAGATGGGCAATTGTCCTAAAAAAAGAGAAAAAAGTAATAGGAAATATAAAGGTTGTTCGTGTTATTGATGGTATTGATTGTGTAGAAATAGGATATGGAGTTTGTAAAAGGTATTGGGGAAAAGGAATTATGACCGAAGCTCTTAGTGCTGTAAAGGATTATTTATTTGATAAAGTTCAAGTCAATAAAATTCTTGCAAGATGTGATACAAGAAATGAAGCTTCAAGACAAGTTATGATTAAAAATGGTTTCCAGTATGAGGGAACTCTTCGTGATTCAAGAATAGACAAGGATGGAAAACTTGCAGATGCATATTATTATGCAATATTAAAGAGAGAAAGAAAAAGTAAATAAGGTAAAATAAAAATTTAAATTACCTTACTTTTTAGAGTTGGCCATAAATTTTTACGGCTTCATTAAAGGAAATGTTTGGCATTCCCTTGCGTTTTTATCAAGCAAAAACCAAAGTAATCTTTCACTTGTACCAAAGCCACAAGTAGGAGGCATGCCATATTCTAAAGCTTCGACAAAGTCTTTATCGTGCATTTGTGCCTCTTCATCTCCGCTGTCACGAAGCGCTTGTTGTTCTTCAAATCTTGAAGCTTGATCAATGGGATCGTTTAATTCGCTATAACCATTTCCAATTTCACTTCCACCAATTAAAACATGAAACCTTTCAGTTAAATCAGGATTACTCTTCATCCTTTTTGCTAAAGGTGAAATAGAAACAGGTTCGTTTATTAAGAATCCAGGACCAGGAATTTGCTTCCTACAATATTTCCAAAGAGTATCAATCGCACGAGTTATGTTAAATCCTTTTCTATCATATTCAACATTTAACTCTTGAAGTTTTTTTGTTATTTCTTCTAAAGATGCAGTAGCAATATTTATTCCAGTCATTTCTTCAATCGTTTCTGTATAAGAGTACCTTTTCCAATCACCAGATAAATCAATTTCCCATTCTTTAATTTTAAACTTTAATGTGCCAAAAACTTCTTTTGCAATATACTTATACATTTCCTCTACGAGTTCCATTCCCATTTGATAATTAGCATAAGCCCAATAAAATTCTACTTGCTCATAGTCTTGAAGATGCTCCGCATCCATTCCCTCATTTCTAAATTGTCTTCCAATTTCAAATGTTTTTTCAAACCCTGCAACCATTAATCTTTTTTGCCAAAGCTCTCCCATAGAAATTCTTAAATAAACGGGGATATCTAACGCATTGTGGTGTGTAACAAATGGTCTTGCATCAGCTCCCCCAGGAGTGGTTTCTAAAGTTGGAGTATAGACTTCAGTAAATCCTCTTTCCTTTAAGAAAGTTCTTATTGCATTCCAATATTTGTCTCTTTTATAAACGACATCTTGCACATCTTTGTTAAACATAATATCAAGATATCTTTTTCTTAAACGTTTCTCTTCATCTTGCAAAGCTTTGTGTTTATCTGGAAGCGGAAGAAGCGATTTTGTAAGGAGTGTTATTTTTTTTACTAAAACAGATTCTTCCCCTTTTTGCGTCGTAAAACGAGGTCCTTCAAGACCAACGAAATCTCCCATATCAAGATTTTTTATCCAAAATTTATAATCTTGATCATCAAGTTCTTTTTTACTTAATACAGCTTGCATTCTTCCAAACTCGTCTTGAATCGTGAAAAAAGTAATATTTCCCATTTCTCTAAAAAGCATGATTCTTCCTGCGACTTTAACATTTTCTCCTACAGGTTTTTCTATTGCTGATGTTGTCGCTTCTTTTTTAAAGGGACCAGCAGGAAAAGTTTCAATTCCTGCATCTTGAAAATTTTTCATCTTTCTTAATTTTTCATCACGAATATCATCTAACATATTTACCTCTATAGAAAATTAAAATCCAAATAAATACTATATTATAGGATATTTTATTGCAAGTTATGCTTAGTCTTATTTTTGTTTATGTATAATAAAAACCCTGCAAGTAAAAAAACGATTCCTAATAAAATATTTAATGCTGTGTAATTTGTCGTATCTTGAGCAGATGATGATTGATCTTTTTCTAGTGATATATTTTTTAAAAAATCTTCTTGGAATTGTAGAAAAGCATCTAATTGTGATTGATCTTTAATTTTATTGATCGTGGTAATGTAGTGGGTTTTGTCATTAAATCTAAAAATATTAACAAGGGATGCAAAATATTTGTTGTTATAAATGTATTCTACTTTAAATAGTTTTGTTTTTATATTTGAAATATTTTGTTCTTTTAAATATTTTGATGATTTAACAGTTAATCCTAAATTTTCATACGTGGTTTTTAACTCATCTTCATAAACTTGATGAGATGATGAGGTCTCTTTATATGAACTATCAAGCGTGATAGTAACAGTTGGAAAATCTTTATCTTTGGTTTTTATTTTTGCAATTATTAGTGGGAAAGCATTTGGAATGATTTCCATCGTATTTGGAACATTAATCAAAAATCCTTGTTTTTTTAATAATTCCGCATAACTAATATCTGAAGAAAGAATTAAAATGGGAATTAATATTACAAAATTTACGAAAAGACGAGATAATTTATTCATAATTAAATAAAAATCCTTATTTTTAAAGATATTACAACAAAAGCACTTGATAAATATAGCCAAAATACATTATATATAAAAGAGTTGTTTTTTATATATGAGTGGAAATCTTATAAGTGTTTATAATTGTATAATAATTAGTAAGTTATAAAAAGGAGCAAAATATGGCTAAGGCGGTAGCAACAAAAAAAACAGTAAAAAAAGATAAAAAAACTGTGGCAACAAAGACGAAAAAGGCAAAAAATACGACAACTGCTAAAAAAGTAGCAACTACTAAAAAAGCTCCTGCAAAGGTAACAAAAACTGTAGCAAAAAAAGCGAAAGTAGTTTCTGCCAAGACAACAAAAAAAGCGGTTGTAAAGCCTGTAAAGAAAACAACGAAAGAATTAAAATCAAAATCAAAAGTAACTTCAGTTAAAGATAAGAAAGTTAACTTAAAAGATCGCTTTGATAAAAAAATAGAAAAACTTGCTAAGGTAGAAAAAGAAACTGCTGTAGATAAGGCAACAGTTGCGCAGAAACCAAATAATGAATCTACTCTTAGTTATACTCAAATTGAATTTTATGATAATGTCAGAGCTTTTTGCGGCTTTGAAAAGAGAAATCAAGCAAAAGAAATTTGTGATGACATCACATCTTTTATACTAGATGCTCTTGAAAAAGGGTATAAAGTTCCTTTCCTTGGGCTTGGAAAATTATATGTAAGAAAAACAAAAGCAAGAGTTGTTCGTGACTTTACGACAGGGGATACTATTCATATCAAAGCTAAAAATAGAGTGAGGTTTGCTCCAGCTAAGTCTCTCCTCGATTTTTAGGTTGTGCTTTTGGCGATAAATCACATAAAATTGGTTGACGAGCTTCTAGCAGTACAATTTGGTACAGCGTCGTCGCTCGTCAGCTAATTTTCTGCAATTTCTCATCCAAAATCACAACCTAAAAATTATTACCTAAAAAGAAAAAGAAGTGACTGCCCTATAATTTTAATTCTATAATTTTAATTTTGGCGATAAATCACATAAAATTGGTTGACGAGCTTCTAGCAGTACAATTTGG
>CAZHSB010000036.1:0-3723 GCA_964534945.1 uncultured Bdellovibrionales bacterium | reverse complement strand
ACCTAAAAATTATTACCTAAAAAGAAAAAGAAGTGACTGCCCTATAATTTTAATTTTACTGTAATTTTAATTTTTTTATAAAACCACAAGCTTTAATTACTCTGAAGGGGTGAATTGATAAATGTAGTAAAAAATTTTTAGGACACACTTTACAGATTTAGTGTAAAAAAGTGTTTAAATATGACCCTAACGAGTTTCGAACTCGTGTCTCCAGCGTGAGAGGCTAGCGTCCTAGGCCACTAGACGATAGGGTCGTAGATTCCTAATATAACATATAAGAAAAGTAAGTAAATAGAAACGAAGTCCCAAATTTATTATTTTTTTACTCTATTTATCTAGATATCTTTAGTAGTTTTTATACAAAAAAGTAGGATTGTTAAGATTTGTTTTATAGATTAAAATTTTTCAAGAATTGGTTTCTACTCAAGTTTTTTCTTTAAAGGATTAGGTCTTCGTGAAAAAAATAATGATTATTCTTATATTTGTTTTTAGCTTTTTAACAGTGGCTTGTTCAACGCTTCCTCCTACGGATTTGCCACCATCTATTGATATCAAAAATACAAAGCAAAAAGGAATGGAAGATGATATGGAACGTCAGTCCTCATCTTATCACCATTTCTTAATCGGTAGTATGGCATTGTTAAATCAAAACTTTAATTCTGCATTAGATAATTTAGAAAAAGCCGATGAACTTTCTGGAGGAAAATCTGCGACGGTGCATGCAAAATTATCAGAGCTTTATTTAAGAGAGGGATTACTTGAAAAATCTTTAGAAGAAATAGATAAAGCCATTAATGATGCACCAAATAAAATAGATTATTATTATTTAAAAGCGGGGTTAGATGAGGCGCTTTCTAAAAGTGATGAAGCAAAGAAATCATATCAATTTATTTTAGAAAAAGATCCTACTCAAAAAAATGCTTATTTATTGTTGGCGAATATTTATAGAGGAGAAGGCGATATCGAGAATGCTAAAAAGCTTTTGGAGGAAATGGTTGAAAAATTTCCAGAGGAAGTTATTTCATATCAATATTTAGCAAAGATTTATGAAAAAGAAAAAGCGACTTACAAAGCAGAAAATATTTTAAAAAAAGCTTATGAAGTTGATAAAAAAAATGACATGCTTGCGATGGAGTTATGCAGAGTCCTAATTTTACAAAGTAAGCTTGAAGAGGCAAAAAATGTTGCAATGGAGGTAATAAAGCAACAGCCTAATCATGCACTAGCAAGAAGAATTTTAGCAGAGCTTTCTTTACAAGATGAAAATCTTGATGAGGCATTAAAACATTTTAATGTGTTAAAAGATTCTGATAATAGCTCGATAGAAATAAGATATAAAATTGCCCTCATATATATGCAAAAAAATATGCCAAAGGAAGCGGCAAAAGAGTTAAATCTTTTGTTGGCATCAGCTCCTAATCATGTTGGCGCAAGGTATGCATTAGGGACTGTTTATATAGCGCAAAAAAAATATGAAGAGGCAGTTGAGGAACTAAAGAAAATCAAATTTGAAGATGATGGAAGAAACTATGTTGATGCAAAATTATCACTTGCTTTTGTGTTAAGACAGTTAGGAAGAAATGAAGATGCAAAAGAAGAGTTAGAAGAAGCTTATAAAAATGTACCGTTTGATAAAAAGATAGCAACTAGTTTAATAATGGTGTACCGAAATCTTGAAGATTATGCGACGGCAGAAGATTTAATTTTAAAATTTTTAGAAAAAAAGCCTGGAGATCTTGATATCACTTTTAACTATGCAGTATTGCAGTATGAAAGAGGCAAAAAGGATATTGCATTAGAAAAAATGAATTATATTTTAGAAAAGAATTCTGATTATTCAGAAGCGTTAAATTATATCGCATATTCTTGGGCGGAAAATGGGGAAAATCTAGAAAAAGCAACAGAGTATGTAACGAGAGCTTTAAAGAAAGATCCTAAAAATCCGTATTACATTGATACATTAGGTTGGATAAAATATAAGCAAAAAGATTATAAAGAAGCTTTAGATTTGTTGCTTCAAGCATTGAATTTAACAGAAGATGATATTGTTATTTTTGAACATATTGGTGATGTTTATGTAGCAGAAGATAAGAAAGATCTTGCTATTAAATATTATGAACAAGCATTAAAGAAGAAAAATGATGAACTTAATAAAGAAGAGCTTGAGTCGATTAAGAGAATAGAAAATAAACTTAAGGACCTAAAGTAAAGTGAAAAATTTTTGTATTTTTATATTTTGTATTTTTACATTATCATCTTGTTCATTTCAAAAAAAAGTATTTTTTCCAACACTTGGAAATCAGGTTGTAAGTAAATCTGATAAGCAGAATTTTTTTAATAAATTAGTTAAGAGTAAAAAAACTTTTTCAAACGTTAGAACATTAACTGATGTATTTGTCATCGAAGATGAGCAGGGGTTTAAGTTTAGATATTTATTTGTATATGATAAAAACAATTTAAGAATAGAAGCGTTTCCGCCTGATGCTTTTTTGTCGTTGCATATTTTAGTTCAGAATAAAAAGCAAGCAATTTTTTTAGATAGACAACAAAAGATTGTAATTCTATCTGATGATATAAAAAATATTTTGCAAGAACTTTGGGGAGAGCAGGTAGATTATAAAGAGTTGATGGAATTATTTGCAGGAAATAATTTATTAGAAAATTCTAGTATTGATAATTATGATTTTTATATTTTTACAAATAATGAAAGTAAATCTTTTTTACAATTAGTAAGCAAGGATCGTTCAAAATATTATGAATTTAATATGGATAAATTTAATCTTGTAGATTATGAAATATGGAATCAAGAAGATTTATCATTAAAGATAATAAAGGAAGAAAATCTTATTGCTGTCATTGTCCCAGATTCTAAATTGTATATGAATTTTAAAATCACGAAACAAGAATTTGATTCGAAGATTTCAGATAAAATTTTTACAATTAATATCCCTAAAAATTATAAACAATATAAAAAATAGATAAGAGAAATCCACTAAAAGATATTTTGTAAGACCTTTTTTTAGATTGTAATGACAATTTGACTTGAGGCATAACATGTTGAAAAGTAAATGTAATTTTAGCGACAAGAATTATTTTCATTTTTTGAAAAATAATGCTTGTAAAATTTGTTCTCTCTGTGTTACATATATTCAACAAGTTTTTGTCTATCTAAAATCTCTTTAAAAAGGCTAGTTTTATGAAAAAAATAATCACTATTTTGTTATTTGCGGTAAGTATTTTTGTTATTCCTCATTTTGTGTTTTCTGATGATGGTAAGTTACCTAAAGTTTCTAATGAAAAAATAAATTTTGATGATAAAAAATTAATAAATGATGCATTGGCAGATGCTTCTAGTACGCCTGAACGAAAAGTGATCTTAACAAAAGCATTAAAGAAATATCCTAATGATGTAGAATATAGGTATTTTTTAGCAATCATTTCTGGAGCTGAGGAAAATTATAGTGAAGCGTTGAATCATCTTAAAAAAATAGATGTAGAAAAAATAAAAAAAACTAACAAAATTTTTTATATCAGAATTCAAAGGTTTAAAGTCGATAGTTTAATTGCTTTAGAAAGCTTTAGTGAAGCAGATAAAGTTTTTAAGGATTTGGAAGAATTTTATGAAAATAATAAAAATGATGAAATTGAAAATGATGAAAAGTTGACTTCCTTTTTTATCTATCAGTATGACAGATTAAAAGATTTTAAGAATGTAGAAAAATT
>CAZHSB010000035.1:0-18669 GCA_964534945.1 uncultured Bdellovibrionales bacterium | reverse complement strand
TATAAAATACATTCATTAATATCTGTTAATTTTGATTGGCTATCTTTTATTATTTGTTTAAACCTTGGAGTTGGTATTTCTTTTGAAGCTATGATTTCATAAATATCTTCAAAGGTTCTTTGATTTTCGGGGTATGTGTTTAAAATTTTCAAAAGTTCCCGCAGAGTTTTTTTACTTATTGTTAAATTGATTTTTTCTATAGTATCAGTAGGAATATTTTCTAGTTTTAAGATTGCAGAGACTAGAGAATCATTTGATAGTATTCCTTTGACATTTAATTCTTTTAGAAGTCGTCTTAGGGAAGTATATTTTATGTTAAACAAGAACTCAGTTGCTTTTAGATATTTATAATCAAGATTAAGTGCGCTATCTACAAACGCAGTGGCATCATCATGTCGTAAAAGGTACGTGTATAATTGCCTAACTAGATATGATGAAAACATGTTTGTGGAGTCTAATAAATCCTCAATGCTAGTTTCACTTTCATCTTTGGTTTTTAACTCTGTTTGCAATGTAGCAAGATCTTTTTCTAATATATGATTTTGCACATACAAAGGAGTATGTGGTATTAAGACTTTAATTAGATCATTATCTGTTTTTTTTAAGTTATTTAAAACAAAATCTATTTTTTCTGATGATTTATTTCCAAAAATATTTAAAATAATATTTCCCAAGGAATCTTTAGGATCTAGTAAATCATAAAAAACATGTTTAATTTCTGCAAGAGTGTTGTGGTCAAATGAAGATAGAAAATCAATAAGATGATTTTCTATATCAGTATAACTTAAAGTTTCATTATTTATAATCTCTGCGATTTTATAAGCATCATTTGTCGATTCTTTAGATACTTTATATTCTGGATGCCAAATATTAAAATCTTTTTTGTCTTTTAATAAGAAGTTAATCAAATCAAATTTTGAATCTAATCTTTGGAGCCCTAATAGTATTTCGCTATAGGCATTTTTTAAATTGTCATCAAATCGATTTTTTAGAGCTTTCCTAGTATAATCAAGAATATCTTCTTCCAGATTTTTGTTAAAATTTACAAGATATGCTGTTTTTATTTCTCTTGTTTGTTCAAAATCATAAAATCTAAACATTTCTATAATTTTAAAGGGTTCTAAACGCAAAAAGAGAGCGTTATAAGCTTCAAAGGCTATTTTTTCTGCATCAAATGAAAAAAGCTCAGGGAAAATATCTTTTGATAAAGAAAAATTGTAAGCCTTCTCTAATGCTTGGTTTATTCTTTCAGCCTTGAGACCTTTTAGATAAGAAAATTTTTGAAGAATCTTTTCTCTACAAAAAAGCTCACGTTCCCTATGATTCTTAACATCCTTAAGTAAATTTACTTGATCAAATGCAACTGGGAAAAAGATGCTGTGGTAAATACCTGGATATTTTATTTCTTTTCCTAAGTCTTTTTGATTAGTAGGATATAAAATATCTTTTATTTTTTCTGCAATTTTTTCGTAATTTAATCCTTCAAGTAAAGAATTCATTATATCTTGTTCTTTTGAAAGAACTATTTTTAGGTCGGTTTTAAATGCATTATCTTTTTTCTTTAATCTGTTATATCTTTCCTCTATTAAATTTACCTCTTCTCGTTCTCTTCCTATTAAAGTATATATAACTCTTTCTTCTGGAGAAGCGTAAGTATAAAAATATTTTTTATATTCTTCTTTATCCGCAAATATTTCAAATAAGATGTCTTCGTTTTTTTGATTAACTTGCTTATATTGAGCAACGTATTCTGAAAGTTTTTGGCATACAATATCTATAAAAAGGATATTGACTTTAGAACGTATAGAGTCAATTTCAACTAAACTATTTCCATATAATAAATTTTTTATACGTTCTTGCTTGAATCCATCAGTATCGTTTAATATATCAAAGATGTTTTTCCCTAATTTTTCAAGATTTACTCCATATACTATATGTCTATATTTTGATTCGTTAGCTTTTCCAACACGTCTCATTATTTGAGATAATATTTCAGGACGTTCACCACGATTTTCGATATATTCTTGATATTCATCTAAAAAGTATTGATTTGCTAAATTTAAAATTCTAAATTGGTCAGAAATCCTGTAGCTTTCAAGAATCACATTAAAAGCGTTTAAATAAACACTATCTCTAATTTCTCGTTTTATTTGAGCTAGTTCAAAGATTCTCTTTGCTAATGTTATACTTGCGCGCTCTAGTTCTTCATCGGATAATTTGTCTTTTATATTTTCGTATGAAATAGTATTGTTTTTTATTTCTTTTAAATTTTTATCTATATTTTCTTCATTTATTGGTTCAAAAAACTTATCATCGATTTTGTTGTCTAGGTTATCATCTTCGAATCCAGAGTTATCTGCATCGACAAATTCTTTGGATAGTATCTTTTTTATTACAATTTTTTTATTGTTTTCCATATGTGATATTAACGGATAAATTTATAAAATTATTTAGCTAATTTTTAAAATACTACCAAAAAAGGTTATGATAAAATGTCAACTAATACAATGTATTTATTATTAAATTTATTTAATATTTACTTTTTATTAGAAGCAACCGATAGACATATGTTGATTATAAAAATAGTAAATTAAAAGGTTTTTTCTAATGTCGGCAAATAATGTTATTAACAACCAAAAAGCCATTCCTATCAGAAGTAAGACAGGAAAAGAGTATATATTTTATGAAGACGCAAATATAAATACTAATGAACTATTGACAGATGGTTCGGAGTTGGGTGTAAAAAATAAGGATTTTAAAGATGTATATAAGCCAAGGAGGATTGGGCTTACAAATTTAGGAACTCCAGAAGAAATAGAAATTGAGCTAGCAAAAGTAGGTTATTTTTGTATGCCATTTTATGCCTCACAACTTGCATTAGTATTAAATAATCCGACACCAAGTGTAAGAACGCTTATGCTTGAAGGCCCGTCTGGTTGTGGAAAAAGTTTTTTGGCAAAATCGCTCGCAAAAATTACTGGTGCAAAGTTTATGTGTCTTTCTTGTTTTAAGGGAATGAACTTAGATCACTTAATTGAGCAACCATCAAATATGGCAATAATAAGTCAAGCGGCTGGAAAGAAGCGTATTATGACAGAAGATTTAATACAACTTGGGGTTATTTCACGTGCTTATTTAGAGTCACAAGAGAGACCGGTTATATTACTTGTCGATGAGTTAGATAAGGTCGATATTTCAATTGATACATTTTTCTTAGGTCCAATTCAAGATGCAAAAATATGGCTTCAATCTCGTCCAGCAATTGAAGCAAATGTTGATAATCTTTTACTAATTTTTACTAAAAACTTTGAACGTATATTAAATGATGCATTGTTAAGAAGAATTCATCCAATAAGAATGGATTTTATGGATTGTTCTTTAGAGAGAAAGGTTTTAAGTGCACATTGTAGGAAAGAATTAGTAGAAAATTTGATAAGAATTGCAGAGATTATGAGAAATAAAAATGGATCTTATCCATTTGAAAGACCGCCTGCTCCAGAAGAGCTTTTAAGAGCTGGAATTTATATTACTAGTATGATTGATTGGGAACTTATAGATTTCTCATTTGTCGGAGAAAATATTTTTTATACATTAGCAAAATCTGAACATGACAGACGAATTTTTGAGCTTATGATGCGTTATCATCCAGATTTTCAAGATCCACTCGTTCCAGATAATAGAAATGCCACTATGAAGCAAATTTATTCAAGAGTAGGTAGAGAATTGCTAAAAGGAATCGTGGAAGATATTAATGAAAAGAAACGAAAGAAAGCTTATAAGCCTGAAAAAATTGGACTTACTCAAGTTGGAGAACCAGAGGAACTTTCAAGACGTTTAGCAGATGTTGGTTATCAGGCACTTCCTTTTCTCGCAGCTCAGGTATCATTACTTTTAAATACGAAAACTGAAAAAGTAAGAGCAATTTTAATGGAAGGGCCAACTGGTTGTGGAAAAAGTTTTTTTGCTAAATGTTTAGCAAAAATAACTGGAGCTGAACTTTTATGTACAAGCTGTTATGAAGGTATGGACACGTCCTTTTTAATAGAAGTTCCATCTGCAATGGCAATGGCGATGAAGAGCATTGATTTAGAAGAAACCCCAAAAGAAAAACTTATGAACTTGGGAATAATATCAAAAGCATTTTTAAAATCTCAGAATCAACCAATAATATTATTAGTAGATGAGCTTGATAAAGTTGAGTCATCTATAGACACGTTCTTTTTGGGACCAGTGCAAGATGGTAGAATTTACCTTGAATCAAGGCCTCCGATTGATGCAAATTTAGATAATTTATTAATTATTTTTACTAAAAACTTTAATAGAGTTCTTGATCAAGCCTTGTTAAGAAGGCTTCATCCTATAAGAATGACATATCTTGATTCGTCTTTGGAAAGAAGAGTGCTTTCTAAAGAATGTATGCCACAGCTTGTAAGTAATCTTGTATCCATTGCGGAAAGAATGAGAGATAGCTTGGGCGCTTATCAATTCGATAGACCTCCTGCACCAGAGGAACTTGAAACGGCGGCTTGTTTTATAATGAAGTTGTTAGAGTGGAATCACAAGGATTTTGCATGGATTGGAAAAAATATTTGGAATATTTTAGCAAAATCAGAACATGATAGAGCAGTATTAGAACATATGTTGCGTTACCACCCAGATTTTATGGATCCGTTAGTTCCAGATTCAAAGAATGCAAGCATCGAAGTTATCAATGCAAGATTGGGACGTCATATCATGGATAAGATTATTGATGACCCTGACACAGAAAGAAGAGAAGAAGCATGGCGTAAAATGCAATATGGAATTTAATTTTCTAAAATAAAAATTTTTTCTTACAGATAAAAATTTATTACCAAAGTTTTTCTTTCAAAATTTTTTTATAAAAATTTTTTCGAAACCTTTTGTAAAAATCTTCATCAAAAAAAGGTGAGAAAATTTAGAAAAAATTTTTTTCAAAAAAATAAAAATAATCTCTTGCTAAAAAAAAAATATAGTGGCAAGCTTGAATGCAAAAGAGGTTATGTAACCTTTCTTTATGGTTATTAATAAAGATTGCGTCGTAATTTTTAAATAGTGCGGTTTTTATTTTTGAAATGTTACGATAAAAAATTTTGATTAACTAGATAAACGGGTTACTTCAAAATTAGTGAAAAAAATTTTTAGTGTTTTTTCACGCTTATTTTGGAGAAAATTAATATGGTAACTAAAACAACAACAAAGAAAGCTCCTGCTAAAAAAGCAGTTGCTAAAAAAGCTCCTGCTAAAAAGGTAGTTGCTAAAAAAGCTCCTGCTAAAGCAGTTGCTAAAAAAGCTCCTGCTAAAGCAGTTGCTAAAAAAGCTCCTGCTAAAAAAGTAGTTGCTAAAAAAACTCCTGCTAAAAAAGTAGTTGCTAAAAAAGCTCCTGCTAAGAAAGTAGTTGCTAAGAAAGCTCCTGCTAAGAAAGTAGCAGCTAAGAAATAGTTGAAACTATTTTGAGACTTTAGGAAGGGAAAAGATTTAATTATCTTTTCCCTTTTTTTATTTTTAGATTATGCTTCTACGCTCTGCTTACGTATTCCCCAGATTCGGTATTTACAATAATTTTTTCCCCTTCTTTAATAAATGGTGGAATATTTACTATTAATCCAGTATCTGTTTTCGCAGGTTTAGGAGAATTTGTTGCTGTTGCACTTTTTATTTCGGGTTGAGTTTCAACAATAGTTAGTATAACACTTGATGGAACTTTTATACCGATTGGATTGTCATGATATGTAGTAATATCTACTTCCATTTCATCTTGTAAATAATAAACATTATCTCCGAGTAATTCATCTGATAAGTGAACTTGCTCATAATTATCTTTATTCATAAAGCAAAAACCATCTTGGTCTTTATAAAGATATGTTGCCTTATATGAAAAAACATTTGCTTCTTCAATTTCCTCAGTTGAGCCAAAGGTAACATCGGTTTGATTTCCGCTTAATAAGTTCCTTAATTTTGCTTTAACAATCGCACGACCCTTTCCAGGCGTGTTGTGGAAAAAATCAATTACCCTGAAAGGATTTCCTTGGTAGATTACGACATTTCCTTTTCTAATTGCATTTGCTTTCATGTATATTCACTCCATTTATATAAAACGTAACTAACATAATATAATAATATAAAACAATGATAAAAAGCAATTTTTAGATATTGTTTTGATTGTAAAAAAATATTTAAAGCATTTTTACTTGCTTTTTTATATGAGTTCCGTGTTTTTTATAAGTCTTAGACAATTTATTAAAAAAAATGCTTAAAAACGCTTAGTCCCATCTGTTTGTAATACTGTTTAAGCGTTTTTTAGTTTCTGCAAAAGATCTTTTTTCATTTATTCCTTGATTTAATATCGAGTTTAGCTCTTTTTCTAAAGATAATGCTTTTTTTAACTCTGCACTCGCATTAGCTCCAAGTAAAAGGAGATCTTTTTCTCTTGTTAGAACGGAAATGATTTGAATTACCTTCGAGATCACTTTTAAATATTCCGTGTCATGTATTTTATCGATTAAACGAGAAGTGGAATCTAAAATAGAAATGGCAGGTCTTATGCCATTTTCTGCAATTTTTTTCCTAAGGACTATATGTCCATCAAGAAGACTTTTTACTTCTTCTGCTAAAGGATCGATATCTTTTTCATCATTTTCTAAGATTGTATAAATTGCGGTAATTGACCCTTTGTCAGAGTTTCCCGCACGCTCTACAAGCTTTGCTAAGTCAATATAAAGGGAAGGGGGATAACCTTGTCTTATCGGCATTTCACCTGCCGATAATCCAATTTCTCTTTTTGCCCTAGCATATCGAGTAAGAGAATCTACCATTAAAAGGACATCTTTTCCTTGTTCTCTAAAATGTTCGGCAATCGCTGTCGCAGTAAGTGGCGCAGTAGCACGAAGCATTGAATTATCATCACTTGTACTTACGACTAAAATTGTATTTTTAATACCATCTTTTAATGTGTTTTCTAAAAAATCATTAACTTCTCTACCTCGTTCTCCTACAAGTGCGACGATGTTTATATCTGCATGAGAATTCTTACAAATCATTCCAAGCAAGGTTGATTTTCCGACTCCAGGAGGAGCGAATAATCCTATCCTTTGTCCTTTTCCAATTGAACAAATACCATCGATCGCACTAATACCCGTTTCCAAAACGCTAGATATATTTTTTCTTTTTAGTGCACTAGGGGCATCTTTTATAAGAGGAATATTAAAAATATCTGTAGAATTCTTTCTTCGTAAATTATTTCCAAGAGCATCAATAATTAAATTCCCTTGTTGTCCATTGAAAGGGATTGTTAATTTTTTCCTTGTGTTTTTAATGATTGCATTAGGAAAAATATCGTCTTGATTTCCTAGCACAGAAACTTTAACTAAATTTTCATCAAAAGATACAACTTGAGTTTTTATAAATTCTTTTGAAAGGGTTTCTATATAGCAAACGTCTCCGACGCAAGAAGATGGAAGATATGCTGAGATTATATTTCCAGAAATAGATTTTATACGTCCTAAAATAGGAGGAAGATATTTTTCATTATTGATGTTTAGTTCATTTATTAACATAAATTTTTTAAATCTTCACGTAATTTATTAGATAAAAAATCAAATTCATTTTCTATATTTATTTCAATACTCCCAGCAGATGATGAAAGATACACAATTGATTGTGGAATAAATTCATCTGTGATAATTTCTATGTTTTTAATACGATCCTTTATTTCCTCTTCACAATCTTTATTGCATATTATTTTATAATTATTTTTATCACGGATTTTTCTTAATTCAGTTTGTATCTTAAATAATAATATGTCTTTATCAGATTTGACTTCTTTTTGGATAATTTCCTTTGCAATGTTTATAGATAAATTTAGACAATCTTTATTTGCATTTTCAATTGCCTTTTTATAAAGATTATTCGTCGATAAAAATTTATCGAAAAAATCTTCTTTTGCTGTTTTAAAGGCATTTTTGTTTGCGTTAGATATCACATGTTTTTTTAAGTTTTTTAATCTTTGGGCAAAAGTTCTTCTTTTTTTTAAAAGATTTTCTTTGAAATTATTTGTAACAGTAATAACATCATAAAGTTTTAGATTGTTATATTCATCATCTTGAATTTTATTCAGTTTTAGATTTAATTCCATATCTTGCCCTTTTCTTGCTTCCTAAGTATTACTTCGAAAAAGATAAAGAAAAGTTTCCTATTTTTGATAATAATATTAAAAATTTTTAGAAAAATTTAAAATGCTGTGTTTCATATGGAATTTCATGACTATTTTCTAGAAATTCTTGCATTAGAGTAGGCAAAATTGAAATGTAAAATTCATCAGTTTGATTTTTCCCGTTTTGAACCCTAAAATTTATGAATTCATCAATAATTTTGGTTAATAAATTTGGAGTAATTTTACTTTGAGTCTTATATGGAGAACCTCCTATAAGATTATTTGTTCCCCAACAATTATTTTTTGTAATAAGATTAGGCTGTAAGATCTTTTCTACATAATTTAATATGGTTACAATATCTTTTATAGGGAAATTGGATGTTTCAGTTAATTTGCCAATACTGTAGGTAAAACATTCTTCTTGATTGTCTTTTGTAGATATTTCCTTTAGTGATACAAAGGCATCTTTTTCCCCTCCTTGAAATAAAAAACTTCTCGTGAAAGGGCTTTCTGCAGTAATAAAATGAAAGTAAGGTGATTCTTGAGTTGTTGGATAAAAATCTTGTATAAAGCAAAAAGCACTTTGGGGCTGTAACATTTTTCCCTTACCATTTTCAAAATCCGAAAATCTTTCAAAGCAACTTGTTAATTTGATATCAGGTGAAAGCGCACTATCTAAAGGTTGAAGACACCAATTTAAGTAGTGAAAAAATTTATCATTTAAGTTTCCATGGAAAATTCCGCCATTTCTATCAATGTCATCTTCAATATCTATTATCTTTCTTATTGGTAAATCTTTAGCATGATCACTTTCATATTTTGAGTAATTTGCCACGATATAAGCAGATAAAACGGAATCTCCATCTAGATGATTTATATAAGCAACTGGTTTTATGTTATATTTTTCAAAACATGATGAAAATACTTTTCCTTGTGCATAATGGAACACCTGACTACATGTGCTTCGTATAAGGGTTCTATCTCCAATGTGGTGGTCAAAATTAAGATAAAGCGGAAAGTTTGAATCTAATAAAATAGTTTTATCTCTTACAAAGCCATCAAGTCCGATACTTCCTTTTGGCATATTTTTTGTAAAATCATACCAATTAAAAGATTGATACGGAAGATAAGAGATCGTTGCATTATCTCCTTGCACAGAAAATGGATATGAGGCATTTTTTAGCGAAGTTTTTCTTTCAATCAAATTTAATTTATGTATTTGCGCTTTTAAATTCATTTTAAATATTATAAAAATTTACGACAAATTATTAAAAGTTTTTGTAAAAAATAATTTTTATGAAGAACAATTTTAAAAATATTTTAAATACAAACGTTTATCATGATATCAAAAAATTTTTTATTAGTAAAACGATGGTAAGTTACAAGAAATATTGTGTTTTGTGATTTTATTTTATGTGTTATCTTGGAGCCATAAAGGAAGAAAAGGGGGATTTTATGGAAAATATGAAAAAAGTAAAAGAAGAAATTTTAGCTGCTTTAAATCATCAAGAGGCAGAGGAGGGATTGTATTTTAGAAATTTTTTTAATATGCATGAGGCAGATGAGAGACAAGGGGTTCATGCAGATGAAAAAAATATTATTGTAGCCCTTAATGACTTGATAAAAGATGGCAAAGTAAAACTTGATTCTTTTGATGGTGATGTTATTTTTCTAGCAAACAAATAAAAATTTTAAAGATTTTTCCTAATGAGTAGAGTTTTTCTCGACTGGTGTGAGCCTATATTAAAATCAGCATCACATTATATTGTTCAAAAGTATAAAAATAATGATATATTAGACTTAAGGGAAGTTTCTATTGTTACTGCTGGCTCTAAGCCACAAAAAAGATTAGTAGAACTTTTGTTATTAGAATGCGAAAGAGAGAACATATCATTTATTCCTCCTCGATCTGTAACTCCAAAATCATTAATATTTGAGTTAATAACATCATCTAAAAAGCTTTTAACAGAATTTCAATCATTTTTATTCTTTATAAAAGCCTTACAAAATAAAAAAGAATTAGTTGAAAAAGAATTTTTAAAAAAAGATTATCAAAAAAGTAATTTATCCTCATATATTTCACTTTCTAGAACAATTTATTCTCTTTATGAAGAAATCTCTGTGGCAAATATATCTTTTGAAGATATATCAAAAAAAGCAATAGAATTAGATATATTTAATGATGGCGCCAGATGGGAGTTTCTCCAAGAAATTTATGAAGAGTATAAAAATTTATTAAAAGAATATAATGCAAGTGATATTTTCATAGAAAGACAAGATTTCTTAAAATTCCCCAATAATATTGATGATACTAAAGATCTAATTTTTGTAAATGTTCCATATTTAAATCCAATTTTTCGCGATATTTTAAACAACATAGAATGCAGAAAAACTTTCTTAATTTTTGCGCCTGAAAATAAAAAGGAATATTTTGACGAATTGGGAACGCTTAATTTTCCTAAATGGTTAAAGGAGTCAGTTGATATTGATGATGATAATATTTTTATAGCAAACAATGCTGTTAGCCTTGGAAATATAGTAAAAGATACTTTAATAGATTTATCAAAGAACTATAGCGCAAAGGATATTATTGTGGCAGTTACAGATGATTCATTAATTTTGCCTATTAAAAAAGAAGTTTTAAAATCTGGGATAAATATAGTATCTGTAAGAGAGAAAAAATTAAGTAGTTCTTCTTTGTATAAGTTTATAGATCTACTTAAGAATTATGTAGATGTCCCAACTTATGAAAATTTTTCAAATCTGGTAAGGCATTCGGATATATTAGATTATTTAATTTTAAAAGATGATACGCTTACAACGGATATTATCTTGTCATCATTAGATGAGTACGCGATTTTGCATTTTCCATATTATTTTAAAAAAGAATTAATTATCAAAAATGAATCAAATGTAAAAGATAAAAATACAATAGAAAATATTAAAAAAATATTTAATATTATTGAGCAATTTTTTAAGATGAATGACAATGAAGCCTCAATTGGTATTTTTTTAGATTTTATTTTAAATATTATTGTTGAGATTTATCAGAATTTAGAATTATCGAAATCAAATAATGAAGATAAAGTTTTAATAGAAGTTTTTGAAAGTTATCGAAAGATTATCATTTCTTTATCAGAAAAAATTGAAGGATTTGAGATTAATTTTTCTTTTTCCCAAGTTCTTTCGCTATTAAATTCTTTAGTTTTAGACATAAACATTGGTGCAATATCTTATGATGAAACAGTTGAGATCCAAGGTTGGCTTGAAGTTCAAAATGATGATTCCTCAGTTGCTATTTTGTTAGGATTAAGTGAGGGAAAATGGCCAGAAAGTATAAGCCAAGATGAATTTTTGCCAAATTCTTTGAGAAAAATTTTGGGGCTCATGGATAATGATAAGCGATATGTAAGAGATTTATTTATGTTAAAATCTATCATTGCCTCAAGAGATAAGGTTTATTTTGTTCCATTAAAAACAAATCTTGATTCTTCTGAAAATCTAATGAGTAAACTTTTATTAACTTCCGATAGTAAGACGAATGCAAAACGAATTTTAAAATTTTATGATGCAGAAAATTATTTTGACGAAGATATAGAAAACAAAAATAATGATATAAGTTTTTTATTAGAGCCGAAAATAACTAGTTATAATTTAGAACGAATTTCTGTTAGCCAATTTAAGCAATATCATGCATGTCCGTATAGATATTATTTAAAGTATATTTTGAAATTAGATTCAATAGATTCATTGCAAAATGAGCTTGACCCTTTAGCATATGGAAATCTTTTTCATGAGCTTTTTTATCGTTTTGGTATATCAAAGATTAAGGATTCCGAAGATAAAAATGAAATAGATAATTTTCTTTTAAAAGAATTATCAAAATATATAGATGAGAACTTTGGAAAAGATTATTTGCCAACAATTGATGTGCAACTTGAGGGGGTAAAAAATATGTTATTTAATTTTTCATCTTGGCAAAGTTGCAGGAAGTCTAGGGGGTGGGTTATAAAAGAAGTCGAAAAAAGTTTTGATGATTTTTATATGAATGTAAACGGAAAAAATATTAAAATTACAGGACGCATTGATAGAATTGATTATAACGAAAAAGAAGATAGATATATTATTTATGATTATAAAACGGGAAGCTCAAAATATGATGAAAGTGCAGTTTATGGGCCGAGGAAAGGTTGGACAGATTGGCAAATGCCAATTTATTTATATTTTTTATCGATGAAAGATAATCTTAAAAATGTAACATGTGCTTATTTGAATTCATCTTCTTTTAGCAATAATGATTATCTTGGAGATGAGGTGAATATCAATGACGAAAGTTTGGAGGAGGCATTAGTTTCTGTAAAAGAAATTATTTCAAATATTCAGAATGCAGTTTTCTGGCCTCCTAAAAATATAAATTCGCCGTATGATATTTTTAAAGATCTTTGTCCTTAAGAAAAATTAATAACTTGTTGTAACTTTTTTTGGTTCGCTTTTTATATATGTTGTTTTATATCTTACCCAAGAATCTTTCATAAAAAGAGATTCATTTTCAGCAAACTTATAATTTTTATTTCTATCTTTTAAAATTTCTAGTTGAGATAATAAGGATGATTGATTTAATAATGATTGGTTTTTTCTATTTAGGTTTTCCATTTTTTTTGCTTTTTTAAAAATAATCTAATTCCTTAAAAAAATTCTTAAAAAACCTATTTAAAAACCACTTTGCAGAGGTCTTACCTTAATTACAAAGTGCTTCAATTTTTTTTGAAAAACAAAACCTTTAAAGTCTACCAAAAAAGAAGCTAAACTCAAAAAAATAAAATCTCCGAAAATAACATATTTTCAATTAGTTATATATGTAGGGATAATTTATCTATAAAATCATTCCTACATATTTTTAAATTATTCTTTCAATAACTTAATAGAAACAGGTGGAATATCGCATACGCTTGCAGGTCCAAAGTATTGAATTGGGCCTGGGTAAACGTAATTCATTTCCATTGCCCAAGCTTCACGATTTTCTTTTAATACATTAAAAGCTTTACCATTTAAAGTAACTAATGCTTTTTGAATAACAGGTTTCATTTTTCCGCTTCGTCTTTCAATGTTCATCATCATTGTGATTGGAACTCCTCCAGCTATCCATGAAGAAGATGGTTTTGTTATATTTCTAATTGAAGCCATATAACCTGTTTTTCTTTCTGCAAGTAAATTAGATGCTGTAACACCTAGTGAATAACAATAATCTGCATCAAAATTAGAAGGGGAAGCACATCTTCCTTCATATCCAAAAAAGTGATTTAATGCAGAAAATTTTCCTGTATATTTTTCTTCTTTTTTCCATTCCTTTAATTTTTTATCGATCATTAAGATTAAAAGTTTTTCTGTTTCAATTCTTGAAACTTGAACATTTCCGTGAGGATCTCTATCCATTATAAGTTGTTCTGCAATTGACGTTGGAAGACTTGCATATAACTTTGAAGTTTCCAAATCAAGTTTGGAAATAACAAAATTTCTTTTTTCTGTGTTATCGCAAAGGGAATTAAATTCATTGTTATTAGAAAGCAATTCATTTAATGTTGAGATTAGTTTTTTTATCTCTGGAACGAATTCTATTAAGCCTTCTGGAATTAATGCAGTCCCAAAATTTTTTCCTGCATTTCCTCTTTTTGCAACAATATTTGCCATATATTCTACGATTTCATCAAGAGTTTGTTTCTTTTCTTCAACTTCTTCTGAAATAATTGTAATATTGGGGTGAGTTTGTAAAGCACATTCCAATGCAATATGAGAAGCGGATCTTCCCATTAGTTTTATAAAGTGCCAATATTTTTTTGCAGAGTTTGCATCTCTTTGAATATTTCCGATAAGTTCGCTATAAACCTTACAAGCAGTATCAAAACCAAATGAGATATCTATCATTTCGTTTTGCAAATCTCCATCGATTGTTTTAGGACAACCTACAACTAAAATTCCTGCATTAATTTCTTTATAATATTCTGCAAGGACGCAAGCATTTGTATTTGAGTCATCACCGCCGATAATTACTAAAGCTGTTATTCCAAGAGCATTACAATTTTTTAATCCGCTATCAAATTGTTCTTTAGTTTCTAGTTTTGTTCTGCCAGAACCGATGATATCAAATCCTCCAGTGTTTCTATATTCATCTATAATATCTTTTGTAAGCTCTACATATTTATTATCAATAAGCCCAGAAGGACCTCCTAAAAATCCGTAAAGTTTTGAATCTTTATTTAAAGCTTTTATACCATCAAAAATTCCGGCGATAACGTTATGACCTCCGGGGGCTTGTCCACCTGATAAAATCACGCCGACATTTATTGCCTCAAATTCTTTTTTTGTATTTCCTTGTTTAAATGTAATAAGTGGCATTCCGTAAGTATTTGGAAAAAGTTTTTGTATCTCTTCTTGATCTTTTACTGAAGTAGTTTTTTCTCCCTCTTCAATAGTGACATTTGATTTTAACCCTTCTGGAAGTTTTGGTTGATATTTTGTTCTTTCGATCTGTAACGGACTTTTCATAAAATAAACTCCTAAAAATTAAATTTAACTTAATGTAAAATTTTGAACTTAAAACTTTAGAAAGCGTAACACAAAACAGTAAAAATGGGGAGAAAAAATATTATATTTGTAAATGTTGTTAAAGAAGATATCAGTGGACAAAAGGGGCGTGAGAAGTTAAACTTTGGAAGTTTTTATGTCGTATTTTGTTCTTTCAATCTGTAATAGACTTTTAATAAAATAAACTTCTAAAAATTATTTTGGTTCAAGACTAGATTAGAGAGGGTTTGAAGTTGTCGTATAAAGGGAAATAATAACAATAAATTACTAGTTGACTAGGGAGCTTTAAAAAATCATTAGTCTTATTTTATAGGCTAATGATTTTCTGAGGCTTTTTTGATTCTGTGTTTATATTATATGCTAAATTGATTCGACAGCCCATATTTTTAAAAAATTTGTAGATTAGTTCAGTTATGTTGCTTTTGCAGCATACTTATGCAAAATTTAGCAGTATAATAAATATGAATAAATTTGTAATTCTAATTTCTAAAAATTTTAATAATAAAAGGAGGATTTAAAATGAGTATGTTTTGTTATCAATGTCAAGAAACAGCAAAAAATACAGGTTGTACAGTGAAAGGTGTTTGCGGAAAGAATGAAGAGGTTGCAAAGCTTCAGGACCTTCTGATATACACACTTAAAGGCATTTCAGATATTGTTGTAAAAGGAAAGGTTGATGTACATAATTTGGACAAGACTAATTATGAAGTTTTGAGTAGCCTGTTTATGACTATTACCAACGCAAATTTTGATGACGGTCATATTGAGGCACAAATCAGTAAAATGATTAAGCTAAGAGATGAACTAAAAAATTCTGTTAACCTAAATGATTTCCACGATGCATCAATATTCACGGTGGATTCAAGAGAAACTATGATTGAAAAAGCAACATCCGTGGGTGTGCTTTCAACAGAGAATGAAGACATTCGTTCCTTGCGTGAAATGATTATTTATGGACTTAAGGGTATGGCGGCTTATGGCGAACACGCAAAGAATATTGGCAAAGAGGATTTAGATATTAATGCTTTTATTTACGAAGCATTGGCGGCAACACTAGACGATTCTCTTACAGCTGATGACCTTGTTGCATTAACACTCAAGACCGGAGAATACGGTGTTAAGGTAATGGCTTTGTTGGATGAGGCACATACAACGAGATTTGGAAATCCAGAGATTACCGAGGTAAATATCGGGGTAAGAAAAAATCCTGCCATTCTTATTTCGGGTCATGATTTAACTGATCTTGAGCAGCTTCTTGAGCAAACTAAGGGCACAGGCGTTGACGTATATACTCATAGTGAGATGCTTCCTGCACATTATTACCCTGCTTTCAAGAAATATGACAACTTTGCAGGAAATTACGGAAACGCATGGTGGAAACAGCTTGACGAATTCGTATCCTTCCGTGGCCCTATTCTTTTTACAACGAACTGTATTGTTCCGCCTAGAAGCGAAGAAGTAAGGGGCAGAATTTTTACTACTGGAGCTACCGGTTATCCTGGCTGCACACATATTGAAGCCGATGAAAATGGAAAAAAAGACTTTTCACAAATCATAGCACTTGCTAAGACACTGCCTTCGCCAGAAGAAATTGAGACGGGAAGCATTGTAGGCGGCTTTGCTCACAATCAGGTGATTGCACTTGCGGACAAAGTTGTTGAGGCTGTTAAATCTGGTGCAATTAAGAAGTTCTTTGTTATGGCAGGGTGCGATGGAAGAATGAAGTCAAGAGAGTATTATACAGAATTTGCTGAAAAGCTTCCAAAGGATACTATAATACTTACTGCGGGTTGTGCTAAATATCGTTATAACAAATTGAATTTAGGTGACATTGGCGGAATTCCAAGAGTACTTGATGCAGGTCAGTGTAATGACTCTTATTCACTAGCAGTTATAGCACTAAAACTTAAGGAAGTTTTCGGTCTGGACGATATCAATAAGTTACCAATTGCCTTTAATATAGCTTGGTATGAACAGAAAGCAGTTATTGTTCTTTTGGCATTACTGTATCTAGGTGTGAAAAACATACATCTAGGACCAACACTACCTGGCTTTTTGTCTCCTAATGTGGCAAAGGTTTTGGTTGAGAAATTCGGTATTGCAGGTATTGGTACAGTTGAGGATGATATTAAGTTATTCATGTCATAAAATTAATAAATAAACAATATATAACTCCTGACAATTGATAGCCTTTGTCAGGAGTTGTTTTATAAACGGAGGGATACAGCATGGATAAAAAATCTGTTTTAATAAATGAAATGATTAAATATTATGCAAGTGATGTGAAAAGAATTAATCATTTTATGAAAGTATATAGCTTCGCAAAAACAATTGGAGAGATGGAGAAGGTAGATTGCTTAAACCAAGAAGTTTTAGAAATTGCAGCAATTGTTCATGATATTGGAATTAAATTAAGTGAGCAGAAATATAATTCGAGTTCAGGAAAGTATCAACAAATTGAAGGACCTGCTTTAGCAAAGGAATTACTTGAAAAGCTTGATTTTGAAGACACTATAATTTCAAGAGTGTGTTTTATTGTAGGACATCATCATACATATACAGCTATTGATGGCATAGATTTTCAAATTCTTGTTGAAGCAGATTTTTTAATCAATATATATGAAGATGAAATTTCGCAGGAAGCAATTTGTAAAATAAGAGACAATTATTATAAAACGGATGCAGGGATAAACTTTTTGAAACAAATGTATTTATCATAGTCTAAACTAAGAATTAAGAATACTTTTTGATATAGAAAAAATAAGAACACCCGCAAGATTTAGTGTCCTAGACTTTGCGGGTGTAAAGATATATAGTTTATGAATTATGCTTCAAGAATTTTGCCATCAGTTGAAATTGTTATGACTTGCCAAGGAATGAGTTTTCCACTGTTTTGAAGGGCTGTCTTAACAGCATTTTCAATACCACCACAGCATGGAACTTCCATTCTTACTACTGTCAAAGATTTTATATTATTCATTTTTAGTATGGCAGTGAACTTTTCGCTGTAATCACCTTCATCCAGCTTTGGACAGCCTATAAGGGTTATTTTGTTTTTCATAAATTCATTGTGAAAATTGCCATATGCATATGCTGTACAGTCGGCTGCAATTAGTAGGTGAGCATTATTAAAGTAAGGTGCGTTTGGTGGAGCAAGTTTAATTTGTACTGGCCACTGGTTCAATTGGGTTTGTATTGTTGCAGATGTTTCTGCCTTGGTTTCACTAATAACATTACGCTTGAACGTTTTTGATTGAGTACCAGGACAACCACAAGCCAAATTTTGAGGTTGCTTATTTTCCATATTCATCTTTACCGCCGCCTCATCATATGCTACTGCTTCTCTTTCTTCAAAACTGATTGCATTGGTTGGGCAAGCCGGTAAACAGTCACCAAGTCCGTCACAATAATCATCACGAAGAAGCTTTGCTTTTCCGTTTACCATACCAATGGCTCCTTCGTGACAGGCTGTAACACATAATCCGCAACCATTACATTTATCTTCATCTATTTTTATTATTTTTCTAATCATTTTGAAGTCCTCCTTGTTTTTTATAGTATTAGTATAGTATAATGAACATAAGATGTCTGTTGCATTTGCAACATAAGAGGTGAGCTATGAAGAAATATCTTAAGCAACTACAAAATAATGAATTGTTCAATAATTTTAATTTGAATGATTTGGAAAGTATTTTAAATTGTCTATCTGCAAAGGTTAATTATTATAAAAAAAAGGATTTGATAATACAACAAGGTGCGCATGTTCACTATGTTGGAATAGTTTTGTCAGGTGGCATTCAAATAATAAAAGAAGATATCGAAGGTAATATCAATATTCTTTCTCATTTAGGTATTAATGATATTTTTGCAGAAGCATTTGCATATGCTGATATTTATGAATGTCCTATTACAGTGCA
>CAZHSB010000034.1:0-18854 GCA_964534945.1 uncultured Bdellovibrionales bacterium | reverse complement strand
TTTTAAAATTTTTTGTTGCAGACTTTCAGCCTGCAGTTAGGGGGTAGTTTTTGTTACCTGGGGTATGCATTCCCTTCGGGAAAGCTAACCCTAGGCTGGGTTGTATAGCGTTTTCAACGCAGGAACATTTAACACGCTACGTCTATCGGCTTACCCCTTCGGGGTAAATAAATTTTTTAGTTTCACACAAAATTTATTATAAAAAAATACCCTCCCAAAAAGTGCATGTCCGAAAATTTATAATTTATAAAAAACGTGTCTTTCCAAAAAATCTTCGTTGCCCTGAAAGGGCGAGCTACTGAAATATGGTGTGCTATTGCACCTGCGTTGAAAACGCTATACAACCCAGCCTAGGGTTGGCGATCCTGAAAGGAGCGCATACCCCGGGTCTGCGACAAAAATTCAAAAAATAGGAAGCGCCCTCCCAAAAAGTGCATGTCCCAAAATTTATGATTTATAAAAACATGTCTTTCCAAAAATCTTCGTTGCCCTGAAAGGGCGAGCTACTGAAATATGGTGTGCTATTGCACCTGCGTTGAAAACGCTATACAACCCAGCCTAGGGTTGGCGATCCTGAAAGGAGCGCATACCCCGAGTCTGCGACCAATTCAATTATGTCGCGTGAAAGTTTTTCTTGATTTGTATTTAGTGTATCTACAACACTTGCTACAAACTCATTTCCAAGTTTTAATTTTTCATAAAGTTGTAAGATCCCCGCTACTCCCTTTTTCTTTTCAACGATATAAAAATACATTGAAGCTCTTGCATAATCATAAGCAGATCCTGAAAAGTTAAATGTATTTGGAAATGCTTCTATTGCTTTTTTTGCTAACATTTTGTAATAAGAAAGTACACTTGATTGATTAACAATTGAAGAATAACCAGAGGCATAAATTGCAAACCATGTGGCAAACCCCTCAGAACGTTTTAAATCGCGAGGAAGATTTGGCGCAATTTGATATTCCACGGCATGACCTATTTCATGAAGCATAACCTTTTCAAGTTCTTCGTCTCCAACATCACCACGCCCAACACCATCACAACCATTATAAACTCTTTCAACTGCCATATAAATATTTGCAGGAGCGACCATCCACCCAGGATGACAATTAGTAATTAGGTAACTTGGTATTTGACTACTTGGCAAATCCTTTCCCATGAATACTATATTCCAATCAAGATTCATATTTGATAATTTTTCTCTAAATGCAGAAGAACTTATCAGACGTTTAAGTGTATTCATAGAATTCATAACAACTTTTTGTGGTGTTCTTCCAAGCAAGGTTTGAATTTGACGAGACCATTTTAATTTTATTTTTCCAACAGGAGAAACCATTTCAACATTTCCCTCGTTGCCTTTTAAATTAAGATCTTGTGGATTAGAAATTGGAGAAGATGAATCACTTTGTTGACATCTTGCAACATCTCTATACATTCTTGGGACTTCTTGCATAGAATTTGCTTGAAGTATCTTTCCACTTCGTGTCGTATATACACATAAATCAGCGAACAAAACATTTGGAAATAAAAATACTAATAAGAAAAATTTACAAATAACTTTTATCATTGTTTATTCACCTTAAATTAATAAACTATTATTTTTTTGCAAATACAGTCTTATCTAGAATTTCAGAAACGTGGGAAACTCCAATAATTTTTACTTTTTTCTCCATTTTAGGAACATCTACTAGATTCTCTTTGGGCAAAAATATTGTCGTTACACCATGTCTTACAGCACCTAAGATTTTTTCCTTTACTCCTCCTACAGGCAAGACATTCCCTCTTAATGTTATCTCCCCTGTCATTGCAACATTATGAGATATTTTCTTCCCAGACAATGCAGAAATAAGCGCCGTACAAATTGTAACTCCAGCAGATGGTCCATCTTTTGGTATCGCACCATTTGGTGCATGAATATGAACATCTAATTTTTTATAAAAATCTTCATCAATACCATATTTTTTAGCATTAGCCCTAGCATAGAAAAAAGCAGTTTGTGCAGATTCCTGCATAACATCTCCAAGTTGTCCTGTTAAGCTAAGATGCCCTGCGCCTACAGCCATTGAAACTTCTATCGGTAAGAGCTCCCCACCTACAGCCGTCCAAGCCATTCCATTTACAAGGCCAATTGAATCTTTCATTTCTCTTGGTTCAAGATCGTACTTTATAGGGCCTAATAACTTATTCACTATCTTTGGAGTGATTTTTTTATCAAGTTTTCCATCAATATTAAATTGATAAGCCAACTTTCTACATACTGTTCCTATTGTACGCTCAAGCTCTCTAACACCCGCCTCTCTTGTATATTTTTCAATAATATAAAGTAAGGCATTTTGCTCAAAAGTTACTCCCTTATCGGAAATTGCATTTAATTTTATTTGTCTTGGAACAATATATTTTTCACTAATTGCAAGTTTTTCTTTACTTGTGTATCCAGAAACCTCTATTAGTTCAAGTCTATCTAAAAGTGGCGCAGGAATCGTAGAAATACTATTTGCTGTAGCAATAAACAACACTTCTGATAAATCAAAATCTAAATCAATATAATGATCTCTAAACTCTTTATTTTGAGCAGAATCCAGAACCTCAAGTAATGCAGATGCTGGATCTCCCCTAAAATCAGCTCCAAGCTTATCCAATTCATCTAGTAAGAAAACTGGATTTTTAGACTGTGTTTGTTTTAGCCCTTGTATAATTCTCCCAGGCAATGCACCAACATAAGTTTTCCTATGTCCTCTAATTTCAGCCTCATCTCTTACGCCACCTAATGCAATCCTAAAAAATTTTCTATTTAGAGATCTTGCTATAGATTTTCCTAATGAAGTTTTCCCAACCCCAGGAGGGCCAACAAGGCAAAGTAACGGACCTTTTGCATCAGCCTTTAATTTTTTTACACTTAAAAATTCCAAAATTCTAAGTTTTATATCGTTTAATCCATAATGATCTTCATCTAAAACTTTTTTCACTTTTTTTAAATTAAAATCATCATTTGTTCTTTCATTCCAAGGTAAAGCCAAAATCCATTCAAGATAAGATCTTATTACGGCATATTCACTCATCTCTGGTTGTAATCTTTTTAATCTTCCTAGTTGCCAAGACACTTCTTTTTCAGCTTGAGGCGGAAGTTGCATTTTATTAAATTTAGTTATTATTTCTTCTAACTCTACATTCTCATCAACGTCTTCACCTAAATCTTTTCTAATTGTTTTTATCTGCTCTCTTAAATAATATTTCTTTTGCTCTTCAGACATATTTGAAACTGTTTTCATTTTGATATCTTCTAAGAGCAAAATTCTTTCAATATCAGAATTAATTTTTTTCTTAATAAAGATTAATTTCTTTTCGACATTGCTTTCTTCTAATAAATATTGTGCGTCTTTTGTTTCGAATGTGTAATATGCGCCTATTAAATTAACAAACTGATTTGGATCTTCAATAGTTTCAATCATCGACAAAAAATCTTCTGCCAATGTTTGATACATAACTTCAAGGGAAAAATAATGTAATATTTCCTCTTTTAACGCATAGACTTCCTTTGAATAAGATACATTTTGTTTTTCTTTAATTTCTTCTACATTTGCCTGATAAAAATTTTCTTCATTAATTAATTTTAATATTTTTGCTTTAGAAATTCCCTCTACATGAACTCTAATTCCATCAGCTCCTTCATCTAATACGCGAACAATATTTGCAACAACTCCTATCTCGTATAAAGAATCTTTTGTAAAATTATCTTGTTCATCAACAATTTTTCTTGTCACTAAAAATATTACAGATTTATTTTTTAATGCCTCATCAACAGCTAATGCAGATTTTTTTTGTGTTAGCACTATTGATTGCGCAACAGATGGAAAAGCAACAATATCGACTAAAGATAATAATGGGATATCATTTAAGACAATAGTTTTTGTTTCTTTAGGTACGTTTTCTTTTTTCTTATTTACCATTTGTAAAAAACCTTTTTAAATCTCTTACATTTGATCTGAAGATGGCGCAAAAGTTATCAATTCCCTTGATCTATTTTTCCATTCAACAACATTTAAGATTCTATGAATTTCTCCATCTTCCTCTACACCGATAATTCCAGTTAACCCAATGTAAGATTGTATTTTAACGAAAGCATCTTCAATAGTTAAAGATTCTTCCATCGCCCTTTTTATAGATGCAAAAACCATCGTAATAGCATCAAAACCTTGCGCCGCCAAAAAGTCTGGCTTTTCCTTATACTTATCACGATAAACTTCATTAAATTTCTGTACTAATTCTTTTTGATCTTTATCAAAAAATGGGCTTGTAAAGATACAACCATTTAAAGCAGCATTAGATGCGATTAATTGTTCTTGACTATCCCAGCTAGAGGTTCCCACAACAGAAATAGTTCTTTTTAAATCTTGGGACAAACTGTATTTAAATTTAGCAACAGTTTTTAATGAATCTGGCATAAAGACTGCCTGTGCATTTTTGTTTTCTAACTGCGAGGCTATAAGTAAAAGTGAATTTGGATCTTCTGGATAGTATGATCCTTCATAAACGATCTCTATATCTGACCACTTTGAAACTATATTTTTAAATTCAGAAAGATATAAATGTCCCTTATCATTTTCAGGATAAACTATTGCATATCTTTTTATCTTCCTATATTGAGACAATGCTCTTAGTAAAGAGTTTATTTCGGTAGCAGGAGTAATTCCCAATCTAAAGATTCCATATCCTGTAGAGAACGCATCACTTTTAGAAAAAGTTAACATTGGAATTCCAGATTGTTGAATTGCATAACTTACTCTTTCTGAAACATCAGATAATAATGGGCCGACAAACATAATTACATTTTGATTATTAACAATTTCTTGAACTAAATTTTCTGTATAATATGGATCTGCTTTAGTATCGAAAAAACTAACCTCAACTCCATTTGATTGAAGTATTGGACTTGTAGCTAATGCAATTCCCTTTTTTGTATTTTCTCCTAACTTTTGATATTTTCCACTAAGAGGAAGCAATACTGCTATTACCTTTTTATCTTTTACAACATCAACGTTTATATCGTGCTCTTTTTCTTCTTCGCCATTATTCCAAAAGATATTAACATCACTAGAAATTACTTTTTTTCCTCCAAATCTTTTTTGTCTTTCTTGTCCGATCAAATCATAAATAAAAAAATCAGTTGACCATTTAGTAGCAAGTTTTTCTAAATCTTTGTCTGACACTGAAGAAAGAAGTAGTGATGCTCCTTTTTTTGCTGAAATTGATAGCATTGTTTTGCTTGTGTCTACTCTATTTACTCTTGAAAACCATGCTAGTGATTGATCAAAATCCCCTGTACTTCCATATGCGTAACCTAGGATTAATGCGATATGTTGATCAATATCATTTATTTGTATTCCTTGTATTCTTGAATATTCGCTAATCGTAGAGAGTGATTTATCTGCATCATTAAGTGCAAGTTGCACACTTGCTATTCTTGCAATTAGTGCATCTTTTTCTTCTTTAGATAAATTTTCTATACGTGCTCTTTGATATTCTTCCAAGCTTTCTTTAAAATTCCCTTCCATAGACAATTTGTCCGCACTATCTATAACGGTATTTATAATGACATTTCCCTTTAAATCTCTATTATTTTCCCAAAGCTCCCACAAAAATTTTTCTCTGTAACTATGTTCGTTTGATGTGGCTTGGGAATTAGTTTCCAAGCTTCCGCCTAGAGCGTTTGTTTGTACTTCTTTATAAGCTCTTTGATAATTTTCTTGGCTATTTGTAAAACTTCTTTGATTATCGTATTTATAGAAATCATAATTTTGTCGACGAATACAACTAAAACAACTTAGTGTTATAACTAGAACAATTAGAACTTTTTTTAAAAATCCACCCATCAGAAAAATCCTTTTAAAACATAAACAGTTACTAAGCTAACTTTTTATTAAAAACTTCGCAATGACAAGTTTTTAGAGAATTTCTTAAAGAATTTTCTGTAATTTTAAACCGATGTTTTGTTATTTGTAATAGAAAAAGAATAATAGAATCAAAGCATTACCCATAACTACTTAAAAAATTTAGATAAATCAAAAAAAACGTGTAACTATTTCACTTTACAAGATATCTAATAATTAGTAATTTCGAGTTATTAAAGATTTAGTGATGTAATTTTGATTATAGGAAAAATAAAGTTTCACTAAGATGTTTAATTTTGGCTCGATGAATTTTTAATAATTAAATTTTAAAAGAGATTACAATATGGATGAAAATAATAAAAATTGTTTAACTAAAGCAGAACTAGCAGATGCTATTTTTAATGTAATGCAGGTAGATAAGCAAAAATCAATTCAAATTGTTGAAGATTACATTGAGATTATAAAAGACGCGCTAGAAAAAGAAGGCAAAGTGATGCTTTCTGGTTTTGGTACATATACTGTTAAGTCAAAGAATGCTAGAAAAGGCAGAAATCCGCAGACAGGAAGTGATATTATTCTTGCGCCAAGAAAGGTTATTAAATTTAAAGAAAGTCAGTTGCTTAGAAAGGCGATGAATCAAGCTCCTAAAGCAGAATAAAAAAGGCTTAACACAAGCTTAAGATTTTTACATAACTTCTCTTTTGCATAGTCTCAAAAAAACATAACATAAGCTTGGGGCTATGCACTCCCTTTTGGGGGCACGTTAAGTGTTTCATATTTTATAATTTCTACTTAACTAAACAAAAACTCTGTGACATCACCATCTTGCATTATATAATCTTTTCCCTCAGTCCTTAAAACTCCCGCAGTTCTACAAGCCGCATCTGATTTGTACTTTATATAGTCTTCATAACTTACTATTTGCGCACGGATAAAGCCTTTCTCAAAATCAGTATGGATAACGCCTGCGGCTTGCGGTGCTTTCCAACCTTTTTTTATCGTCCATGCACGAACTTCTTTTGGCCCCGCTGTGAAAAAACTTTGAAGCCCTATCATGTCATAACTTGCCTTTACTAATCTGTCTAACGCGCTTTCTTGAACACCATACTCTTTTAAAAGCTCCTCCACTTCTTCATCTTCAAGCCCTATCATATCTTCTTCCATCTTCGCAGAGAAACTAATCGCTTTAAAATTCTTTTTTTGAGCATACTCCTTTACTTGCTTTTGATACTGATTCTCATTTGCTAATGCATCTTCGTCTACATTCATAGCATAAATTACAGGCTTATCAGTTAAAAGCGAAATCTGTTTTAAAAACGCATTAAACTCATCATCTCTATCTAAAAAAGTAATAGCTAAATTCCCATCTTCAAGATGCTTGTTTAATAATTTTAATTTTTCAATAATCGGCAAAACTTTTTTATCCGCTTTTGCAAGTTTGATAAGCCTTTCTACTTGCTTTTCTACAGATTGTAAATCCGCAAGCATTAACTCTGTTTCTACTACTTCTATATCTCTTATCGGATCTACAGAACCATCAACGTGTATTACATTATCATCATCAAAACAACGGACGATATGCAAGATTGCCCCCGTTTCCCTTATGTTTGCTAAAAATTTATTTCCAAGTCCCTCTCCTTTACTTGCGCCTTTTACAAGCCCTGCAATATCTACAAAATCAACCATCGCATAAATAGTTTTTAATGGTTTTACAAATTCAGAAATTGTATCTAACCTTTTATCCCTTACAGGTACAGACGCCTTGTTTGGTTCAATCGTACAAAATGGATAATTCGCACTCTCCGCGTTTTGCGCTTTTGTTAACGCATTAAAAACTGTGGATTTTCCAACATTAGGAAGCCCCACTATACCAATACTTAATCCCATAACTACATGACTCCTTTTAAAAATTACAATGCCCCAAAATATAACATGATATCATCTACTATCTATCCCTACCAAACCAACATTCAACTTCACGCTTTGAAAACTTCCTTATTACAGGTCTTCCATGCGGACAAGCAGAATTAAACTCTTCATCATCAAGCAATCTAAAAAGCTCTTGCACTTCTTCTTTTGAGATAACATGTCCAGAACGAATACTTGAATGACAAGCAAGACGCGCCACAATACTACTTATAAAATCATCAGTTAAGTTTTCTGCAATTTCTGGCAATTCTATACTTGAAATACTTTGTATAAGATTTACAGCTTTAAACTCCCCAATTATTTGTGGAAGCGCTCTTATAACAATTGCCGTATTTCCAAACTCCTCAATATATATTCCAAATTTTTCTAAAAACAATTTATGATCTAACAAATATGTTGTTTTTTCTTCCCCAAGCTCCACACTAAGAGGAACTAATAAATCTTGAACTAAAATATGATTCTCTAAAAAATCTTTTCTTAATTTATTATAATTTACCCTTTCATGCCCCGCATGCATATCAACAACATAAAAATCATCATCATATTCACAAAGAAGATAACATTTAAAAAGCTGTCCTATATAATTTAATAAGCTATATTTAAATGTTTTCTCTAACAATGAATCTTCTTCATTATTATTTTGCCTCATAGGAGGAAAATCTGTTTTAGTAAAATTTAATTCAAAATTTTTTAGAGCATTAAAGCCAAACCCACTTTCAGAAAAAGATTGATTATAATTTTTATAATCTACACCACTAGAATTTTTTTGAGAAAAAGTTTTCTCATCAGATATATTTTTAACTTCATACGTGCTATCCAAATCGACAACACCATTAAAATTTGATGTTGCATTATTGACCGCATTTCTTACGAACGAAAATACTGCTGATTCATTTGTAAACCTTACTTCCATCTTTTGCGGATGAACATTAACATCGACAAGATTAGGAGCTATTTCTAAATCCAAGAAACCAACAGGAACTTCATTATTCTTTAACGTATTTTTAAACCCCTCTTTCACGGCTTTTAACAACATCTTAGAATTTATCAGTCGTTTATTAACTAAAATTATAAATGAGCCAACATCTGATTTTGCAAGAGCAGGATGAGCAACTATTCCTTTAACATGAAGTTCAGAAATTTTATTTTCGAACTTTACGATACTTCCCTTAAAAAGATCTCCCGCACGTTTAAAAACATTTTCTCTTGGAGCAAAAACAAAAGAGTCTTTTGAATCTACAAAAAGTTTTACCATAATCTTTGGATACGCTAGTACCATAGCACGTACCCAATTTTTTATTCTTAATGCCTCTGTTTTTGGTTGTCTTAAAAATTTTTTTCTAGCAGGAACATTATAAAAAAGGTTTCTTATTTCTATATCAGTTCCTCTATTTCCCGAAGTTTCGTTTACAGAAAATACTTCTCCACCATTTATTATAACTTCTGTTGCCACAGCACTTTCTTCGTCTTTTGTTTTTAATTTTACTTTTGAAACAGCAGAAATTGAAGCCAACGCTTCACCACGGAAGCCCATAGTAAGAATATTATTTAGATCATCTACTGAATGAATCTTTGATGTAGCATGCCTTTGAAACGCGATAACTGCATCATCTTTTGACATACCAGAACCATTATCGACAACTTTTATTAAACTTTCTCCGCCCTCCTCTATATAAATACTTATTTGAGTAGCCCCTGCATCTACAGCATTATCTACAAGTTCTCTTACAGCCGATTCTGGCCTCTGAACGACTTCTCCTGCCGCAATACAATTTATTACAAAATCATCTAAAAGTTTTATCATTAGTTTAAAACCGCCTTAACTTTAATTGTCCTTGATTCTCCATAAACAGAACCTCTCTTAAAGATTATTTCCATTTCATGAGATGTTCCGACTTTTGCTACAATATCATCAACTTGTTCTTTGTTATAAACTCTTACTCCATCAATTGAGAAAATTAAATCTGCTTTTGAAAAATCCCTTACAAATCCCCTCATAAATTTATCTGAAATTTCTCTTTCCGCTGGATAAACTTTTCCTAAAAGTGGACTTGCCTCCTCAACCCTTTGAATCATAACTCCTTGTCCTGTATCTGCTAAAACTAATCCTAAATCTGGTCTTGATATCTTTCCTGTACTAATAAGCTCTGGCACAATTCTTTTTAAATAATTTACAGGAATGGCAAATCCAATACCCGCAGAATCTCCAGAATTACTTAATATTGCCGTATTTAACCCAACAATTTTCCCATTCATATCTATAAGCGGTCCGCCAGAATTTCCTGGGTTAATCGAAGCATCTGTTTGAATAAGACCTTTCATTAAAAAATTATTTGGATTTCTTATTGTCCTATTTAAGCTAGAAACTATTCCCATTGTTAAAGTTTTACTTAATCCAAAAGGATTTCCTATTGCAACAACTTTTTGCCCCACTTCTATCTTTGCAGAATTCCCAAAAGCAATTGCCTTGATTGTCGTTGGATATTTTATCATTTGCAATACTGCTACATCATATTGATCATCAAAACCAATAAGTTTTGCTTTTGTTTTTTCATTCTCACTTATTGTAATCACTATATCAGAAGCGTTTTGAATAACATGCAAATTTGTAAGTACTATTCCTTTTTTACTATCTATTATTACTCCTGAGCCAGAACCTCTTTTTAAATCATTTCCCATAAACATATCAAAAGGATCGCGAGAAATTGTTACGGTACTGATAAAAACTACTGAATCTTTACATTGTTTATAAACATTTATTACTCTATCCTCTTCTTTGGAACGCGGTGCAACGTCGCTAGCCTCATCATCACTTACATCTTCAAAAAGAGCAAACGAATTTTTTACAAAACAAATAGTAAAAAATATAAAAAGTACGATCAATAATTTATAAATTTTTTGAACTTTAATTTGATTCATTAGTATTATTCTCTTCATTCCTTATTTTCCTTGTAATTGGATTCGTTGCCCTTTCAACTCTATGCACTCCATCTACTTTTCTCATAGATTTCATAATTTTATCAAATTGTTTTGAACTGGTAATTCCAAGCTCAAAATCAACCCTTGCTTTACCAAAATCATCAACATTAGCGACTACTTTATAAGTATTTGCACTGTTTGTAGAAATTACTTTTGTTAAATCTACTAGCAATCCAATCCTATCACTTCCATAAATACTAATAGCAACCGTCTTGCAAGTATTTACTTCATTGTCCCAACTAACATCGACTTGTCGCATAGGATCTAATCTTAATACTTCTGGACAATCTTTATGATGAACGATAACTCCCCTACCTCTGCTTATAAATCCAACTATATTATCTCCAGGAAGAGGATCACAACACTTTGCAAAACCAACTACTACATTGTCAAGCCCATTAATTTTTATTCCTATTTTTTTTCTTGAAACTTCTGATGCCCGTCTGAAAATTTTACTTAATGTAGATTCTTTTTCTTCTAATTTTGTTTGTTCTTGTCCAATATCATTTTGTGGAATGATTTTTAACAAAACATCTTGCAAAGCAACTTTTCCAAAACCTAGTTGATAAAAAAGTTCTCCCTCACTTTTAAATCCAAATGTTTTACTTATTTCTAAAAGTTTTCCAGATTTAGAAAGTTGATTCATATTAACATTGCGTTTCTTTAATTCTCTACTTAAAATATCACTTCCGATAACTAATGCCTTTGCTCTTTCTTCCGCACGCAAAAATACTCTTATTCTTTGTTTTGCTTTCGATGATTTTACAAAAAACATCCAATCTGGATTTGGTACTTGATTTTTCGCACATTGTACTTCGACTGTATCACCATTTGATAATTTAAAACTAAGCGGAACTATTCCACCATTTACTCTTGCACCAATAATTGTGTTTCCAACATCTGTATGAACTGCATAAGCAAAATCAATTGGCGTAGATTCAAAAGGAAGTCTTATCAAATCTCCTTGAGGCGTAAACACAAAAACATCTTCTGGAAATAATTCGCTTTTGACAGATTGAATAAATTCTGTAGGATTTTTTAAATATTGTTGAGATTCTACTAAAGATTTTATCCATTGAAGATCAAAACCATTATTAGATCCTCCCTCCTTATACTTCCAATGAGCCGCGATTCCTTGTTCTGCGACCTCATCCATTTCTTTTGTCCTTACTTGAAGCTCAATTTCTTTGCCAAGAGGCCCCATAACGAGTGTATGAAGTGATTGATACATATTAGGTTTAGGCATTGCAATATAATCTTTAAATCGTCCGGGGATCGGCGCCCACTTTGAATGAATTATCCCCAATGTTTCATAACATTCTTTTATCGAACTAACAATTATTCTAAAGCCCAAAGTATCTCTTATCTCGCTTAATAAAAGATTTTTATTTTCCATTTTTGCAGCAATTGAAGCTTTATTTTTTATTCTTCCTTTTACTTGTGCATTCACTCCATTTTGCACTAGTAACTCTTTTATCTTATTTGTCACCGTTTCTATATATTCATTTCTTTGTAATTTTCGTAATTTTAACTCATGCTCTATTTGTTTATATAAAGCAGGCCTTAAGTACATAAGGCATAAATCATCAAGCTCGGATTTTAACCAGAATATACCTAAACGATTTGCTAATGGAACATAAATATCTTTTGTCTCACGCGCAATTCTTAATTGATGTTCTTCATCACAAAAATTAAGAGTTCGCATATTATGAAGTCTATCACAAAGCTTTACTAAAATTACTCGAATATCTCTTGCCATCGCAAGAAGCATTTTCCTAAAACTCTCTGCCTGTGCTTCTTCCCTAGAATGATAATTGGCTTTATCTAATTTTGTAACTCCCTCTACAATATCCGCTATCTCTTCATTAAACTCTGTTTCTATTTCTTCTCGTGTTACACCTTGATCTTCGATAACATCGTGAAGAAGCGCCGCACAAATTGTATTTTCATCAAGATAAATTCTACACGCCAACAAAGCCGTTTCTTCAAGATGAATAAAATACGGTTCTCCATTTTGTCTTTTTTGATTTCTATGTTTTTTTTTTGCAAATGCGTAAGCTTTTTTTACCAACTCAAGATTAGGAGATGGGTGATATGACAATATTGCTTTCGATAAATCTTCAAAACTCATAAGCCAAAATTATACACCACTTTTATAAAGGCACGCCACACGCTTATTTAAGATTCCATAAAGAAAACAAAGATGCAAGAAAACTTAAAAAAACAAAATAATCAGCAAAATATAACTTCTAAATACCAACTTAAAATTGATCATCGGAATCGTCTTCTTTTTCATCAGCCTTTTCATCAGCACTTTCTTCGTCATCATCAGAATCATCAGTTGATTCAGAAAAATTTTCAAAAAGACTATCTAATGCTTTTCTTGCTTTTTCTTGATCTGTCTCTGTAACTTTACTTACTGCTTGCTGTTGCTCTGCATTAATTCTATCTTGTTCACATTCTTCTTCAGTTTTAAAACGCACCAACCCTGCAGCAACTTCTCTTAAAGCAGTTACTACGCTCTTATTATCACATTTATATAAAGGATCTGATCCTGCAAGTAATTGCTTTGCTCTTGCAGTAGCAAGGTGAACCAAACGAAATCTGTTCTGTTCTTTGTCAAGACAATCTTCAATAGTAACTCTAGCCATAGCGACGTATCCTTTTAAAATTTATATAGAAAATATACAATATCTAAGTCTATAATACTTTTTAGTATTTTGCAATAAGCAGGAAATAGCACCAAAAATACGGCATAAAATCTACGGTTCGTAGTAAGTTCATAATACATGACATGCAATTATTGTCGAGGATATTTGCAACATCTTTGAAGAATAATAAAAATGATACGACATAAAATTAAATTGATTTTTTAGTAATAAATAATAAGATACATGATTAGAGTACCTAGTTATCTTGAATTGATGTACATCAAATGGTTTGGAACATAAGAATAAAATGAATAAGCCACAGTCTTTAAAAACAAAATCGTTAATAGTATTAGTGATTACTTTATTGACCATGCTTGTTGAAATTTATTTTGGAATTATTACAAACTCCATGGCCTTAACAGCAGATGGATTTCATATGGGAACGCATGCCTTAGCGTTTGGAGTCACTTATATTGTATGTCTTTTATCAATTCATTTTTCTAACGAAGCGACTCACATTGATTTTATCGGTGGAAAAGTAAATGCTATTATCTTATTGCTTTCAGCTTTAGGTATCATATATGAATCTATTGAGCGTTTTTTTAATCCTAAACAAATTTCATTTTCAGAAGCTATCTTAATTGCTTTTATTGGATTGGCCATCAATATTGCTTGCTTATTTGTAATACATGGAAATCACGAGCACGCCCAAAACTTAAATTACAAATCAGCTTATTTCCATATTTTAGCTGACGCTCTAACTTCATTTTTAGCGATCTTTGCTTTGGTTATTGGCAAATATTATAATTGCACTTGGCTAGATAGTATCATGGGAATTGTTGGTGGAATCTTAATTTTAAAGTGGTCATATCAGTTATTGACTTTAAAAAAACAATCAAGTTGCACTCTTAGTCATCATAATTAAAGCTATTTAATATTGTATGATTTTATAATCCAAAAAATACAAGATTTTTTGTTTCAAATTCTTTTTTATATCCACTTTTTTTTGCAAGACGTTGCCAGTCTCTTTTTTTGTCACGATATCCCAAAACAAGGTACCTTGTTTTCTTTTGTTTTATAATTTCTTCTAAATCACTTGGGGAATATTTTATTTTATATTTTTTTCGTTCTCTTTTTGTTAATTTATGTGCGATATTTATAGCAAAATGATTTTCAAGACCAGAAAAAGCTTCCATCTTTTCTAATCCTATTAAATATCCTGACCAAGAAGAAAATAAAAACCCTTTTTCTCTTTTATCTTCTAAATAGATTCGTTTTGATAAATCAGAAATTGTCATATCTAATGTTTTTGCACGCCACAATGCGGGAACCCTTCTTGAGAAAAGTCCCGAGACATTTTCTCCTGTAAAAAGATAACGATTAAATTCTGGTATAGCCTTATAAAAAAACATTAAAAACAAGAAAGCTATTACAATTTTGAAAAACTTCTTATCAAAAATATAGTCTTTGCAATCAAAAATATAAATTATAAGAAATGGGATTATAGCGACAAAATATTGCGAATAAACAGGCGTCGGGCAAAAAGAAATAAGAAATAAAATTAAAAATGTTTGAAAATAAATATTTTTTAAATTTATTTTTTTACAAAACGAAATAGCGATTAAGATTACTAATTGAATGCTGATATCACCATTATTTTTCACTCCTTCAAAAAGAGAGTAAAAAGCATTCATTTTCTGATTAAATCCTGATATTAAGCCGTTTCTATTTCTTAAAGAATGATATGTTAAATTGTTAAATACAAAAGTATCTGGATTAAAAACAAACATTAAAATAGAAGGAAGCGTCGCTAACAGTCCTCCCAAAATAAATGCTTTTAGATTTCTCTTTTTTTTATCTTTTTCTAAATCACTTTGAAAAAGAATTTGATATAAAAAAATTATTCCACAAATAATTAGATAACTTCTTATTTGAAAAGAAAGTGCGAATACAGCGCCTGATAAAAAATATTTATATTTTATTTTTGAATCAAACAATCGTATTGAAAGTAAAAGAAAAAAGCATGAAAGAGTATAATTTTTTATGCTAGAAAAATATGCAATAACCAAATCTGTACAGATAAAAATGATGACAGCAAATAGTCCAGAAATATTATTTCTCTTTCTTGAAACTATATCGAAAATAAGCCCAGCGATTCCTGCACACACAAAAGCAGAAAAGACTCTAAATATTTCCCAAGATTCTCCAAAAAGATAAATCCAAGATGCTAAAAAATATGGATACAAAAAAGCTTGCGGATAAAAAAAATCTTTATATGGAATTTTTCCGCTTAAGATTGCTTTTGCACTATATGCAAAATATCCCTCATCTCCTGTGATGAAGCGTAATTTTACGGCTATAATATAAAAATATATTAATGAGATACAAAAGATACTGGCAGAAAATAATATTTTATTTTTCGTCTTTATTTCTTTCATTACAATCTTTAGTACATAAGGAACAATTAGGCTTTTGATATTTTCCTGCTTCATATTCATCTAATGCTCTTTTTACTGCTTCCCACCCAAGCATAGCGCACCTTATTCTTGCAGAAAATTTTCTAACTCCTGACAAAGCTACGATATCTCCAAGTTCATCAAGATCTTTTTCTTCTTTTTCGCCTTTTAGCATTTCTTGATAAAGTTCGGATAATTTTTTAACTTCTTCTATAGTCTTTCCCTCTAAAAGTTCGCACATCATTGAAGCAGATGCTTGGCTTATTGAACAACCTTTTCCAGAAAAAGTTATTTTTTTTATTTTATTATCTTCTATTTTAACGCATAAATTGATTTGGTCTCCGCAAAGAGGATTAAATAGCTTTGCGGTAGCGTCAGGATTATTTATGCAACCAAAGCAACGTGGGTGTTTTGAATGGTCTATAATAAGATCTTGATATAGTTCTTCTAGATTTGACATCTTTTCCTTTAAGATTCAATATAAAAACATTGTTTAAGATAATACGTAACTTACTAATAATCAAGTTTAGGAGCTTAAATCTTATGGAAATACAAAATGATGATTCGTGTCTTTTACCATAAGTAGCTCGCCCATCTTTCATTATAAGCATGGTGTCATATATAACGGTAAATAAATAATATCTCCTTCTCTTCTTAAATCACCTGAGTTTATAAGATAGGATACATCTAAAAATTTATCATACTTTAACTTGCATTTTTTTAATGAAGATGTTGTATATCGCGTTCCTGATTTTACTTCTATTAGCGAGATATTGTGTTTTGATGTTATGTTATTTTTAGGAATTAAAAAATCTATTTCCATACGATCATTTTTGTCAGGCACACTAGTTTTTGAAAGAAAATAAAGTTTGTATTTAGAGGCTGCAAGCATTTGTGATACAACATTTTCTACAATCATTCCGCTATTGAACTCTAACTTATCTGATAAGATTTTTTGATAAAGATTATTAGTAATTGTACTTGTTTCATCGAATGCAAGACTTAATAAAAGTCCTGTATCTGCCATATAACATTTTAACGTCATTCTTTCTTGGTTTAACCCAAGCCCAATATTTGGTTCCGTTGTGTTGTATGCGATATTGATAATCATTGCATCTAAAAGCCAAAAAAAAGATGTTTCATAATTTCTCATTCTTGCCCCTTGCTTCAAAGCCGACAATTTAAATTTCTTTTCATGCCTTTGTAATTGAGAAGCAATATTATCAAAAATGTTGCTAACCCTTGCTTCATATCCTTTAGCATATTTTTGTATATCATTTCTATAAAGAGTTAATATCTGTCTTTTTATCTTATCTACTGAATTAAAATCATTTGTCGCGATGTATTCTTTAACCGCTTGAGGCATTCCTCCAACTATCAAATATTGTCTAAAATAATCCATGGATTTTCTATGCATTACATTTCCCATTTCTTGTGAATTATCAAAATGCTCTTTTATAAATGGCATCAATGTTTTATTTCCAAGAGCCCACAAAAATTCTTCAAAATCTAAAGGATGTAATAATACTTCCTCCTCTTCTGATGGAATCATGATGTCTTCAACGTTTTTTTTAATTGATACTAAAGAACCTGTTTCAATATAATCGTATCTATTGTCTTGGACTAAATATTTTATTGCACTTCGAGCCCTTGGAAATAATTGAACTTCATCAAAGATAATAACAGATTCTCTTTCGTATAATTTGGTATTTGTATAAGCACTAATATATGAAAAAAACGTATCCAAATCATCTAGAAAATTATCAAATAATGCTTTTATTTGTTCGCTTGCTTTATTAAAATCAATAAGGATAAAACTTTTATATTCGTTTTTTGCAAATTCTGTAACGATATAACTTTTCCCCACTCTTCTTGCTCCATTGACCAAGACTGCACTTGTGCCTTTTTTCTCTTTTTTCCAATTTAACAAATAATTATAAATTTTCCTTTTCATATTTTTTCACCAAAATGAGATTATCTATACGTATATTTTGCACCAAAATGAGATTATCGACAATGAGTTTTTGCACCAAAATGAGATTATCAAAAACAACATTAAAAATCTATAGAGTTATCAACGGGTTAAATCTTTAGAGGGTTCTTATTAAAAGTTTCATATTTTATCATTTTTCTTAGACATTTTACGGATTGAAAATCTTTATCATTTTAATCTAAATTGAGGCTAATTCTTTTAGGTTTATAATAATTTTCAAAAATAATTTTTTACAAAATTGAAAAATTTAGCAGAGAATTTTTATATTATTTTTTTATTTTTGATAAAAAAGAGTATCAAATAATTTTTGATCTCTCATAGATTATTTAATGTAGCAGAAACTAAATATCCAGATTTTTGTTCCCCTCCTCTAGGTTTGACATCTATTTGCTTAAGATTCAATATGAAGATGTCATGTAAAGTAATATGTAACATTTATAATAATCAAGTTTAGGAGCTTAAATCTTATGGAAATACAAAATGATGATTCGTGTCTTTTATGTGGCAAGAACAATGCGTTTGGATTAAAACTTCATTTTGATATTGATAAAGAAACAAAAACAGCAAAAGCAAAAGTAATAGTTCCAAAAATGTTTAATGGCTTTAATGGCGTTGTTCATGGTGGTATTACGTGTGCTCTTTTAGATGAGATTGGTTTTTATGCTTGTCGTTCGTTAAATGTTGTTACAGTTACAATATCTCTAAATACAAAATTTAAAGCCCCTGTTCCCATTGAAACAGAGCTTTTACTTCGTGGCAAAGTTATCAAGGAGCGTTCAAGAAGCATTCAAACCTTTTCAGAACTTATCCTAGGCGATAAAATCCTCGCCTCTGCAGAGGGAGAGTTTTTTGTTAAGGGGAGAGGATAAATAAAATTATTTTTTATAAATTTCTTTATAATCCATTAAAGGATATTCTTTTATTGGAAGTGGAATATATGCCTCTCTTTCTTCATCAT